>SFHK01000039.1 GCA_004556395.1 Clostridiales bacterium
GAACGACACCGTGATCTTGATAATCGCGATGAAGATTTCCTCCGGGAAATGGTGCGCGAACTCCGTCACGTCGTTCAGGTCGGTCGTGATGCGGCTCATCAGCTGGCCGATCTTGGTGTTGTCGTAGTAGGAGTTCTGCAGCATCTGCAAATGGGAGAACATGTCCCGGCGCATATCGGTTTCAATCTGCGCGCCCATGTTGTGTCCCACGGACTGCATATAATAGTTGGCCGCCGTGTCGATCACGCGCAGAAGCACGTACACGCCGCACATCGTCAGAATCAGGCGAACCGTGAGCGTGGAAATGTCCGTCGTCGCGCGCTGGGTGATTTCGCGCACGATCATCGGCAGCACCAGCTCGCACAGCGTGGTCATCGACGCGCAGAACAGGTCGAACAGCATGACCGCCATGTGCGGCTTGAAGTACGGCGCGAACTTCCGCGCGAGATACAGATTTCGGTTTTTCGAGCGCTTCATGCGTTTCCTCCCATCTCCCGCTCCATGTCGGGCGTCTGCGCCTTATGCTGAATGGCCTTCCACTTCGGCGGGCCGGACAGGATGCTCGCCCAGTTCGCCAGCATCCACAGCGCCATAAACAGCGGATACAGCACGATCGCCCGCGCCATCGGCTTCAGCCGCTTTCGTTCCAGCAGACAGATCAGAATCGCGAACGCCTGCATGGCGAGAATCGAAAGCAGCCCCGAGCCCGCCGCCAGCAGAAGCATCGGAAGTACGTATTCCGGCGTGTGCGCCATATACACGATCATCGAAACGGCGGACATTATAAGCGGCAGAAGCCCCAGCACCATGAAATACACGCTGCCAAACACCAGCGCCATATCCACGCACGGGAAGGAATGCTTCTTCAGAAGCTGTTTGAAATAATACTTCTTGCACTGATACGCGCCGCTGAACCAGCGCATGCGCTGCACCAGCGCGTCGCGCAGACGCTCCGGCTGCTCGTCGTAGGTGATGGCGTTGTCCATCCAGTACACGCGCTCGCCGCGAAGCGCGCACTGCGCCGTGTACTCCAGATCCTCCGTGAGCGAATGAATGTCATAGCCCGTCTCGCGCAGAAGCGAGGCCGACACCATGAAGCCGGTGCCGTTCAGCGCCGCGGACGTGCCAAGCGTGCGCCGGGCGTGATTATACAGGCGATCCATAAACCAGTAAAAAACGCTGGACGCGCCCGAAACCCAGTTCGCGTGCGGATTCTTGCTGTCGCGATAGCCCTGCGCGATGCGCGCGCCGGCGTTCAGCGCGTCGTTCACCGCCTGAAAGAAATTCGGGTCGGCGATGTTGTCCGCGTCAAACACGCAGAACGCGTCGAATTCGTCCTCCGCGAGCAGCTGGCGGAACGCGCTTTCCAGCGCCTCGCCCTTCGAATGCACGTCCCTGTCCACATGCAGGATGCGCGCGCCGGCGCGCCGCGCCGCGCCCTCGGTATCGTCGGTACAGTTGTTCGGCACCACGATCACCGCGGACAGCTCCTTTGGATAGCGCTGGCTGACAAGGCTGTGCACCAGCTGGCCGATTACGGCCTCCTCGTTGCGCGCCGCAACGAGCGCCGCAATGCGCTGACACGGCCGCGTCTCCGGGAATTGATTTTTTCTCTTTTTCAGGCCAAAAACGGCAATCACCGCGTAAAACAGGCCGTATACGCCCAGCAGGAGTCCCATGATCGTCGATAACGTATCCAGTACAGGCACACAATCACCTCTCTGTGATTATACTCCCTCCGCGCGAAATCCGCAATGTTGCGCCTTCAAACTCAACCTGCGCTTAATGATCCGGCGGGCGCGGGGCTTGAAATGCCCTTCAAAAACGACTATAATAAAGGAAGAAAACAAAGGAGCCCTGCCCATGCCCTCAAGCCTGATGCGAAAGCTGAACGCCATGCGCGAAGGCGCGCCCAAACCGGCGGCGCGTCCGTCCCGGCCGCTGATCGTGCGCACGCACGCCGAGGCGGCGGACGCGCGCCTGTATTCGCTGCCGCCCGCGGCGCTGCGGCGGCTGGGCTACACCGGCGCGGCGTTCCATCCGGAGCGCGCGCTGTTTCTGGACACGGAAACCACGGGACTGGCGGGCGCGGGCACGGTGGCGTTTCTGGTGGGCGTGGGCTTCGTGTCAAACGGCGTGCTCACGGTTCGGCAGTATCTGATGCCGGACTACGCCGCCGAGGACGAGCTGATCGACCGTCTTGCGGAGCTGTTCACGAAGTTCGATACCATCGTTCACTTTAACGGCTGCACGTTCGATATGCCTCTTCTGAAGGGGCGCTTCATCCTGCGGCGGCGGGAAAGCGACTGGAAGGAGCTCGTCCAGCTCGATCTGCTAAAGGCCGCCCGCCGGGCATGGAAGCTGCGGCTGGGCAGCTGCCGCCTTTCCAGCCTTGAGGAACGCATTCTGGGCTATCCCCGCGAGGACGATATTCCCGGCGCGGAGATTCCCGCCCGCTACTTCGAGGCCGTGAAAACCGGCGACCTGTCCGGACTCGAGGACGTGCTGCGTCACAACCTTCAGGACATCGTGACGCTGACGACCCTTCTGTGCGTGCTGGCGGAAACCTACGCCGAGCCGGAAAAGGCCGCCGACCGCATCGATCTGTTCAGTCTGGGGAAGGATCTGGAAAGGCAGGGCGAGCTGAAGCAGGCGCGAAGGCTGTATCATCTGGCCGCCGTGCCGCGCGCCGTCGCCACCGCCGCCGACCTGAAGGGCGAAAAATACGCGGGCGAAGCCAACCTGCGCCTGTTTCACCTGTATCGCCGGCAGGGCGAATGGGAAAAGGCGGAGGAAACGCTGTTGAGCATGCTTCGCCGCAGGCAGATGGGGCGCGTTCCGTCTTTGGAGCTGTGCAAGCTGTATGAACATCGCTTGAAACGGCCGGGAGACGCATTGAAGCTGGCCGAAAATCTGCTGAAGGACTGTCCGGCAGACGAGCGCGCCGCGCTCGAGCACCGCGTCGAACGCCTGAAGCGAAAAGTAAGGGAATCAGGAGGAAACGATCATGGGATTCATGGCAAACTTTAAGGGCCGCAGAGCCTATTCCACGCATATCCGCGGCAATCAGGCCATCGACAAGGGCGACATCGCGAAGGCCGCAGAGCTGCACAAGCAGGCGCTCAAGCTGTATTCCGAGGCCTACGAAGCCGGCTGCCGCGACGTAAACGTCGTAATGGCATACGGCGTGCTTCTGATGCGCTTCGGCGAATACGAGAAGGCGCGCGACCTGCTTCTGAGCTGCGAGCACATGCCCGGGCTCGACGCGAAGAGCAAAAAGCAGCTTCGCATCAACTACAGCGTGTGCCAGTGGCGGCTGGGCAACCTCGACCGCGCCATCGAGCTGATGGAGGAAGCCGCCTCCAACGGCAAGACCGCCATGATCTACACCACGCTGGGCTACTACTACATCGAGCGCGGCATCCAGACCGGCGACTTCGCGCAGGCCATCGCCTTCAATCAGGAGGCCTATGAATACGACGAGGAGGACGCGGGCGTGCTGGACAACCTCGGCCAGCTGTACTATGCCATGGGCGAAACGGACAAGGCCTACGACTATTTCAAACGCGCCTTTGAGCAGAAGCCCTCGCAGGTGCCCACGCTGTACTTCATCGCCAAGATGAACCACGAAAAGGGCGACGACGAAAAGGCCCGCGGCTTCATCAAAAAGTGCCTTGAAGGCAACTTCTCCGCGCTGTGCTCCATCTCCCGCGAACAGGCGCTGGCGCTGGCCGACGAAATCGGCTGAAAACCGCTTCGTCAACCGCGTGAACCCATTTTGATAAACCGCCCGTGAAGCTTTGCGGATTCACGGGCGGTTTTCAATCTATCCTCGGCCCCTCTTTCATGCGCTCACGCGTTCCGCACGATCTCAAGCATGCGCGTTTCGCCGAAACGCATACGCAGCTCGGTATAGGTTTCGTTGCCCTCAAGCACCTCGCCCGTAAACGCATCCTTCAGCGCGCCCTTGCCCGGCACGTAGATGCGTTTGGTTCCGTCCGACGCGGCGTGCAGCGCGATATAGCGCGTATCGGCCGCCACAGGATCGCCGGAGTAATTATAGATATGACCGCCGGACAGCGCAATCATCTCGCGCAGCAACGCGGCAGGCACGCACGGCGCAAGACTCCAGAACACCTGATACTCGGCTTCCCTGCGCATCACGACGCCGGGACGGCCGTCCTCCAACCGCGCCAGCACCACGTCGCCCCGCGCCGGTTCGATTTCCACGTCCGGCAGCGCCGGCTCACAGGTCGGGAACGTCTGATTTTTCCACACGCAGCGCGCCGTCATCGTACCCTCGCCCTCACGCACATCGAAGCCGGTCGTTTCCTTCATACCGCCGCCATAAAAACCCGGCAGCAGCACAAACAGCACTGAGCGCCCGCCGCGCTTCCATTTCTCAAGCGCCGCGCGCTGCCGCTCCGTCAGCCGCGCGGGCGCGAGCAGCACCGCCATGCGGTACTCATCCGGCGACACGCGTTCCAGATCGTCCAGCATATAGCTGTGATAGCCCGCGCCGGCCGCGCCAAGCTCCACCATCTGGTCGGGAATCAGCGCGGCCAGCGTGCCGCCCGCCGACGGCGCGAAATGGTTCGGCGCGTCCTCATCCACGAATACACACACCGCGGAAACCGGCCTTTCCGCCGCGTCCGTCAGCGACGCGCGCGCAATTTCCGCGGCGCGGCGCTGGAAGGCCATGTATCCCGGTCGATCGTACCAGTCGCCGCAGATGTCAAACCACCACAGGGCGGCGGAATGCGTCAGAATGTCCGCCAGCGCGCGCGTCATCTGACCCAGCGAACCCTCCACCGTTTGCGGCCCCAGCCACACCGGACCGTCGTAAATGTCGTTCGCCACGGGGCTGGCATGCGGCAGGCTTTTGCTGAGCGGCTCGGAAAGCGATGTGCGCACGTCCGCTTCCACAAAAAAAGGCTTTTCATGCAGCCGCGCCGCGTCCAGCGCCGCCTGAAAGCCCCAGTGAATGCCCTGTGCGCGGGCGCGCGAATAGGCAAACGGACTGGCAAGGAAGTCGATTTCCTTATCTGCCAGCAGGACGGACATATCGTTGTGCGCGTGTTCCGGCCAGCAGAGCACCATGTTTCCGTAGAAAATGCCCATCACCTGCCGGTGTCCGGTAACGCGCTTGGCCGCGCGCACCAGCTTCTGCGCGAAGGCGGATACCTCCCGACTGTAGAACCGGTAATAATCGATCGTGCGCGCCTCCGCGATTCCATCGCGAAGATCGCCCCTCCAGCCATACGCGCGCTCGGCGGGCGTGGGAATGCGCGCGTCCTGAAAGCCGCCCAGACGCGTATGCCACGCTTCGTTCAGCCGGTCAATCGTTTCGTATTTCTCCTCCAGCCAGAGCGCGAACGCCTCGCAGGACGCCTCGGAATAGTCCTGAAACTGATGCGCGTGAATCGTGGGACGGATGAACTCCTCGGTATTGCCCGCGGCCAGATGCCAGCCGATCACATAGCGATCCCAGCCGCTCTCCTCCAGCCAGCGCTGAAAGCGCTCCATTACGTGCGAACACGCGGCCAGCCATTCCCCCGATGAGAAGGACAGATGCACGCTCATCCCCTGCGCGTCCCGACACTGTGCCCGCGGGTGCGCGTCCTCCCACCATTTCGGCATTTCCAGCATCAGTCGGGGCAGAAGATAGATTTCCCCCGGCCGGCTGTCCCCGACGATCCGGCGAAAGTCCTCGTCCGCAGCGCTGAAATCAAACCGGTCGCCCTCCCGATAGAAACCGGGACGGAACGACCGAAGCGCCGTAATCTGGTTGATGCCGCGGTCGCCCGCGTATACGCCGGTGCTGAACAGCCGAACGCCGACTTTCTTGAAGTCCTCATATTTCGCCTTTTCCGGCTGATAGGAAAGGTACGCATACATCGGCACTCGATCGCCGTTTACGTTGATCACAAACCCGTTTTCACACTTTTCAACGCGGCTTTCCAGCATTCGCGCCGCCCCCGTTCTCGCATGATCGATTATCCAAATACAAAAACGCCATGGCAAATTCGGAGAACCCTCCGCTTCGCCATGGCTGCCATCTTACAGAAGCGCAGCGCTGTCCGGGTCGAGATACATCGTCGTGCCGTCCAGCTCGCGCATCACGGTGGCGGGGCAGGCTTCGCCGATGGGATCGTTCACCGTGCGGCGCACAGCCTCGGCCTTCGTGGGCGCGGGCACCACGCAGAAGCGGTACGCCGCGGACGCGAGCTGCGTCACCGTCAGCGTCAGCGCCATTTCGGGCACGTCGTCAAACGTCGGGAAGCAGCCGTCGTGTACCTGCTGCATGCGGCACACGTCGTCCAGCTTCACGGGCTTCATGCGCAGCGGGTCATGGAAATCCGCCACCGGCGGGTCGTTGAACGCGATATGGCCGTTTTCTCCAATGCCCATCACCACGATGTCCACCGGGTAATTTTCCAGCAGCGCTGAATAGCGTGCGCATTCGGCCTCCGCGCCCTCGGAGCCGTCGATCAGGTTGACCGAGCGCAGCGGCACGTGGTCGAACAGCGCGTTTTTGAGGAACTCGGAAAATCTCTGCGGCGCGCCCTTGGGCAGGCCCACGTATTCATCCATGTGGAACGCGTTCACGCGGTTCCACTCGATGGTTTTGTCGGCCTTCAGCGCCGCCAGTACCTCGTTCTGCGACGGCGCGGCGGCAAAAATCATGTTGATCGTTTCCTTCGTTTCCAGCAGCTTCCTCATGCACGCGGCGACGTCCGCCGCGGCGGCCGCGCCCATTTCCGCGCGGCTGTCATAGATTTTCACGGCCAGCTTTCCGGCCTGCAGGCTCTTCATACGCACCCTCCGGCTCTCATTTGTTGTACTTGTAGAAGCCCTCTCCGGCAGACATGCCCAGCTTGCCCTCGTCGATGTACTTCCTGAGCATCTTCTCCATGCCCTTGAAGTTGTACGGCGCAAGGAAGGAGGGAATCTTCACATACATCTTCACGATGTTGTGCGCCGTGGTCAGACCCACGGTATCGAGAATCTGGAACGGGCCCTTCGGCGCGCCGGTGCCCAGCGTCCACGCCTTGTCGATGCTCTCCGGGTCGGAAACGCCGTTCACAAACAGATCCATGCCGGAGAACAGCAGCGGCACGAGCATGGAATTCAGAAGGTAGCCGCTCTTTTCCTTGCGCACGGGCAGCGGAATCATGCGGATTTCCTCGGCGAACTTCATAACCTCGTCGAAGTACCTGGGTTCCGTCTTCGCCTGCGCCATGATCTCGGCGGTGTTGTTCTTCCAGATGGAATTGGCGAAGTGCAGCGACAGGAATTTTTCCGGGCGGCCGGTGTACTTGGCCATCTTGGAGGGCAAAAGCGTGGAGGAATTGGTGACCAGCACGGTCTTCTCCGGCAAATGCGGCGCTAACTTCCTGTAGAACTCGATCTTGTCGTCCAGATTTTCCGCCATGGACTCGATCACAAGGTCGGCATCCGCCACGGCCCTGGCCATGTCGAGCTCCAGCTTCAGGCCGTTGTAGGCGTTCTCCGCCTTCTTCAGGCATTCGTCCTTGTCAAAGGTATCGAAATCGGCAAGGCCGCGCGCCCAGTTCGCGGGCGTCTGACCCTCGGGCATGGCCATCTTTTCGATGGTCTCAAAATACACGTCCTTCAGGTGGTCGAGCTTCGGCTGCGTGCGGGTAATGCTGCCCTCGCTGCGCAGCCAGATGGTCACGTCAAAGCCACAGTACGCCGCCTGATAGGCAATCTGGCTGCCCAGCACACCGCCGCCAGCCACAACAATCTTTTTCATGAGCAATCCTCTCCCCGTCCCGTATTGAAATCGCATTTTTATTATAGCCCATGATGTTTAAGCCTGTTCGGTGCTTTTCCCGAACGTTTCAGAAAACTGCCCCCTCCCCCGGCTCCGTTCGCCGAAAAATCGCCGATTTCGCGCCCTTCGCAAAACAGACCTCGGTCTGTTTAGCGGCAAAAATAAGCGGCCTGCCAGGCTGACAGGCCGCTGGAAAGAGGATTACGGAGCGGCTTCCACGGCGACGATGCGTCCCTCGCCATAGGGATTCGCGTAGGCCTCGCCAATCACGCCGTTCAGCGCCTCGGTGACGTAAGTGAGCAGAACCTGATTGTCCAGCATCACGTCGACATGGGTGAAGTGGTTGTTCTTGAAGATGGTATTGCCGTCGCCGCCGTTCATCAGCATGTAGTTATGGGAAGCAACGGTGTAGGTTGCTTCGGGATCGATGGGCTCGCCCGCGACCATAACGTTCCTCACGCGGCGTTCGCCCTCAACGCCCACGAACATGTTCTTCTCGTCCATCTTCACGGTGGAGGGCAGGTAGGTATGCACCTCGAAGGTCAGGCCGGAAACTTGCAGAAATCCGCCGTACTCGCCGGGCAGCGCCTTGACGCTCAGCTCCAGCGCGTCGAGAATCTGCTGGCCGGTGGCTTCGCACACGCACAGCATGTTGCCGAAGGGATGCACCTTCAGAATATCGTTGCGCGTAATGTCGCCGGCCTTAATGCTCACGCGGATGCCGCCGCCGTTTACAAACGCAACGTCCGCGCCGGAAACATAGCGGTACGCGTCGGCGCAAAGGTCGCCCAGATTGGTTTCGGCGCTGCGGACGATGCGCACGCCGGTGACGGGATCGTTCACGGTCAGTTCAACCTCGGAGCGGGCGACGACCTCGGCCAGCGCGGCGTTCATTTCCGCGGTCGCGTCGACGACGGCTCTGGTTATGTCGGTATCCAGCGCGTACAGCTTGGCGGCGTTGAAGTCCGGGCAGTTCCACTGCATGACGCCCGCCTTCATCGCGCCGTCCTTGGCCGCGATCTTCAGATAGCCGACGCCCGCCAGCTTCGTGCCGCAGCCCTGACGCAGCACGGTCTCGCCGTCCTTATTGAGCATTTCCACGTGATCCATATCGTGGCTGTGGCCGTCCAGCATCGCGTTGATGCCGGTGGTGTTGGCGATTACGTCGGCGTAGGTATACGGCTGGCAGCTGGTTTCGTTGCCCAGATGCGCCATGGCGATGACATAGGCCGCGCCCTCGGCGCGCGCTTCGTCAACGGCCTTCTGAACGGCGTTATACAGCTCCTCGCCGGTTGCGCTTTCGAAGAAGCCGTAGATGAAGTTGCCGTTTTCATCCTGGAAGTACTTCGGCGTGGAGGACGTGAGCGTCTTCGGCGTGGTAACGCCGACGAAGGCGATCTTCACGCCGTCGAATTCCTTAATGACGTAGGGCGCAAACTGTAATTCGCCGTTCTTGTTGAAGTTGCAGCTCACATAGGGGAAGCTCGCCATCTTCGCAAGCTCGAAGAAGCGTTCCATGCCGTAGTCGAACTCGTGATTGCCCATGGTGGCAATATCGTAGCCCACGGCGTTCATCAGCTTAATGTTGGCTTCGCCGGCGGTCATCGTGCCGACAGGCTCGCCCTGAATGGAATCGCCGTTGTCGACCAGAACCACGTGGTTGCCGGCGTTCCTGTAGGCGTCGCGCATCATGGCGAGACCGGCGTAGCCGAAGCCCGATTCGATGCCGCAGTGCACGTCGCTCGTGAACAGCACGACTACGTCATGCTCGAGCTGAGGGGCTGCCTCCTCCGCAATGGACGCGCAGCCGAGCAGCAGCGTCAGGGCGAGGAGAATCGCGAGAAGTTTCTTCATGGTTGGATTCCTCCTTGTCGTATTTCCGTGTTCATACATTATAACATATTTCCTGCATTTTACAACCACATTTGAGACGTATTATGCAATTTTACGTACACGCGCCTCCATTCACTAAAAAACCACCCACAGGCATAAGCCCATGGGCGGCAGGAAAAGCGAATTAGATTTCCGGGATTTCGATCGCGAGCTCGTGGCCGCACTCCGCGGAACGGCAGATGCCGTCGATGATCGCCTGATTATACAGGATCTGGCTGGTGGGCACGGGCGCGGGCAGGTCGTTCAGCACGGCATCCAGGAAGGAGCGTACCTTGTGATAGAACAGACCCTTGTCATCCGGGTTCTTGAGGATCGGAATCTTCTCCTCGGTAGGCACGCCCGCCACGTCGTGATACAGCGTCATCTCGCCGCCGACGGTGCCGTTCCAGCAATCGGTAGAGGGGATGCGCAGACCGGCCTTGGTGCCGAGGATGATGGTGTCGCCGGGGGTGTTGATGTTCATCGCCCACGCGATACGGAAGTCGAGGATGATGTCGCCCTCAAGGCGCACGAACGCGGCGGCGAAATCGTCCACGCTGAAGCGCCTGGCGTTCTCTTCGGCGGTGTGGAAGCGATCCGGATGCTGGGTCGCCGGGTTGGTGCCGAAGAAGTCGCTCTTATAGCCGGAAACGGTCAGGGGCTTCGGATAGCCGATGGCGTTGAGCACCATATCCAGCGAATAGCAGCCGATGTCGCCCAGCGCGCCGATGCCGCCGGTGGACTTCTCGATGAACGTGCTGTTCGGGATGCCGCGGCGGCGGCCGCCGCCGGTCTGGATGTAGTAGATCTTGCCGAGCTCGCCGCTCTCGACGATCTTCTTGATCATCTGCATGTTCACGTCCACGCGGGGCTGGAAGCCGATGGAGAGGATCTTGCCGCTCTTCTTCTCGGCGCGGCAGACCTCGACGGCCTCGTCCAGCGTCACGGTGAAGGGCTTCTCAAGCAGAACGTTCACGCCGTGCTCCAGCGCGTAAATGGTGGGAACGGCATGCTGCGTGTTGTAGGTGCAGATGCTCACAGCGTCCAGCTGTTCGTTGTCGATCATTTCCTTATGACTGGGATAGAAGTGCACGCCCTCCACGCCGTAGCGCTTCATGAACGCTTCCGCCTTGCCGGGAATCAGATCGGCGGCGGCAACGATGTCCACGTCGTCCATCTGCTTGTAGCTTTCGATATGCGCCTCCGCGATCCAGCCGGTGCCGATGATGCCGACCTTCAGGCGGCGGCCGCTCGCCTTCTTCTCTTCTTCGAACGACTGGGTGAACTGGCCAAGAACCTTATCGCCGTTTGCCATGTGTGTATCCTCCCAAAAATGAAAATTCCTCGCATACCCTAAATAGGTTATTGACATTTTAGCACAGGAGAAATATGATATGTATGTGGTTTAGCGCGTGTTTTATGACGTTTTGTGCTATCCTTGCGGAGGGTTTATGCTGGAAACATTCGAAAAATACCGGGACGACCTGTCCCGCGCAGAGGCTTGGCGGTCGGACAGGGTGAGCTGCATCCCCCATTACCACACGGGCGTGGAAATCGTTTACGTGCTGGAAGGGCGCGTATCGGCCATTATCGGCGGACGTGCGCTGACGGCGGACGCCGGGCAGGCGATTGTGAGCGGCTCCTACACCGTACACGCCTACGGAGAGGAAAAAGCTCCGGCCATCGTGGCCATCATTCCGCCGTGCGAAACCCCGGCGCTGCAGAAGCGGCTGATTGCCGGGCGATTCGTGAACCCCGTGTTCTCGGACGAGGACGACCGTCTGAAACAGATGATGCAGCTTCTGCTTTCGGAGCAGGAGGACGCGGTGGTGCGCGCCGGCCTGAGCGCCGCCGTGCTCGGCTTCGCCATGCGGAAGGCCGGCTTTGAAACCATGGCCGGCGACGATAAGGGCGGCCTGATGGCGCAGGTGCTGCGCTATCTGAGCGAAAACTACGCCCAGCCGCTGAGCGTAGAGCATATGGCCGCGCACTTCGGCTATAGCCGCAGTCGTTTTTCGCATCTGTTCAAGGCCAACATCGGCGTAAGCGTGCCGCGCTACATCAACATCCTCCGCTGCCGCGACGCCGCCGAGGCGCTTCTGAACACTGACCTGCCCGTGGTGGACATTGCCATCAACGCGGGCTTCAACAACACGCACACCTTCTACACCGCCTTCCGCGAGCTCTACCACATGACCCCCGGCGAATACGTAAAAACCGGTCGTTCATAAGCGCACGCAAAACGCGCGCCCGCTTCGCTCGAAACGGACGCGCGTCCCCTACGCTATTCCTTTTTCTTCTTCCCGCCGAACGCGCCGCCCGTGACCTCGCGGAACGTGCCCTTCAGCTTGTCTCCCGCGCCGCGGAACGAGCCCGTGGCGACCAGCGCGAAGGCAATGGCGGCCACAATCGCAAGACCGATCAACCAGCCGATGCCCTTCGCCGCGCCGCTCTTTTCTTCCTTGCCCGTCTTTCCGGCGGCGGATTTTTCGTTGTACAGCGTCTGATAAATCACGTCCGCCATATACTCCGTCGCGTCGATGGCCTTCTGCTTCTCAATCTTGTGCGTGCCGAATTCCAAAAGAATCGCGCGCGGGTACAGATCCTGATTGTAATTTCCCTTGCCGATATAAATGTCCTTCACCAGCCCCGGGTACTCGTCGTCGGCCACGGCCTTCAGCTTCTTGGCAAAGGCGCGGTTTTCGGCGGCGTCCGCGTTGCTCTTGCCAACGAACAGGCGCACCTTGCTGATGTCGTTGCCCTCCACCTCGGTCTCATACTGGCTGGCGGGCACGCCGTCGCGGTGAATGTCGATCAGCGCGTCCGGGTTCTTCTCCATCAGCTCCGCGGCCACGGAGCGCGAGCGCCGGTAGGCTCCCGCGTCGTGCGGAAGGAAGGTTTCGCGCGAATAAGTCACGTCGATTCCCTTTTCCTCTAAGTTCTTCTTCAGCGCCTCGCCCACGTCGTAGATCCCCGCGTCCTTGAGCAGCGAGCTTTCCCCGTCGCCGGGAATATAGGACTCGTCGCTGTGCGTAGAGTACATGCAGATCAGCTTTTTCGTGTCCGCCTTATCCGCGAGCGCGGCAAACGCTGACACCGCGTCGCCGGGCTCGTCGCCCAGACATTGCGCCACGGCGCGGCCATTTTCGTCGTCGACGGAAATCACGCGGTACAGACGGTTGTCGCCGGAGATGTACTCGTCTCCCTCGTACATGCGGCCCATGCGCTGCGTGATTTCCGCGCCCGCTTCGTCCACCATCGTGTAAACTCGGTCGTCCTCGCCCTCAAAAGCTTCGCAGAAGCCCGCGCCGCAGAAGAGCAGCGTCAGAAGAAGCGTCAGCGCCAGCGTCCGTTTCATCCGCGCGCACCTTCCTTCCGCTTCGCGCCGCGCACGCAGCGCTCGATAAATTCGCCCAGAAGCTCCGCGAACAGCACGGCGGAAACGCCGGAAATCACAATCGTGTCCAGCATGCCCGCGCCGCCGAGACGCAGCGTCTGATCGATTCCGTCCGTCCACAGCATTACAGCCTGCGCAACGTCCGCCAGCAGCATGCCCGCCACGCCCGCGATGAACGCGCTCCGGCGCGAACGCCCGAACACGTAGGCAATCAGTCCCGCCGCAATGCCATAAAGGTAGTTCACGTCGAAGGGCATGGTTTCCGGCTCATTGGGGAAGAACCGGCCGATGGCATACACCGCCGCCGCCGTAACCAGCGTCGCCGCCAGCGCACGCAGACGCTCCTTCGCGCTGCCCGCCCGTGCCCACACGTACACCGCCAGTCCAAACGGTACCAGCGCGCCGCCAACGTTCACGCGCGCGCGGCCAATGGAAATGTCCGGCAGCAGCCCGCCGATGAAAATCAGCGCCACAAACAGAAGCGCCTGCCGGTCGGTCAGCCGCAGTCGGTCGAGCGCCCGCTGGCACACGCCCGCGGCCACGAGAACGGATACCAGAATGAGGATAATCTGTCCGATTGACATACAAATTCCTCCGCAAAATGGAATACCGCCAGTATGCGCCAAACCGCGCGCGAATATACCCGGCCAAACCGGGCACAATGAAAAGGCGCATCGCGCAAAAACCATTTAGGAGGAATGAATCATGTCTCAAAAGCAGGCCAACACCGATATCCGCTGCCGCGTTACCAGCTGTGCGTTCCACTGCGAAAACAAGGACTATTGCTCCCTCGGATCCATCCAGGTAGAGCCCTGCCCGTGCGCCCACTGCGGCACCCCCGCGGACGAAAGCTGCTGCGGAAGCTATAAGCAAAAGTAATCCCTCAAAGCAACCGGCAGCAGAGCCATCAAATGGCTCTGCTGCCCAGACCGTTGACAAACCCCGTCAATCAGCAAAGGCGGGGGTTTATTTATAGAGAAAAGCAGAAGCGAGCAAAGTGCAGGCCATGATTGACCTTCGCTTCGGCGAAAGAATGTTCAATCGTTTCCTTGCGCTGATTATAGATGCTTCTGTCCTGCGGGGTCCTGGTGAAGCTTGTAATCTCATCCAGCGCGTCCTGCCAGACATGTCTTTCCACCATCCTTCTCGTCATACTCTTGCCAAAGTACTCTGTTCGTCTGGGGCATTACGAACACGTCTTTGAATCACAGAAGTATTGACGGTAGCCTTCGCACGTGGTGGTTTTCCAGTACAGGTGGTGATGCTCGGAGCAGGTATGGAAGTCGTACTCCCAATTGTAGCTGAATCGGTACTTTCCGTAATGTTGTTGTCCCGGAATCGACGCCTGCGGTTCTGACTGATCACTGTCGCGTCTGGCGCTTTCTCCGTCAGTGCCAATCCTCAGAACCATTTGTATGCCATGTTGTAGTTGACTTCCCCCTCCAGCCGCGCTTCGGACTTGATTCCGTATAGATAACCAACGAACAGCATTCGAAACAGTATCTCCAGATCGATTGCCGGTCGCCCATTGTCCGCGCAGTACAACGGCGCACATGGCTCATGGATGAAGCCGAAATCTACCGTTCTGTCAATCCTTTGCAACAGATGTTTTTCCGGCATCATCTGCTCCAGAATCACCAAATCCATTTTTCCTGCTTCTCGCGCCGTTCTTTCAGTATGTGCGATGCCTCCTGCTCTTCCTCTTCTATTATTATTTCGACATGGCACATGCTTTTTCCTTTTGGTTTTTTATTTTCATATGTAAAAGGCCGAAGAACTTTTTCTTCTTAGACCTTTGTCAATGACCTGCCCACGCCTATCTTGGGTGGCTAGAGTATACAATTAAAAACAGCAGGATTTCTCCCGCCGTTTTTTAATTGTATACTCAGAGCTCGAAGTGGATTTCGGTTTTGCAGGCTGTCAGAAGTACGTCGCCTGCTTCTGTTTCCAGGTGTGCGCCGGAAGGGTTATGCACGGCGGGGGTATTCATCAGGCGGATGCGCAGGCCGGGGGCGCCGCCTTCCGTGCGGATGAGGATGGAATTGCCGTTCCGCTCTGCGGTGACGGTGAACGCTGCGTTGCCGCAGCGGTCGCAGACGGTGCGCTGTGCGCAGTCGCGCAGGGCGTACAGGCGCAGGGTGACGTTCTTTTCATAGTCGTAGTCGGCGCGGCCTTCGCAATCGCCCAGCGGCAGGAGCGTGTTTTCCCGCACGAACAGCGGCAGCGAGTCGAAGCCGTATTCCTCCCTGTGCCAGCCCGGCTCATTTCTGACCTCGCCGGTGAGCAGGTGCGTCCACGTGCCGCGGGGCAGGTAGTATTCACCGATGTTATCCTCGCGCATGACCGGCGCGACCAGCAGCGCGTCGCCCAGCATGTACTGGCGGTCGCAGTCCTCCGCGCCGAGATCGTCCGGGAATTCCAGCAGCATCGCGCGCATGGCGGGCACGCCCTCCCGATGCGTTTCCGCAGCCAGACTGTACAGGTACGGCATCAGGCGCGCCTTGAGACGGGCGAACGCGCGGCAAACATCCACCGCTTCGTCGCCGAACAGCCACGGCACGCGGTAGGAATCGCTGCCGTGCAGCCGGGAATGCGTGGACAGAAGCCCGAAGGCCAGCCAGCGCTTGTACACGTGGTCGGGCGCGGTACCCTCGAAGCCGCCCATATCGTGGCTCCAGAAGCCGAAGCCGGACAGCGTCAGGCTCAGCCCACCGCGCAGCGATTCCGCCATCGACGGATAGGTGGAATTGCAGTCTCCGCCCCAGTGCACAGGAAATTGCTGGCCGCCGACGGTCGCGCTGCGCGCGAACAGGCAGGCGTTTTCCTCGCCGCGCTCCTCGCAGATGGCCTCGTACACCACGCGGTTATAGATCAGCGTGTAGTAATTGTGCATGCGCACGGGGTCGCTGCCGTCAAAGTATCTCACGTCGGTGGGAATACGCTCGCCGAAGTCGGTCTTGAAATAGTCCACGCCCTGCCGCATCAGCGCCTTGAGCTTTTCCTTATACCACGCGCGGCATTCCGGGTTTGTGAAATCGTACACGGCGCAGCCGGGCTGCCAGCGATCCCACTGCCACACGTCCCCGTTCGGACGGCACAGCAGATAGCCCTTTTCCATGGCTTTGTCGAACGTGCGGCTCTTCTGGCCGATGTACGGGTTGATCCACACGCACACCTTCAGCCCGCGCGAGTGCAGCCGTTCAAGAAGACCCGTCACGTCCGGGAACATGTCCTCATCCCAGTCAAAGCCGCACCACTCGCCCTCCTTCATCCAGAAGCAGTCGAAATGGAACACGGACAGCGGGATTTTCCGCTCCGCCATACCGTCCACGAAGCGCATGACCGTGTTTTCGTCATACGACGTGGTAAACGACGACGAAAGCCACAGGCCGAAGCTCTCCGGCGGCGGCAGCGCCGGACGGCCGGTGAGCGCGGTATACGCGCGCAGAACGCCCTTCGCGTCCCCGCCGCCGATCACCAGAAAGTCCAGCTTCTCACCGGGGACGCTGAACTGCACCTTTGTGGCCGCCTCCGTGCACACCTCGAACGACACGGGGCCGGGATCGTTCACCAGCACACCGTAGCCGCGGTTCGTCAGGTAGAACGGGATGTTCTTGTATGCGATTTCCGACGACGTACCGCCGTCCTCGTTCCAGATGTCCACCGTCTGGCCGTTCTTCACGAACGCCGTAAACCGCTCGCCCAGACCGTACACCTTCTCGCCGACGCCGACCTCCAGCTGGCCGCGCATAAACGGGCCCTCGTTTGTGGTTATGTAGCTGAGCATGGGCGAACCGAAGCGGTCGCCCACGGCCGTAAGGCGCTTTCCGCGATAGAAAAAGCGGAAGGCGCATGGGCGGAAGGCGATTTCCAGCGTCATTTCGCCCGAAGAAACGCGCAGCCCCGTTTCGTTCTGTTCAATCGCCAGCGCGAGCGCATCGTCGTTCAGCTCGAACGACGGCATCTTCGCCCGGCTTCCCCGAAAATGGCATGCCTGCACGCGCAGCACATCCCTGCGGGGCGACGAAATCGTCAGCTCAAGGGACGGGCCGTCCAGCCCGCGCACGTCGGCGCGATAGCTGACGGCGTACAGATACACGCTTTTTCCGTCCTGCGCCACGCGTACCTGCCGAATCTGTTCACAGTTATAGGATGTTACTCCAGGCTTCATTACCCATTCGCCCACGTTGAATTTCATGCCCTCGCCTCCTTTTTCGATCGTCAGTTTTTCTCCGCTTCGGCCATCATGCGGCTGTAGAACTCCACCGCCGCCTGAATATCCTTTTCCTTCGGCGCGCCGCGGTTCAGGCCGCCAATCAGCTTGAACGGCCCATAGGTATCGTATCCCTTGCAGCCGAACGCGCCCAGACACGCGCAGTCCTTTGCCTGAGCGATCACGCGAACGGCGTTCGCATGGCTGTCCGAGGGCTTTCCGGCAGTATAGAGGAAGAAAACCTTCTTTCTCCTCGGAAGCCGCGCTTCCGTCTGCGCGAGGATTTCCTTGTAGAACTTCCCATACGCCACGCCGGACGCAATTCCGATCACGTCGTATTCCTCCAGCGACGGCACCGCGCCGGTCGCGTCAATCAGCACTACGTCGTAGCGCGCCCGAATTGCGTCCAGCAGCTTTTTCGTGTTTCCGTGATGCGCAGATTCATACAGAATGGCCGTTTTCATGCGTTTCCTTCCTCATTCGCCAATTTTGAAGATGGAGCGGAGCAGCGCGTGCGTGGTTTCCGTCTTCACATATTCCCGGTCGAACCGGGTGATATTTGCGGCGCTGTACGCGCTCTCGCCCGCGTTCACGATGTAGTCCGCTTCGATCAGAATCTGATAGTCAATTCCGTCGATCGCGTCCACCGTGTGATGATGCGCCACGAGATACGCCACCCGCGCGATTTCCGTTTTGCTCAGGCCGCTTCCCTGCAAAAACTCGACCGCCAGCGCGCCGCCCTCCAGCTCCTGATGCCTGCCGTCCGCCTGTCCATACTTCCGACGGCATAGCGGACACGCGATGTCGTGCACCACCGCCGCGACCTCCAACACCCGCTGCGTCTCCGAGTCAATGCTCTCCTGCTCGCCAATCAGCTTCGCGTAGCTCCATACCTTGAGAAAGTGGTCAATGTCGTGCAGATTCCCGTCGTAAAAGTCGATCATCTTCTGAATGATTCCGCTGATACTCATCCGTATCCCTCCCGGTAAAGCGCTTTCTGTCCCCAGTATACCACAGAACCCGCCGCCGCTCAACTATTCCCGCGCAATTCCGAGAAAATGCAGTTTTCTGCAAAAGCTCGGAGTACGTCTTCTGCGATTCGCTTGACAAGCTACGACGTTCAGAGTATATTGCTATTACGAAAAAATGCGTGGGACTGCACAATCGCAGGGAAAGGAGATTTTATGCTGCGTTTTACTTTTTCTCCGGACGGGTCTTTGCCTAAGCATGCGCCCGCAAAATACCCGGACGTATTGGAGAGCAACGGATCTTTCACCATAACCGTCGACGGCCGAGTGTTTTTCACCGAGCCGTCTTTTCCCATTTATGAGTTTCTTTCTCAGGCAAACGAGTGGATGAATGGCGGGCGCGTTCCGGACAGCATGGAATACGCATCGCTGGAAACGGACGAAAACCCGCTGATCTGCTTCAGAAGAACCGTCGACGATACCTTCTGCTTGGAATCCCCATGGGCTGCGTTCAAATGCGACTCAACCTTTTCCTTCAAAGAAATTTGTAAGGCTGTTCGGGAGTTAAACGATCGGATGCATTAGCTCATCATGCCATGTGACTTCCCGAAATTCTTCTCTGCGACCAATTGAAACATCGCACAAAATGCTGTATAATAAAACCATGTTATCTGTAGTTTATAGAATCACCTGCGCAGGAGGAGTGTCCCATGACGGAAGCAGAGAGAAGACTGGCCGCAAGAGAATTTGCAGCTGATTGGGAAGGGCGTGGCGACGAAAAGCAGGAAACGCAGGCTTTCTGGATGGCACTTCTCCAAAAGGTATACGGCGTAGCGGAGCCGGAGAAATACATCGAGTTTGAGGTACGCGTAAAGCTGGATCATACCAGCTTTATAGACGGCCTTATTAAGCCTACTCGTGTGCTGATTGAACAAAAGAGTTTTGACATTGACCTACTGAAGGGCTATAAGCAGTCCGACAGTTCCGTGCTCACGCCCTTCCAGCAGGCACGGCGCTATGCGGGCTATCTGCCGCATGATCAGAATCCGCGTTGGATCATCGTGTGCAACTTTCAGGAATTCCACATTCATGATATGAATCGCCCCAACGACGCGCCGGAAATCCTAAAGCTTGCCGATCTGGAAAAGGAATATCGTCGTTTAAATTTCCTTGTGGATACAGGCGACGAGAATACAAAGCGCGAAATGGAACTCTCCATGCAGGCGGGCGAATTGGTAGGCCGACTGTATGATGCGTTCATGAGACAATACAAGGACTCCACCAACGAGCGCACGCTGAAAAGCCTGAACATGCTCTGCGTGCGTCTGGTGTTTTGCCTGTACGCCGAGGACGCAGGTATCTTTGGTCGAAACAATATGTTTCACGACTATCTGCGCGCTCGCGGAATGCAGAATGGCCGCCGTGCGCTGATTGACCTGTTCCGCGTGCTTGACCAGAAGCCCGGGGAACGCGACCCTTATCTGGCTGACGACAATCCCGATCTCGCGGCCTTTCCATACGTCAACGGTGGTCTATTTTCCGATGAAAACATTGAAATCCCGCCGTTCAATGAGGAAATCTATAACCTGCTTCTGACCCGCGCCAGCGAAAACTTCGATTGGAGCGGTATCAGCCCGACCATCTTTGGCGCGGTATTCGAGTCTACGCTGAACCCGGAAACTCGCCGCAAGGGCGGCATGCACTATACGTCTATCGAAAACATCCATAAGGTCATCGACCCGCTATTTCTGGACGATCTGCGCGCGGAGTTGAAAGAGATTGAGTCGATCGCTGAAATCCGAACGCTTGAGAAGCGTTTGCTCGCCTTTCAGGAAAAGCTCGCGTCCCTCAAGTTTCTTGAAATCAAGGTGGCGTGTTGAATACAAGCAATATGCGGATAGAAAATTGGTAGCATAATTGGTAGCAGTTTCGGAAATTGGTAGCAGATGTACGCTGCGCCTTTTTTGTTTTTTGGGGGAACAAAGAAAAGCTCCCGCTTTTGCACGGGAGCTGAAGTGTCAGGCCTGAATTTCCATGCCGTTCTTGAACCGAACTATCACCTTGTCCTTGCCGTAGATTCGACAAGGATATGGTAGGTCATCTGCTCCACGCTCGCGTAGAACTTGTTCATATCGATATGCAGAATCTTCGGAGTCATGGGCTGGCACCTCGCTTGGATGATTTTGATGTGCCGATTCCGTATCGCTCGGAGCCGACGACAATATGCTATCACAAGAATCTGTGAGTTCCAAGCGAACATGCTTCCCACTAAAAATAAACTTGTTCCCATTATTCTGTGTTTTTCTCGTCTCACTCGTCTCTCACACTCAAAAAATCTTTTGATAGCTATTTACAAACGCAGATTCTTGTGATATGCTTATCGTAAAGCTGAACACCAGCTGTTGGAGAAAGGCGGTTTAGTATGGCAAGCAAGAAGACAGGAACCGGCATCGTTGATTTTCCGGTGCAGAAGGCCACAAAGAAACCGCGCATTGCCTTTGGCAGTACCCTGCGCGAATACAGACTGAAAGCTCATCTTGAGCAGGAGCAGGTCGGCAAGGCCTGCGGTGTGACCGGCAACGCGATCAGCAACTGGGAGCGCGACGTCGCACGCCCGGACGCTTCGCTGGTTCCCACCCTGTGCAATCTCCTCAACATCCCGCTGTACGACTTTTTCGGCATGGAAAATCCGAATCCGTACTCTGCGGAGGAGAAGGCGCTGGTGGCTGATTACCGGTACATGACCGATCCGAACAAGCGTCAGCTGCGCAGCATCGTCAGCGCTATCATCGACAGTCAGGACGAAACCCGTCGGGAGAACTAACCTGCACGGACAGCGAATGCATCAGCCGTTCGGTATCCATCGAAACACGCGCATAAGCCGCGACACGTTTTCGCTGAATAAGGTCCGGTTTTTTCACGTCGATCCGCGTTATGGATTTGGCCATTGTATGCCCGAGTCGATCAGACGGCGAAAGCCGCAGTTCGGGCAAATGATGCTGACCATGTTTGCCGCTCTGAAACGGTGACCGGGGCGTGCCACATTTCTGGCAACGCGAATCGTCTTTCTTTCCATACTCCTCAGTCCTCCTGTCTGTAGCAGATTGAGCTCATCACCCTTGCCATCAGGTGAACATCATGCCGGGCATTTTTACCTCATGGCGACCATCGTCCGGCATATACAGGTCACCCATGAGGGAAGCAGCAATGATCGAATGCTTGCCGAAGCGGCCCCGGATTTCATCGATGCAGTCATCCAGCTTCTGACGGCGCATGCGCCGCGTTTCGTCCACAAACAGATTCAGCTGAACCGCAGAGTCCCGGGGTACGAGTCCGAAGGTCGAAACGCACACGGCACGAACCGGGTTTTTCCACTGGTAGTTCTCCATGAACAGGATGCGGGCTGCCTGCGCGATCTCCAGCGGGCTCTGTGTGGGAAAGGACACCCGGCTCTGCTTGGCAAGGCCGTAGTTGATGTCGCTCTCCCGGATGTAGACACGAACACC
>SFHK01000104.1 GCA_004556395.1 Clostridiales bacterium
GTTGGGTTTGTTGATGACAAGCCAGAGTACCCGAAACCATTCCATCCCGATTTGGAGCCGATAGACTTTGCGAGACTACCAGCAATGAAAATTTTTGAAGGAACACAAAAAGAAAGCGATTTGTACGAAAAGTGCAAAAAGTGGATAAGCTTGATCCCTCCTATCGCGGATAAGGGCTGAAAATGCAGTCGCGTTTCGTAGCGTGTTTTGTTCGAAATCGCGTGTGCGGAAATTTTGCTTGATCATTTCTGCGTTCGGTGCTATACTGGGTACGCTTTATGAGCGCTATATTGCATGCAAACGAGGGACGATAGATGAGCGTTATCACGATTGTTGGCGCCGGGCAGATGGGCTCGGCCATGAGCTTTCCGGCGCGTACGAACGGTCACGAGGTGCGCATTGTCGGCACGCCGCTGGATCGCGAAATCATTGAGCGGCTGAAGGTGGACAGGTACCACCTGAACCTGAAGCGCACGCTTCCGGAGGGCATCAAGTTCTATCCGTTCGAGGAAATGAGCGAGGCGCTGAAGGGCGCTGACCTGATGATCGGCGGTGTGAGCAGCTTTGGCGTGGACTGGTTTTCGGAAAACGTTCTGCCGGTGATTCCGGAGACGCTGCCGGTGCTCAGCATCACCAAGGGTCTGGTGAACCTGCCAGACGGCACGCTGATTTCCTACCCGGAGCTGTACCGCAGACGGCTGCCGAACCGGCATCTGTCGCTGAACGCGGTGGGCGGCCCGTGCACGGCCTATGAGCTGGCCGATCTGGACCCCACGACGGTGTGCTTCTGCGGCGACGATATGGTGCTTCTCAGAAAGTTGCGCGAGATGTTCCGCACGGACTATTATCACATCAGCCTGTCGACGGACGTGATGGGTCTGGAATGCGCGGTGGCGCTGAAGAACGCCTACGCGCTGGGCGTGACGCTGGCCGTCGGCATGGCGGAGAAGCGCGAGGGCGTGGAAGGCAAGCTGCATTACAACTCGCAGGCGGCGCTGTTCGGGCAGGGCGTAAAGGAGATGCGGCGCATCCTGAAGGCGGTCGGCGTATCGGATGACAACATCATCTTCGGCGCGAGCGACCTGTATGTGACCGTGTACGGCGGACGCACGCGCATGATGGGTACGCTGCTTGGACGCGGCATGACGTTTGAGGCAGCGAAGGAAGCGCTGAAGGGCGTGACGCTGGAATCGATCGTGATTGCGTCGCGCGCAGCGCAGGCGATTCGCACGCGCATCGAAAAAGGCGAGCTGAACGCCGCGGATTTCCCGCTGCTTCTGCACTGCGACGACGTGATCAACCATGGCAAGCCCGCCGCGGAGATTCCGTGGCAGGCGTTCGAAGAGGAATATACGAAATAAGAAAACGGCAGCGGAAGTCGAAACGGCTTCCGCTGTCTTCTGTTTGGATGGAGTTTGTCCATCGCAGGAGCAGGTTTGCGTCATCCGGAGAGGCATTCCGGCCTATAGAAACAGGTTGAGCGCGATCAGCAGGAGCGCGCCGGGGATGCCGAGGAAGCCGACGGCCAGCGCGGTGAACGGGTTCACGTGGACAGAGAGATGCGTAAGCGGCGACAGCAGGTTGAAGGCGGCGAGAATCAGCGCGCCGGCTACGCCGCTGAGAAGAAGCCGCCAGAAAAAGCGCCCGGGGACGATCAGAAGACGTCCGATCAGCGCGATCAGCAGCAGACCCAACAGAAAACAAACGACAAGCGCCCACGGTATCGGCATGCGTACGCCCTCCTTTTTCGCAAGACAATCGTATGAGGAAGGGACGGGCGCGTATGCCTGCCGTGGGCGATGTGTTTCGGTTCGCGTTTAAGGCGACACCGCACAACTCGGCGGCGCGTCAGGCGATGTCTTTTCCGCCATTTGCGGCATGCAAATCCCTCGAGTTACCTCCAGTAAACCTTCGGAATTTGCATTTGCATCTGACGAAAAATCCATTCGCCGGCCGACCACTTCATTTACGCGGTGTCGCCTTTAGCGACATATAGAAACGCTTGCCTCGGAAAAGCAGCGAGCATCATCTCAATATAGTTAGGCCGCCCGCGCGAAAATGGCGGGCGGCCTTTGGGGTTATGCGGGCGGGGAAATCAGAAAACCTCGGTGAGGGCGTTGATCAGCGGCCAGTTTTCCTCGGCCAGCGCCTTTTCGGTGATCTGTTCCAGAAGGGAGCGGCTCATCAGCGGCGCGAAGACCTCGATGGCGTGGTAGGCTTCCGCGCGGCGGGATTCGTCTGCACTGGCGGCGCGGCTGATGATCAGGTCGGCGATGGATTCGTCGGCGACGGATTTCAGGCCGATGACGGTATCCCACGCGTTCGCGTCGAGAATGGTGCGGAAGAGGGCTTCCTGCTGCGCGGAATCGAGCAGCAGCGCGGCGCGGCATACCAGCTCGGAATGATCCTCGGGCTGCTTTATGGCCTGCGTGGCGATTTCGAGCACCAGCGAGCGGTCGCCGATCGCGTCCAGATTCGCGCTCAGCCAGTCCCAGTTGCCCGCGTTCAGCGCCGTGCGGGCGACCTTGTCGCGCATCTCGCTGGGGGCTTTGGCCGTCTGACGCGGCTTCGGGGCTTCGGCAGGCTTCGGCGCATCGGAGGGTTTCGGCGTTTCGGCTGAAGCGGGAGCGGCGGCCTTCTGCCGGAACGGCTCGCTGGCGCGCTTGCCGTAGTCGATCAGGTCTCCGGCGATGCTGCCGAGGTCGGAAGCGAACTGCTGAATGGTTTCGGTGAAGCAGCCGGACGCGGTCTTTTCGGGCTTGCTTTCGTAGACCGGCTTCGTTCCGGTGGTCAGGTAGGTCATCAGCGAATCGACCATGCTGCGCTTGAGGAACGGCGCCACGCGCTTCATCAGCTCCCAGTCCAGACAATCCAGATTGTTGAGCAGCAGCCGGTACAGCTGATCGTTGCCGAGGAACGGCGCGAGCGCCGCAATGTTCTTCTTGTTGGCGGGGGAGAGCAGCACTCCCTCGGCGATGCGGCTGAGCGTGTCGCGGGAGAGGAAGGGCGCAAGACGTACCAACTGATTGAAGTTGGCGTTGTCCTTCAGAAGCGAATAGGCGATTTCGTCCAGCTTGGCGCGCGTCATGAACGGCGCCATCTGAATCACCTGATCAATCGTCAGGTTGTTCAGGCCGCTGCCCGCGTCGGAAGCGTTTTTCTGCCCGTCGTCCGCCGGAGCGTCGTCATCGTCATCATCGTCATCATCGTCGTCGTCATCATCTTCGTTGTCGTCCTCTTCGTCATCCTCTTCGAGCGCTTCCAGCTCGTCTTCCAGCTGATCGAGTTCGTCCTCCATCTTGTCGAGATGCGCTTCCTCCTGATCCAGCTCGGCCTCCATCGCGTCCAGATGGGCTTCCGCGTCTTCGGAAAGGTCATCGTCATGCGCGTCGCGGAGCGCTTCCAGCGCGTCCTGCTTCTGCTCAAAGACCTCGCGGCGTGCTTCAAAGGCCTGACGCTTGGTTTCCAGCTCTTCGCGCTTGCGCTCAATGTCGCTGGCGGCCGCGTCGTCGCTCTTCGCGGTCTTCTGCGCGGAACGATTGATCGCGTCGGTAATCTGGTTTCCGATGTTTTCACCGAAGTCGACCACAGCGCGGTAGGCGCTGCCCGCGGCCTTCTGAATGTCCGGAATCGCGCCGCGAATCCACTTTTCAATGGAGGACGGCTCCTCGGCCTTGGAAATGGGCTCGCCGTAAAGCGGTTCTTCCTCCTCGGCTTCCTCAGCGGCGGGCTCCTCCGGCTCGTCGCTGCCCGGAATGTCGCCGCTCAGAAGCTGCTCCATCGTCACGCCGAACATCTGCGTGAGGGTCAGAAGCGTCTGAATGTCGGGAAGCGCCGCACCCTTTTCCCATTTCGATACGGCCTGATGGGAAACGTTCAGCCCAGCGGCCAGCTGCTGCTGAGTCATGCCTGCGCGCATACGCAGCTCTGTGATGGCGGCCCCTACAACGCGATTATCAATACCCATATGAAAACCTCCTTCATGATTGGAAAAGCTTCGTCTGTCGGTCAGTTCCTGT
>SFHK01000105.1 GCA_004556395.1 Clostridiales bacterium
CGAGCTGCGCGCCGTGTTCGAAAGCTGGCGCACATTAACGCCCGAGCAAAAGGACGCGACGCTCAGGATGATGCAGGCCTTCAACCACGATCAATAAAAAAACAGGAAGAAGTCATTTTGCGGCTTCTTCCCGTTTTTTATTCAATCAGTGCAGCTTTTCCGCGTTTTCAAGCATTCTGTCGATGTAGGTTTGCTCCGTCGCGTTGGCAATGGGGTCAATCTCGATCGCCTTCTTATCGTCCGGCGCGTTGGTCAGGCCGTATTCCGCGGCAAACACGGAAACGTCGCCCCCGTTTTCTCCGCGCACGCGAATCGTCTGATTGCGCACGATGTGGGCGCGCAGGGTGTTGTCCAGATCGATCATCGCCTGAACGAAGAGCTCGTTATGGTTCGCGATCTCCTTCGCGCAGTCGGGATCGAGCGCCGCGAGCGCGTCCGAAACCGTGTAGCCAACCAGCGCCATGTTGATCGGCGCAAGCCAGAAGCCCTCGCCCGCGTCGGGATTCACGCCCGTCAGCGCGTCGCCGACTTTCAGAACGCGCGCTTCGTCGAGCTTGGAAACCCACGCTTCCGTTCCGAACACGACCACGAGATCGCAGGCGCGAAGCGCTTCAAGCTGCGCGTCGTCGGGCATGAAGTCGGCCTTTCCCTCGGGGTTCACGGTTTCGATCGACCAGTCATGGCCGCAGATCTGCTCCACCGCGAAGGTCAGCGCATAGTTTGCGGCGGCGATGCGGGGCGTTTCCTCCGCTGCCGCCGCGCACGTCAGCGAAAGCAGCAGGCAGCATACAAGACACAGAATTCTCTTCATTCGTTCATCCTTTCTCACCTGGCGGCCGTGAGGATATAGGTCTCCGCCGCCTGAACCTTGATCGTCCACACGCCGTTTTCAAGCGTCGCGTCATACGCGCGGCCGCTTTCGGTAGCCAGCGCGGTGTTCCTGGCGTCCGCAATCGTCAGCGTCAGGCCTTCGAGCTTCTCGGTCACGTCCTGCGCGGCCTCGTCGTCGATCGTCGCCTTCACGCCGATGGTGTTCTCGTCCTCAAGGGAAAGCGTGATCACCACGGTTTCGCTGCCCAGCGCGTTCAGCGGGAGGGTTACGGAAGCGTTGCCGACCGTGAAGCGAACCTCGCTGCATCCGGCCTGAGCGAGCTTCTGCACCGTCTCCTCGGAGAGGAACAGACAGCGCGTGGCGAACGTGCCGTCGGCTTCCGCCGCGGCGTTGATGACGGCGACTTCGCTCGCCGTGTTCAGCGTGTAGTCCTTCACGATGCGGTTCACGTCGGTCACGATGCCGTAGATTCGGTCATTGCCCTGACCCAGCGCTTCCACGCGGTCGCTGCTGTACTTTCTGCCGCAATACCGGCAGGTGTGCAGCGTGTAGCCGCTCTTGTCCGCCGTGGGCTCCACAACCTTGGTGTAGTAGCTGTGCTTCTTCACGGGAACCGTCTGGGGCTCCTTGAGCATCAGGCCGCATGTCTCGCAGAACTCGCCCTCGGTGCTGCCTTCCTTCTTGCAGGTCGCCTTCACCGCGGGAATCTTCACGGCCTTGTGGCCGGACGCAGGCAGAACCTCGCTCTTGCTGCACACCACGCACACGCGGTCGCCCGCTTCAGTGCAGGTCGGCTCCTTGCCGACGACCCAGTCGTGACCCTTGGGAGCGATGGTCTCGGTCGCGCCGCACTTCGCGCAGAGCTTCTTGCCTTCCGTCTCGCAGCCCGCGTCTCTGATGATCCAGTCGTGCTCACCGGTCGCGGGCAGAACCTCGGTCGCGCCGCAGATGGCGCACAGCTTCATGCCGTCCTTGCCGCAGGTCGGCTCAACGGTCTTCCAGTTGTGGTTCTCGCTCTTCGCGATTTTCTCCGTGTAGCCGCACACGGAGCACGTTTTCTCGCCCTCTTCCGCGCACGTGGCCGTCTTGGTAACTACCATGGTGTGCGCGCCGGTCGCGGGAAGTTTTTCACTCTTGCCGCAGACGGAGCACAGCTTCATGCCGTCCTTGCCGCAGGTGGGCTCAACGGTCTTCCAAATGTGATTTTCGTTCTTCGCGATTTTCTCCGTGTAGCCGCACACGGAGCAGGCCTGCTCGCCCTCGTCCTTGCACGTGGGCTCTTTGGTAACCTTCATGATGTGCGCGCCGGTCGCGGGAAGCTTTTCAGTCTTGCCGCAGACTTTGCACAGCTTCACGCCGTCCTGACCGCAGGTCGGCTCGTGAATTTCCCAGTTGTGGTTCTCGTTCTTCGCGATCGATTCTCTCTTGCCGCACACGGAGCACATCTTCTCACCCTCGTCCTTGCACGTGGGCTCGATGGTGACGACCATGGTGTGCGCGCCGGTCGCGGGCAGGACTTCGTTCTCACCGCAGAGGGTGCACAGCTTCCTGCCATCCTTGCCGCAGGTCGGATCAACGATCTTCCAGTTATGGCTGCATTCCTCCGCCATTGCCGGCAGGCAGCACACCGCCAGCACAAGCGCCAGAATCCACGTGAGAATTCGTTTCATGTTTCTCCCCCTTGCTTCTTCGTCTCTTTCATGAAAGAGGGAGCCTACAGGTGGTTCCTGCAGGCTCCCAACGGATTACTTATTAGAAATCCATTTCCTCCGTGTAGGTATCTCCGCAGATGGTGCACTCGTAGGTGGCAACCTTCTTGGTGAAATCCGCGTTGAAGTCATAGCCCTTCAGCACGTAGCTGTGCTCGTGCCCATGCGCGGGGATGACTTCCTGCTTCACCAGGATCTCGCCGCAGACGGAGCACTTCTTGCCCTCGGTCAGGCCGGGCTCGGTGTCCGTGGGCGCAACCGCCGGGAGAATCTCCTCGACGTGGCCGGTCGCGGGAATTTCTTCCTGCTTCACCAGAACCTCGCTGCAAACGGAGCAGTGCTTGCCTTCGGTCAGACCGGCCTCGGTGCAGGTAGCGGCCTTGCCCTCGTCGACAACCTCGGTGTGGCCGAGCGCGGGAATTTCTTCCTGCTTCACCAGAACCGCGTTGCACACGGAGCAGTGCTTGCCTTCGGTCAGACCAGCCTCGGTGCAGGTAGCGGCCTTCGCTTCGTCAACCACTTCAGTGTGGCCGGTCGCGGGGATGACTTCCTGCTTCACCAGAACCTTGTCGCAGACGGAGCAGTGCTTGCCTTCGGTCAGACCGGTTTCGGTGCAGGTGGCAGCCTTCGCGGGATCGACAACGATCACGTGCTTGCCGTCTTCGCACTCGTCGCTGGAATCCTTCCAGATGACCTCAACCGTGCCGCAGACTTCGCACTTGTGCATGATGGCCGTGGCGTCTTCGTTGGCGTACTCTTCGCCCCACTTGTGCTCCGCAACGATCGCCCTGTAGCCAATGTAATCGCCGCACTCGGCGCACACGTAGCGGCCAAGACCGTTCGCGCTGCAGGTCGCCTCGCGGATGACCTTATCCAGCTTCGCAACGTGGTTTCCGGCAACGGGTTCGAGCTCTTCGATAACCTCGGCGTCGCCGCAGACAGAGCAGACGTATGCCTTGTAGCCCTTGGTCTTGCAGGTCGGCTCGACAACCTTCTCCTTGTACTTGTGACCCAGCACTTCCGTGCCAATGACGTCTTCCTTCGTTTCGCCGCAGCGCTTGCAGGTGTACACGACGCGCTCTGCCTTCTCGCAGTCAGCGTCCTTCAGCTCGCCGTCGTCCCAGTCATGACCCAGCTTTTCGCCGACGGTCTTAACCTCGCCATCCACCTTGCCGCAAACCTTGCAGATGCGGCCAACCTTCATGGGCTCTTCGCAGGTCGCGTCGATCACGAATTCGTCCACGAACTGATGCTTGCCGGTCGCGGGGATTTCAGTCTTTTCGCTCTTTTCGCCGCAGACGGTGCAGACGTAGTAGCCGTAGCCGTCCTTGCCGCAGGTGGCTTCCTTGCCCTCGTCGAAGATCGGCTCGCCGTAAACGTGCTTCGCTTCGATCGCCCTGTAGCCGAGGTACTCGCCGCACAGCTCGCAGGTGTAGCGGCCAAGGCCGTTCACCGTGCAGGTCGCTT
>SFHK01000106.1 GCA_004556395.1 Clostridiales bacterium
AAGCCGCGCCGCGGTTCGGGCAAAGGCCAGCGCCTGCCTGCGGCACTCCGCGTTCGATTTGTAACCCATGGCGATGCGGGTGGCGGTGCAGATGTAGTTCCGGTAGTTCGCGACCTTCCGATTCACCGAGCGGCCAAAGCTGCCCGTTGCGGCCAGTTCCGCCGCGCTCAGTTCCAGAGTGCCGGCCCGGTCCGCCGCGGCGGACGCTTCCCGCAGGAGCTCGGCGGTGGTAATGCCTCCCCTCTGGTAGCAGGCGATGGCCCTGCCCAGCCTGGCGATGGCGGCGTCGGTGCGGCAGCGCAGAGAGGCTGCGCGGCGGAGCGTGGCGTTGGATTTTTCCTTCATGGTGAGATTCCTCCTTCTAAAAACTGTCCGCCGCGTGTTTCAGCGGCGGATTTCGTGATTCGCTTCCTCGGCCAGGGAGACCAGTTCGTCCGCCTGGTCGCAGGCTTCCTGCGCGGCGCGGCTGGCGATGAGGTGCGCGGCGAAAATGTCGGCGTTGGTCTCCGCTTCTTCGGGGTCGAGCGCGTCGGCGGCGCTTTCGCAGGCCTTCTGGGCCGCGCGGCAGAGCCAGTAGGCGGCGTCGCCCACCTCCCAGGCGGACGGGTCCTCCGCGAGCAGTTCCCTTGCCGCGACGGCGGCCTGGGCGGCGAGGTTCGCGGCGACGGCGGCCGCGCGGGCTTTTCGGACTTCGAGTTTCATGAGGCAGACCTCCTGTGTTGGTTTTGCGGGCTTTCCGCGACGCTGGGCGCGTTTCGGCTGGGAGCCCTCCCAGCCATCTTCGGGCGGAGTCGTAGTCAAAGCGGCGGTGCGCGTTTCATCCGGGGTTCCTCCTTTCCTTTTTCCTTTCGGGCTTTCCGCTCGGCGCCGGGCGGAAAGGTTCGGTCGTTGGGGGCACCCAGAGAGCCTTCTCGAGCAGGCGGACTGGGGCGGAGTCGCCGGGGCGGGCGTTCGCGCTGGCGGCGCAAAAACCGGGAGCCGGTCGCGGTCGTTGGGCGGGCCGCCGCGGGGCGGCCGGGGTTCGGGCGGCGGGCTTTTCCCCGCCGGCAACGCCAGTTTCGCTCTGGTCGGGCAAAAAAGCAAGCCACAAAACGGCGAACAAAAAAAGACTTTCCGTCGCCCAAACGTCGCCGTTTCGTAAAAACTGGCTTTTCCGCGCGTTATAAGGACGGCTTTCCCGCTTCGCCGTAAAGAAGTCCGGGCGACGCGGTCAGCTTTCGCGCTTCGCCGTGGCGAACTCCGGGCGGGGCGGTCGGCTTTCGCGCTTCGCCGTGAAGAAGTCCGGGCGGCGCGGTCGGCTTTCGCACTTCGCCGTGGCGAACTCCGGGCGGGGCAGTCGGCTTTCGCGCTTCGCCGTGAAGAAGTCCAAGTGGCGCGGTCGGCTTTCGCGCTTCGCCGTGAAAAAGTCCGGGTGGTGCAGTCGGCTTTCGCGCTTCGCCGTGAAGAAGTCCGGGTGGCGCGGTCGGCTTTCCCGCTTCGCCGTGCGAAACTCCCAGCGGCGCGGCCGGCTTTGGGGCGGCCCCCAAGGGGGGACCGAATCTATGGAAGCCCCTGGCTGGAGACCGCCGCGCCCTCTCGCGTGAATTTCCGACAAATTCAGGCCCGGGGGTATCCGGAACCAAAATACAAAATGACCGCCCTGAAGGGCGGCATGATGGAAGTGAAGCGGTGATTTCACAAAAGACAAAGCAGGACAAACGAAAAGCACAGACTCGGCGTGAATCTGTGCTTGATGCATTCATTGCGGCTTATTCTGCTTTGTCCGTTCCTCAAGAAGGCAAATGCTGTTCAGATAATCCTGTTCGACTTCGCTGAGGTTTCGGTTTTTGTACTTTCTGTACTCGGTTTCCGCTTTCTTCATAGCCTCCTCGTGCGTCACCGTCCCATTGCCAATGAGCAGCGGATCACCGTTCATGGTCAGAATTCTGTCCAGATGTGCTGACCAATCTGCCATGGTCATGGGCTGCTCGCGCTCGGCCTGACGTTCAGCAAAATCCAGATAACCGGAGACGAGCTGCCCCATGGAACGCATTTCCTTCTCGCTCAGATAGTTCTTGGCGATTCTGGCTTCCTGCAATGTAGGCTGTGAGCCGGAAAACGCAGTCAACCCCATGAACTCCTTTTCAGCATCGGCACGATGCATGATGGTTTCGGCTGCAGTTTCGCCATGCACGGCGTAATGGATTTTGTTCTGCACCTTTTTGAAGAACGCAATGGATATGGCGGCATTGGGATCATAGTCGATGCTGGTCGCATAAATTTCAAGCACCTGCCGATAGAAGACCTTTTCGGAAGCACGGATGTCACGAATGCGTTCGAGCAGCTCCTTAAAGTACCCGCCGCCACCGAGATTCTTCAACCGATCGTCATCCATGGCAAAGCCTTTTTTCAGATATTCCTTCAAGATGCCGGATGCCCAGATGCGAAACTGAACGCCGCGCTGAGATTTCACGCGGTAGCCCACGGAGATGATGACGTCGAGGTTGTAGAACACCACGGGCTTATCGGAATTTGGAACGTGCATTTTTTGCACATTGCTTTTTTCATCCAGTTCGCCTTCAGAAAACACCTTCTGAATGTGCCTGCTGATGACGGATCTGTCGCGCTGAAAAAGCGTGGCCATTTGCTCTCTGGTAAGCCACACGGTATCCTGATCGAAGGTAGTCTCTACCTTTGTCAGACCGTCGGCTGTCGTATAGATAATCATGTTGTTTGCCATGATTCGATTTTCCTCCCGGCTATCATAAATCACCAGTTTCATTATACCATAAAAGTCGATCAAAGCGTGAAAAAACTTGAAGATATATCCGTCAAAGGAGGACTCATGAACACTAACATGAACATACAGCGAATCAGCATCGACCGCCTGAAGCCCGCGAAATACAATCCCCGCAAAGATTTAAAGCCCGGCGATCCGGCCTATGAAAAAATCAAACGCAGCCTGCATGAATTCGGCTATGTGGATCCCGTCATCTGGAACGAGGTCACGGGCAACATCGTGGGCGGCCATCAGCGCTACAAGGTGCTGACGGCGGAAGGCGCGACGGAGATCGACTGCGTGGTCGTTCACATCGAGAACCCGCAGGAAGAAAAGGCGCTGAACATTGCGCTCAATAAGGCGGTCGGCGAATGGGAGCCGGTCGCCCTGGCGGATCTGCTCAATGATCTGAAGCTCAGCGGCTATGACGTGGACGCGACAGGCTTTAACGCGGCGGAAATCGACGATCTGTTCAGTAAGGTTCACGATAAGGACGTAAAGGACGACGACTGCGATATTGACCCGGAGCAGATAGAGTCCTTCGTTCAGTCCGGCGACGTCTGGCTGCTGGGCAGGCATCGGATGATGTGCGGCGATTCTACCAGCGAAGCGGACGTGGAGCGCCTCATGGGCGGCGACAAGGCCAATCTCGTCGTGACAGACCCGCCTTATAACGTGGCGTACGAAAGCGCGGACGGAAAGAAGATCCAGAATGACAGTATGGCGGATGGGCAGTTCTATGAATTCCTGCTGGCGGCGTTCCGCAATATGGCCGCGCATATGGCCGAGGGCGGCAGCGCCTATATTTTTCACGCAGACACGGAAGGGCTGAACTTCCGGCGTGCGTTCAAAGAAGCCGGGTTCCATATCAGCGGCGTGTGCATCTGGGTGAAGAATTCGCTGGTGCTGGGCAGAAGCCCCTATCAGTGGCAGCACGAACCGGTACTGTTCGGCTGGCTGCCCAACGGGAAGCACCGCTGGTTCGCGGATCGCAAGCAGTCCACCATCTGGAACTTCGATAAGCCCAAGCGGAGCAAGGAGCACCCCACCATGAAGCCCATTCCGCTGCTGGCGTATCCCATTAAGAACAGTTCTGCGCCCAACAGCATCGTGCTGGATCTGTTCGGCGGCAGCGGCAGCACGCTCATGGCCTGTGAACAGACCGACCGCATCTGCCGAACCATGGAGCTGGATCCGAAGTACGCCACAGCCATTGTGATGCGTTATGCCAATGAGTATGGAACGGAGAATATCCGGCTGCTGCGGAACGGAGAGAAACTGCCCTATGACGCGGTTGCTCCGCAGAATAGTGAACACGAATAAGCAAATTGATCTAAAGACGTGGAAAGGAGGCGATTCTCATGGCGATGGCAGGCAGAAAGCCGAAGCCCACGGCGCTGAAGTTGCTGGAAGGCGACCGGGGCAAGGGGCGGCGGCCGCTCAACGAGCATGAGCCCGTCCCGCCCAGGGGCGGTGTAAAGTGCCCGTCGTGGCTGCTCCCCGAAGCGAAAAAGGAATGGAAGCGGCTGGCGGCTTCGCTGGAAGCCATGGGCGTGCTGACCATGGCCGACCTGACCGCCTTCGCCGGTTACTGTCAGGCGTATGCCCGATGGCGCGAAGCCGAGGATTTTATTACCCAGCACGGCTCCATCTTCAAGACGCCGTCCGGGTATGTGCAGCAGGTTCCGCAGGTCTCCATTGCCCAGCAGAACCTGAAAATCATGCAGTCCTTCGCCACGGAATTCGGTCTGACCCCGGCCTGCCGCGCCCGCATTGTCGCCAGCGGCGGCGCGGCGGAAAGCGACGACGATCCCATGGCGCAGCTGCTGAAGGGCGGGTGGCAGGACGATGTTTGATGAGAGGAAAGCGCGGCGCGTCATCCGCTTTATTGAGTGTCTCAGACATACGAAGGGCGAATTTCACGGGAAACCCTTCAAGCTGCTGCCATGGCAGGAGAAGATCATCCGCGACGTATTCGGCACGGTGCGGGACGAAGATCCTTCCATGCGGCAGTACAATACCGCCTATATCGAAATCCCCAAGAAAAACGGAAAGTCTGAACTGGGCGCGGCGCTGGCGCTCAATATGCTCGTCAATGACGACGAATGGAAAGCGGAGGTCTATTCCTGTGCCAGCGACCGTCAGCAGGCAGCCATTGTGTTTGACGTGGCGGTGGATATGGTCAAGCAAAATCCCACGCTGAGTAAGCTGATCAAGATCATCCCCTCCACCAAACGCATGGT
>SFHK01000040.1 GCA_004556395.1 Clostridiales bacterium
AGGTAGGCAGCGCCGGGGTTCATAAGGAGACGGTAGGAAGCTGGGAGAAGCGCTTATTCTGAAACACGAAGGTTCGAGAGAACACGCTTTCAGGGGTTTTCGGAGCCGGAGTAATCCGAAACGGAAACTGGCGCATTTTTCCGTGAAAGAAGAGTTTGCTGAGAAACGGCAGATTCATTTGCCGCAATCATCTGAATAGAGTCCATAAGGCCGCCGGGCAGGGAAGAAGAATTCCTACCCGGTGGCTGCTTTGTGCATGCTTGGTATGAGTGACAACGAAAAGGTGCAAGTCCACAACGCGCTCGGCAGCAGGAAGCGTTACTTGAACGGCAAGAGCCTCTATCGTGAGGCGGAATCTGAAGAAAGCCGGATGTCGGCAAGATTGCTGCCTGCGGGTGCGTGGGGAAGAACGGTTTTTTAGCGTGCCGTACGCCAAAAACTCATAATGCTATGCTATACTTACATTGGATATTTATTGAAGGATGAATGGTGCATGCCTGAAAATGAATTTGTGATTCAGACGGAGAATCTGACCTATCGCTACGAGGGCGCGGACAGGGACGCGGTAAAGGGCGTGATTCTGTCGGTGCGGCGGGGCGAGTTTCTGGCCGTGCTGGGACGCAACGGCAGCGGAAAGTCCACGCTGGGCAAGCTTCTGAACGCGCTGATCGCGCCGACGGAGGGCTCCGTGTGCGTGTGCGGCATTCGTCCGGACACGGAGGACAACACGTTTCTGATTCGCCAGAAGTGCGGCATGGTGTTCCAGAACCCGGACAACCAGACCGTGGCGACGATCGTGGAGGAGGACGTGGCGTTCGGGCCGGAAAATCTGGGCGTCGCGCCGGAGGAGATTCGCGCGCGCGTGGACTGGGCGCTGGAGAAGGTGGGCATGACGGCGTTTCGCCGCACGGCGCCCAGCATGCTGTCCGGCGGGCAGAAGCAGCGCGTGGCCATTGCGGGCGTGATCGCCATGAAGCCGGAGATCATTGTGTTCGACGAATCCACCAGCATGCTCGACCCGGCGGGGCGATTGGAGGTTATGGAAACCGCCAAAGCGCTGAACCGCGAAAACGGCGTGACCGTCGTGTGGATTACGCATTTTATGGACGAGGCGGCGCAGGCTTCGCGGCTGATCGTCGTGGACGACGGCGAAATTCGGCTGGACGGCGCGCCGCGGCAGGTGTTTTCGCGCGTGAAGGAAATTCAGTCTTACGGGCTGGAAGCGCCGGACATGACGGTGCTGGCGGCCATGCTGCGCGAGCGGGGGCTGAACGTATCCGGGGAAATTCTCACCGTTGAGGAAATGGAAGTGGAACTGTGCCGATTGAGGTCAAGCATCTGACGCATATTTACGCGCCGGGCACGCCGTTTGAGTCCCGCGCGGTGGACGACGTATCCTTTACCGTGAACGACGGCGACTTTGTCGGCCTGATCGGGCACACCGGCTCCGGAAAGAGCACGCTGATTCAGCATCTGAACGCGCTTCTCAAGCCGGCGGGCGGGCAGGTGCTCGTGGACGGAGAGGACATCCATCAGCCGGGGCGCAGTCTTTCCGCGCGTCTGAAGGTCGGGCTGGTGTTTCAGTATCCGGAATATCAGCTGTTTGAGGAGACCGTGCGCAAAGACGTGGGCTTCGGCCCGCGCAATCTGGGGCTTTCCGACGCGGAGGTCGATGCGCGCGTTTCCGAGGCGCTCCGGCGCGTGGGGCTTTCGGAGGGAGACTGGGAGAAGTCGCCGTTCGAATTGTCCGGCGGGCAGAAGCGGCGCGCAGCGATTGCGGGCGTGCTGGCGATGCGGCCGGAGTTTCTGGTGCTGGATGAGCCGGCGGCGGGTCTCGACCCGGCCGGGCGAAGCAGCATGCGCGCGCTGGTAAACAGCCTGCATGCCGACGGAACGACGGTGATCATGGTGTCGCACTCGATGGACGACGTGGCGACGCTGTGCAATCGGATTCTGGTGATGAACGGAGGGCGGCTGGAAATGGACGCCGCGCCGGCGGAGGTGTTCCGGCAGGGCGAACGGCTGCGCGCGATGCATCTGGATCTACCGGGCGCCGCGCGGCTGCGCGATAAGCTGAACGCGGACGGCTTTGACCTTCCGGCGGATGTGTTCACCGTGGAGCGCATTGCGGAGGAGCTTCTGAAACGCTTGAAGAAGGGAACAGAAACGTGCTGAACAACATTACGATCGGACAGTATTTTCCCGGCACGTCGCCGGTGCATTCGCTGGATCCGCGCACGAAGATTCTCGCGGTGGTGGCGTATATCGTCGTCATCTTCCTGTCGCAGGGCTTCGCGGGCTTTCTCGCGATTGCCGCGTTCACGCTGCTGTGCGCGTGGCTGTCTCGGATTCCGCTGCGCTTTCTGGTGCGGGGTCTGAAGCCCATCGCGATGATCATGGCGTTTACGTTTGTGCTGAACCTGTTCCTCGGCGGCAGCGGACGCGTGCTGTGGAGCTGGGGGCCGCTTACGATCACGGAGCAGGGCATCAGAAACGCGCTGTTTATGGCTGTGCGCCTGATTCTGCTGGTGACTGGCACGCAGCTTCTGACGCTGACCACCTCGCCCATATCGCTGACGGACGGCCTTGAGAGCCTGTTCAAGCCCTTCGCCCGCATCGGCTTTCCGGCGCACGAGCTGGCGATGATGATGTCCATCGCGCTGCGCTTCATTCCCACGCTCATCGAGGAAACGCAGAAGATCACCTTCGCGCAGAAGGCACGCGGCGCGGACTTTGAAAGCGGGAACCTGATCAGGCGCGCGAAGGCGATGCTGCCGCTGCTGGTTCCGCTGTTCGTGAGCGCGTTTCGCCGCGCGGACGAGCTGGCGATGGCGATGGAAGCGCGCTGCTATCGCGGCGGCACGGGGCGCACGAAGATGAATCCGCTGCATTATCACCGGCGCGACCTGTACGCGGCGGGCGCGCTCGCGCTGCTGGCGGCGATTGTCGTGCTGCTGAACGCCGTCGGCGCGTTTTAAGGGGGCGGGAGCATGCGGCGCATTCGAATGATTATCGAATACGACGGCACGAACTACAGCGGCTGGCAAAGGCAGCTCAACGCGCCCAGCGTGCAGGAGACGGTGGAAAACGCGCTGCGCCGGCTGACGGGCGAGCGCGAGCTGTTCATCGTGGGCGCGAGCCGCACGGACGCGGGCGTGCATGCCGCCGGGCAGAACGCGCATTTTGACACGGAATGCCGCGTTCCGGCCGACAAGTTCGCCTTCGCGCTCAATACCATGCTGCCGCCGGATGTGCGCGTGCGCGCGTCCATGCCCGCGGCGGAGGATTTCCATGCCCGCTTTTCGGCGAAGGGCAAGGAATACCGGTATCTGTTTTACAATTCGCCGCACGCCAGCGCCATGTACCGCAGCCTGACGGCGCATGTGATGTACCCGCTGGACGCGGAAAAGATGGACAGGGAAGCGCGGCTGGCGCTGGGATGGCACGATTTCGCGCCGTTCGCCGCCAGCGGCTCGGTTGTAAAGGACACGGTCCGCGAGATCGACGACATGCGCGTCGAGCGCCGGGGCGACTTCGTGGAGATGCGCGTGCATGGAAATGGCTTCCTATATAATATGGTACGCATTCTCGCCGGAACGCTGATCGGTGTGGGCTCAGGCAAGCTGGCCGAGGGCGCGATCACGCGGGCGCTGGAAAGCGGCTCGAGGCTGGACTTGGGCGTGACCGCGCCGCCGCAGGGGCTGACGCTGATGCGCGTGGACTACGACGCGGACGGGGAAGGAGCGCATAAGGAATGACGACGACGAACGTCATGCGGATTCTGACAAAGGCGGGCATTCCCTTCACGCACGCCGAATACGAGGTGGACGAGAGCGACCTGAGCGGCGCGCACGCGGCGGCGGCCATGGGGCTGCCCGTGGAGCGCGTGTTCAAGACGCTGGTAGCGAAGGGTGACAAAAACGGGCTGAACGTGTTCGTGATTCCCGTGGCCGAGGAGCTGGATCTCAAAAAGTGTGCGGCGGTCTCCGGCAACAAGAGCATGGAGATGATTCACGTGCGCGAGCTTCTGCCCGCCACGGGCTACATTCGCGGCGGCTGCTCGCCCATCGGCATGAAAAAGAAGTACCCCACGTTCGTGGACGAAACCGCGATGCTGTTTGACGCCGTGGCCGTCAGCGCGGGGCAGAGGGGCGTTCAGGTGATGCTGAACCCGGACGATCTTCTGAAGGCCGCGCAGGCGAAGTACGAATCGCTGACGCGGGACTGACGGCGGGGCTTTTCAAACGCGCGTCTTCGTGGTATAATGGAAAAACGTGAGAAATCTCAAAAACGGGGTGTTATTCATATGAAGGAATTCTACGAAATCCATGTGGCGGGCCTTACGCGGCAGCTGCCCATCTGCCCGCTGAACGACAAGCTGTCCATCGCCGGCTTCGTCATCTTCGGCGATCCCGACCTCACCTGCGCCTGCGCGCGCGACCTTTTGAAAATCGCGCCCGCGCACGACGTGATCATCACCGCCGAGAGCAAGGGCATTCCGCTGGCGCACGAGATGGCGCGGCAGGCGGGCGAGCACCGCTATCTGCTGGCGCGCAAGGCGACGAAGCTGTACATGAAGAACGTGTTCGGCGTGGAGGTCGACTCCATCACCACCGACCACCGGCAGCACCTGTATCTGGACGGCGCGGACGCGGAATTTATGCGCGGCAGGAACGTGCTGATCGTGGACGACGTGATTTCCACCGGAGAATCGCTGAAGGCGCTGGAAAAGCTGGTCACCGAGGCGGGCGGCAACATCGTGGGACGCATGGCCATTCTGGCCGAGGGCGACGCGTGCGAGCGCAAGGACATTCAGTTCCTTCAGAAGCTGCCGCTGTTCCATCCGGACGGAACCGAAATCTGAGAAAAATTTGCATTCGATGCGCCGTTTTACGCAGAAATGTGTGAAACGGCGCATTTTGTCAAATTCTTAGCGGTTTCTATATGTCATTTAGCATTTACTTAACTTGAATCAATGCGACCAAATTCGACGGGCATGTTATGATTAACGCAATGCGTTTACCGAAGATGGGGAATGCAGGAAGAAAGAAGGAGGCTTGCATATGGTAGCTTGGTTTATCGTAGTCCTTGCGGTCATTCTGCTGAGCATCGCGTATGTTGTGTATAATTACATCAACATCAAGAAGCTTGGCGAAGGCACGCCTGAAATGGCGGAGCTGGCCGGCATCATCCGCAGCGGCGCCCGCGTCTTTATCCGTACGGAGTTCCGCACGGTCGCGATCGTCGTTGTCATCGTCGCGCTGGTATTCAGCCTGTTCGTTGAAAAGACCAGCGGCATCACCTTCATTATCGGCGCGCTGATGAGCTCGATCGTCTGCATCCTGGGCATGCGCAGCGCCACCTACGCCAACGTCCGCACCGCCAACAAGGCGATGGAATCCCGCTCCATCGGCGAAACCGTCAAGGTTGCGCTGTGCGGCGGCAGCATCTCCGGTCTGAGCGTGCAGGCGTTCGGTATGCTCGGCTTCGTTCTGATCATGCTCGTTCAGGGCGCGATCGACACGAATGCGGTCGGCGGCGGCCTCCTCACCACCATCGAGGGCATCAACCCCTTCGTGCTTCGCGTTTCCACATATTCCCTCGGCTGCTCTCTGGTTGCCATGTTTAACCGCGTCGCGGGCGGAAACTACACCAAGGCGGCCGACATCTCCTCCGACATTCTGGCCAAGCTGCGCCACGATATGCCCGAGGACGACAGCCGCGTCCCGAACGTCATCGCCGACTTTATCGGCGACAATGTAAATGACATCGCCGGCAACTGCTCCGACCTGCTCGAGAGCTTCGTCGCCACCATGTCCGCGGGCGTTATGCTGTCCATCTCCCTTTTCAACTCCTTCAACGCCGACGAAACCACCTTCATGGTTTCCGAGAAGCTCTTCAAGGCCAGCTACACCTTCCCGGTGCTGCTCGCGGGTCTCGGCCTGCTGGGCTGCCTGCTGGGTCTGGGCTATGCCGCGTATCGCAAGATGGGCGACAACCCCTCCAAGGAACTGAACCTTGCTACCTGGATTTCCGCCGGTATCACCGTCGTTCTGGGCTTCTTCGCCGCGCTGATTCTCTTCACCGGCAAGGACATGAGCCTATATCCCGAGTTTAAGTGGGGCTGGATCTCTCCGTGGATCTCCGCCGTGCTGGGCATCGCGAGCGGCGTTCTGATCGGCATCATCACCGAGTACTACACCTCCACCGATTATAAGCCCACCCGCAAGCTGGCCGAAATCGCCACCGAGGGTGAAGCGTTCGTCATCACTAAGGGCGACGCCATCGGCTCCCGCTCCTGCCTGCTCCCGATCGTTCTGATTGGCGTGGCGCTGCTGCTGTCCGGCTTCGTGTGCGGCACCTACGGCATCGCCATCTCTTCTCTGGGCATGCTGGCCTTCGTCGGCGCGACCGTTTCCATCGACGCCTTCGGCCCCATCGCCGATAACGCCGGCGGCATCGCCGAGGCCTGCCATCTGGAGCCCGACGTTCGCAAGATCACCGATAAGCTCGACGCCGTCGGCAACACCACCGCCGCCATCGGCAAGGGCTTTGCCATCGGCTCCGCCGCGTTCGCGACTGTATCCCTGATCGTCGCCTACGTGAGCACCTACTCCGACGCCGTGTCTCCCGACCTGAACTTCGCGAAGTTCGTCGTCGTGGCCGGCGGCATCATCGGCGGCGCTCTGGTCGAGTACTTCAGCGCTCTGCTGACCGATAACACCATCGAATCCGCCCGCATCATGGCCGACGTCGGCGATGCCGAGCTGTCCAAGCCGGGCGTTCTCGAAGGCACTGTGAAGCCCGATTACGACAAGTGCATCCAGCTGGCCGCGAAGCAGGCTCTGAAGAAGATGCTGCTCCCGTCCGTGCTCGCTCTGCTGATCCCCATCATCGGCGGCTTCATCTTTGGCGTGGAATTCGTCGGCGGCCTGCTGGTCGGCGCGACGATCGTCGCCATCCCGCGCGCCATCTTCATGGGCAACTCCGGCGGCGCGTTCGACAATGCCAAGAAGTACATTGAGAGCGGCGCGCTGGAAGGCAACGGAAAGGGCACCGCGGCTCATAAGGCTTCCGTCACCGGCGATACCGTCGGCGATACCCGTAAGGACGTCGTCGGCGTCGCGCTGGACATCTTCATCAAGACCATGTCCACCGTCGCCAACACGCTGGCCGTCGTTATCAAGCAGATTTCTCTGTTCAAATAACACAGCCCGCGGGAGGATTCCCACATAGCGAAACAGTCCGATGGCTCTGCCGTCGGGCTGTTTTTCCATTCGCGCGGGCGGAAGAATATTGCATGAACTCAATCTGTTTGCGTGCGCAACTTTACGAATTTGCGCTATAATTCAAGGGTGCAAATCTGGCCGTCACAGGTTTCGGGGCGGCTGTGGAAGGGAAGCGTTTATGGCCGATTTTGGAAGCGCGCGAAAATGGGCGCGGGCACTGATCGAGGCGACCGTCGGCGCCGGCGCGCGGATTGTGGACGGCACGATGGGCAACGGGTACGATACCGAATGGCTGGCGGGGCTGGCGGGGAAGGACGGGCACGTGTTCGGCTTTGACATTCAGCCCGAGGCGGTGGAGCGCACGCGCACGCGGCTGGAAGCCGCCGGGCTTCTGGAGCGCGCCACGCTGATCTGCGATGGGCACCAGAAGCTGGCGGAATACGTGAAGGAGCCGCTGGATGCGGCGGTATTCAACCTTGGCTGGCTGCCCGGCAGTCCGCACGCGTGCACGACGCAGGTAGATACCACGCTTCAGGCGGCGGAAGCGGCGCTTTCGCTTTTGAAGCCCGGCGGCGTTCTGACCATCTGCGTGTACCCGGGTCACGAGGAGGGCACGCGGGAGCGCGGCGCGCTGCTTCAATGGGCGGGCGCGCTGGACGACGGCGTGTACGACGCGATGGCGCAGGAATACCTGAACATCCGCAAAAAACCGCCGCTTCTGATCGCGGTCACAAAGCGATAGGGGGAAAGATTCCGCTAAGACGAAAAAGCATATGGAAACTTAACAGCCACGCAGGCAGGAAAAAGGAATTTGTTGTCGTAATTTGAATTTGGATTCGATTGGAATTATTGCTCCAACAGGAGATATGGAGGGATAAAAATGAGTGTGGAACGCAATTTGCCCATCATTCGTGAGCGCAAGCAGACGATTCTCGCCGGCGACGCGGCTCTCATCGCCGAGCAGAAGAAGGCCGGCAAGCTGACCGCTCGCGAGCGCGTGGCCTGCCTGCTCGATCAGGCGAGCTTTGTGGAGCTGGACGCGCTGAACGCGGACGCGGGCGTCGTGACCGGCTACGGCACGATCGACGGAAACCCCGTCTACGTCTATGCGCAGGATTTCACCGTGGGCGGCGGCGCGGTCGGCGAGAAGCACGCGCGCAAGGTTCTCAAGGTGATGGATATGGCGGAGAAGACCGGCGCGCCCATTGTGGCAATGCTCGATTCCGCCGGAGCGAAGCTGGATGAAGGCGTTCAGGCGCTGAATGCCTACGCGATGATCGCCGCCAAGGCGACGGAGCTGTCCGGCGTCGTGCCCCAGGTTGCGCTGATCCTCGGCCCCTGCGGCGGCACCGCCTCCGTGATCGCGCAGATTGCGGACGTGACCGTGCAGAGCAAGAACGGTCAGCTGTTCGTGAACGGCCCGCTGGTCGTTTCCGCGGCCACCGGCAAGAAGGTAGACATGAAGGAAATCGCGGGCAGCGAAGCCAGCCACAAGTCCGGCGCGGCGATGCTCGTGACCGAAACCGACGAGGAAGCCGCCGCCATGGCGCGCAAGCTCATCGGCATGCTGCCCGTCAACAACATGGACGAGGCCGTTTATCCCGAGACGGACGACCTGAACCGTGAAATTCCGCAGTTCAACGCCATCGACACCGTGGACGACATACGCGACGTCATCGCGGCCGTGGTCGACAACGGCGATTACATCGAGCTGTATTCCGAGTTCGCGCCCTCCATGGTCACAGCGCTTGGCAAAATCGGCGGCCGCACCGTGTGCTTTATCGCCAACCAGCCCAATAAGGACGAGGGCCGCCTGACCGTGTACGGCTGCAAGAAGGCCGCGCGTCTCGCTTCCTTCGCCGACGTGTTCTCCATCCCGGTCGTCACGTTCGTGGACTCCCTGGGCATGAAGATCAGCGGCGCGCCGCAGGGCGAGCTGGCTCGCGCCGGCGCGTCCCTCCTGTACGCGCTGAGCGAGAATTCCGCGCCCCGCGTGGCTGTGATCACCGGTCAGGCCATCGGCATGGGCTACGCCTCCATGGCTTCCCGCGCCGTCGCCGACATGGTGTACGCGTGGCCGGGCACCGTGATCAGCGCCGTTTCCGCGCCGATCGCCGCGCAGCTTCTGTATGCCGACCAGATGGACGGCGCCGACGATCCCATCGCCCGCCGCGCCGAGCTCGAGCAGAAGTATTCCGATGACGTGGCCGACGGCGTGAACGCCGCGAAGCTGGGCTACGTGGACGACGTGATCGAGCCCGCCGTGACTCGCCAGATGATCGCGTCCGCGCTGGAAATGCTGGCCGGAAAGCGCGAAGCGAAGATCGCCAAGAAGCATGGCAATCTGCCGCTGTAAGGCTTGAAGGGAGATTGAAACGATGAATGTGTTAACGTATGGCCTGACCGTGACAGGCATCGGTCTGCTCATCGTGTTCGTCGGCTTGGGAATCCTGATCGGTCTTCTGACGCTGATGGCCGTGATTTTCAAGGCGATCGATAAAAAAAAAGCAGCACGTAAGGCAGAGCTGCTGAACGCCGTCACGCAGGAAGTTCCGGCCGAGATCGAGCCCGAGGAAGTCGTGGATGACGCGCAGGACGTCGGCACCGACGAGCTGATTGCGGTCATCGCCGCGGCCATTGCGGCCTATGACGGCGGAAGCAGGAATCTGGTTGTCAAGTCCGTACGCCGGGTGAACGGCTGGAAGAACGCCGCCCGCTCCGAGCAGGTTTACAAATTCTGAGAATGGATCATTTGAATGGAGGAAACCATCATGCGTAAGTTCCAGATCACCGTTAACGGTCAATCCTATGAAGTGGAAGTCGAAGAAGTCGGCGCGTCCGCGCCCGTTGTCGCACCCGCTCCCGTCGCTGCGCCCGCTCCGGTAGCCGCCGCTCCGAAGGCCGCTCCCGTGCCCGCCGCCGCTCCGAAGGTTGCCGCCGCTCCCGCTGGCGCCGAGTCCATCAAGGCGCCCATGCCCGGCAACATCAACGACGTGAAGGTCACCGCCGGCCAGTCCGTCAGGAAGGGCGACGACCTGGTGATCCTCGAGGCCATGAAGATGGAAAACGAGATCAAGGCGCCCCGTGACGGCGTTGTGGCCAGCGTCAACGTGACCAAGGGCCAGACCGTCAACACCGGCGACGTGCTCGTGTCTCTGAAGTAATCGACTCGTTTCCTCTGAACCCAACCGTAAAAGACGGAAACGACAAAGATTGGAGTTGGATGACATATGAGCCGTATGCAGAGAAAAACGTTCCGCAATCGGTGCTTCGCCATCGCGCTCATTCTGATGCTCGCGTGGATGTGCTCAGCGCTTGCGGAAAGCCTCACCTCGGGCAAGACGGACACAGCCGCGCCCGAGGTAACCGAAACCGTTGCGCCGGAAGCGCCCGCCGCGGAGAACACCGAGGCGGCAGCCGAACTTACGACCGAATACAAGGATCCCGAAATCAACTTCTGGGATGGCATCGTGAAAATCGCCAAGTCTACCGGCTTCGCGGGAGGCACCTGGCGTGAGTACGTGATGATCGCCATTGCCTGCCTGCTGCTGTATCTGGCTATCGTGAAGCAGTTTGAGCCGCTGCTGCTCATGCCGATTGCCTTCGGTATGCTGCTGGCCAACCTGCCCCTCGCGGGTCTGATGGGCGACCCCAGCTATTCCTTCTTCGATTCTCTGGAAGCCGCGAAGGCCGCGGCCGTGGCGTCCCGCCACGATGTGGCCGAGATTACCTACCGTCTGGACGAAGCGACCAACACCATGCGCTACGGCATCCAGACCTCCAACGGCGGCCTGCTGTACTACCTGTACAAGGGCGTAAAGCTGGGCATCTACCCGCCGCTGATCTTCATGGGCGTCGGCGCGATGACGGACTTCGCTCCCCTGATCGCCAACCCCTCCGCACTTCTGATGGGCGCGGCCGCGCAGCTGGGTATCTTCATCACCTTCATCGGCGCGAAGGCGCTCTTCGGCTTCACGGCTCGTGAAGCTGCCGCGACCGGTATCATTGGCGGCGCGGACGGCCCCACGGCCATCTTCGTCACCACGAAGCTCGCTCCGCACCTGCTTGGCCCGATCGCCGTCGCCGCGTATTCGTACATGGCGCTGGTGCCGGTCATTCAGCCCCCGATCATGAAGGCGCTCACCACGCAGAAGGAACGCACGATCCGCATGGGTCAGCTGAGAAGCGTCTCCAAGACCGAGCTGGTCATCTTCCCGATTCTGGTTACCATCATCGTGTCCCTGCTGCTGCCGGACGCTGCGTCCCTGGTCGGCATGCTGATGCTGGGCAACCTGATGCGCGTGTGCGGCGTGACCGAGCGCCTGAACAAGACCGCGCAGAACGAGCTGTGCAACATCGTCACCATCTTCCTGGGTCTGACCGTTGGCGCAACTACCAATGGCACCACGTTCCTGAAGCTTCAGACGCTCGAAATTGTGGCGCTTGGCATCGTTGCCTTCAGCTTTGGCACCGCGGGCGGCGTACTGCTGGCTAAGCTTATGAATAAGCTCTCCGGCGGCAGGATCAATCCGCTGATCGGCTCCGCCGGTGTATCCGCCGTTCCGATGGCGGCGCGCGTATCGCAGAAAGTGGGACAGCAGTATGATCCCGGCAACTTCCTGCTGATGCACGCCATGGGCCCGAACGTTGCCGGCGTTATCGGCAGCGCCGTGGCGGCGGGCGTGTTTATCGCCCTGTTCGGCTGATCGAATCGTTAATTAGGAGGAAGTTATCATGGGAAAGGTAATGATTACTGATACCATTCTTCGCGACGCCCATCAGTCCCAGGCCGCAACCCGTATGCGCACTGAGGACATGCTGCCCGCCTGCGAAGTACTGGATAACGCCGGTTTTTATTCTCTGGAATGCTGGGGCGGCGCGACGTTTGACAGCTGCCTGCGCTTCCTGAATGAAGACCCGTGGGTGCGCCTGCGCAAGCTGCGCGAGGCCATGCCCAAGACGAAGCTGCAGATGCTGTTCCGCGGCCAGAACATTCTGGGCTACAAGCACTATGCCGACGACGTGGTGGATGAGTTCGTCCGCCTGTCCATCAAAAACGGCATCAACGTCATCCGCATCTTCGACGCGCTGAACGATCCCAGAAACCTCAAGCAGGCCATTGACTCCACCAACAGGTACAACGGCATCTGCGAGGTGGCCATGAGCTACACCGTCTCTCCCGTGCACACCGAGGATTACTTCGTAGACCTCGCCGTACAGTTCGAGAAGATGGGCGCGCAGAACATCTGCGTGAAGGACATGGCGAACCTGCTGCTCCCGTATCAGGCCTACAGCCTGATTAAGAAGCTGAAGCAGGCGCTGAAGAAGGAAACGCTCGTGCACCTGCACACCCACAACACCACCGGCACCGGCGACATGGTCAACCTGAAGGCCATCGAGGCGGGCGTAGACATCGTGGACTGCGCGCTGTCCCCGCTGGCCAACGGCACCTCTCAGCCCGCGACCGAGTCTCTGATCGCCACGCTGCAGGGCACCGAGTATGACACCGGCATCGACCTGAACGAGCTGACCAAGGCCACCGAGCATTTCCGCAAGGTCGCCCAGAAGCTGCAGGCGGAAGGCATCCTGGATCCCAAGGTGCTGCGCGTGGACGTGAACACCCTCAAGTATCAGGTGCCCGGCGGCATGCTGTCCAACCTCATCAACCAGCTCAAGCAGGCCGGCAAGTCCGACAAGCTGTACGAGGTGCTGGCGGAGGTTCCGCGCGTGCGCAAGGACTTCGGCTATCCGCCGCTGGTCACGCCCACCAGCCAGATCGTCGGTACGCAGGCCGTGATGAACGTCATCGCGGGCGAGCGCTACAAGATGAACCCCAAGGAGTCGCAGGGCCTCATGCGCGGCGAATACGGCAAGCTGCCGGCGCCCGTGAACGAGGAAGTGCGCCGCAAGGTTATCGGCAACGCGAAGGTCATCACCTATCGTCCCGCCGACGACCTCAAGCCCGAGATGGAGAAGTATCGCAAGGAGTGCGCCCGCTGGTATACCCAGGAAGAGGACGTGCTCAGCTACGCGCTCTTCCCGCAGGTTGCCCCCAAGTTCTTCGAGTATCGCCAGGCCGAGCAGCTCAAGCTCGACAACAGCGTGCTGGATAAGAAGAACAACGCAATGCCCGTGTAAGATCGCAGGGGCGATTGCCTGAACGAAAGGGACGTCTGAAGCTTCGGACGTCCCTTTTGCGTAGAAATGGGGGAGAGGGATGAATCAGGCGGAGGTCTGTCGGTATCTGGACGAGCATGGAATTTCCTACGAGAAAATGGAGCACAGAGCCGTGTACAACATGGAGGAGGCCGAGGCGCTCCGGCTGCCGCACCCGGAATGGGACGCGAAGAACCTGTTTGTCCGCGACGACAAAAAGCAATTCTATGCCCTGATCACCGTGAAGGGCGACAAGCGGGTCGATCTGAAGGCGTTCCGCAAAGCGCAGGGACTGCGGAATCTTTCCCTTGCGTCGGAGGAGGAGCTGATGGGCTATATGCGGCTTTCGCCCGGAACCGTGTCGCCGCTGGGGCTTCTGAACGACCCGGCGCACCGCGTTCATTTCTACATCGACGCGGAGCTGGCGGAGGGCGGAATCGCCGTCCATCCGAACGAAAACACGGCCACGCTCTGGCTGCGGACGGCGGACTTGATTCATTTTCTGCGGGAATATGGGACTGAAGTGCGCGTGGTGAAAATCTGAAACTACAAAGAGAACGTCGGAGGTTTCCGGCGTTTTTTCGTTCAGATGTTTTCTGTAGAAATTATTTTTATATAGCAACATCGTGCGCAGATAAAAATTATGAGCTTTTACATCGCAATAAATTGGGCGAAAACAAAAAAAGTGTGATGAAAATTTGTCCAAAGTGCTTGACAAAAGAAGGGATATCAAATAAAATATCCATATGGTTAAACGCGGACGATGAACGTAACAATATGGAGGATGGAGTTCATGAGCGATCTGGCAGTCAGAAACCATCGAACCCTCGGAAGACGCGTGTCCCGCTGGGCACATGAACGGAAACTGGGAAGAAACTGGCAATTCTATCTGATGCTTCTGCTGCCCCTCGCGTGGTATTTCATCTTCTGCTATATGCCCATGTACGGAATTACCATCGGCTTCAAAAAATACAAGGCCGTCGTCGGCATCTGGAACAGCGAATGGCTGGGCTTCAAGTGGTTCCGCGATTACTTTGCTTCCCCGTATTTTACGCGCACCTTGTACAACACCCTTTCCCTGAGTCTTTTATCACTCGTGTGCGGCTTTCCGCTGCCGATTTTGCTTGCGCTGATGCTCAATGAGGTTTCCAACCGCGTCTATCAGAAATTCGTTCAAAACGTCACCTACATCCCGCACTTCCTCTCCACCGTCGTCATCGTCGGCCTGCTGAGCAGCTTCACCAACCGCGATTACGGCATTGCGAACAAGGTCATCGAGTGGGCGGGCGGTACGCCGGACAACTGGATGCAGGTTCGCAGCATGTTCCGGCCGCTGTACGTCGGCTCCAGCGTGTGGCAGAACATGGGCTGGGATTCGATCATCTACATCGCCGCGCTGGCCGGCATCGACCCGCAGCTGCACGAGTCGGCCTACATCGACGGCGCGAACCGCTTCCAGTGCATGTGGCACATCAATCTGCCGGGCATCATGCCCACGATCGTCATTCTGCTGATTCTGAACTCCGGTCATGTGCTGTCGGTCGGCTTCGAAAAGGTCTACCTGATGCAGAACAACATGAACATGGACGTGTCCGACGTAATCGCGACCTACGTATACCGAATCTCGCTCCTCGATTCCAACCAGTTTGAGCTTTCAACGGCCATCGGTCTGTTTAACTCGGCCATCAACTGCGCGGTTCTGGTGATCGTGAATCAGATTTCCCGCTCGCTGGGCGAAACCAAGCTGTGGTAAAGGAGGAAGGGGCAATGTCGCAGAAAATCGCAGCCCGGGCACTGAGGAAGCCCGCGCACAATTCCCGCAAGGCCAAAGAGGACATTCTCTTCGAGTGGATCGTATACTTCATTCTGGCGCTGCTTTCGATCATCATCGTGTATCCGCTGTGGTTCGTGATCATCGCGTCATTCTCTGAGGCGAAAATGGTTATCTCCGGCGAGGTACTGTGGCGGCCGGTGCATGTGACGCTTGAGAACTACGCCGAGTGCCTGAAAAACGGCGACCTGATGATCGGCTACCGCAACTCGCTGGGCATGCTGTTTCTGGGAACCGCGGTGAACCTGGTGCTGACCATCCTGTGCGCGTATCCGCTGTCCCGCCGCGACCTGTGGGGCAAGAGCGGCATCATGCTGTACGTCACCTTTCCGATGTTCTTCTCCGGCGGCATGATTCCCACCTACCTGCTGGTGAGCAAGACGCTGCACTTGACCAACAGCTGGTGGGCGGTCATTCTGGTGGGCGGCATCGCGACATACAATATGATCATCATGCGCACGTTCTTCTCCGGCTCCATTCCGTATGAATTGCAGGAGGCGGCGCAGATCGACGGCTGCACGCCGTTCGGCATCCTGTTTCGAATCATCCTGCCGCTGTCCATCCCGGTCATCTGCGTCATCGGCCTGTACTACGGCGTGTTCCTGTGGAACAGCTACTTCCAGAGCCTGGTCTACCTGACGGACAAGAACAAGTGGCCGCTTCAGCTGTTCCTGCGGCAGATTCTTGTGGCGAACGACGTTTCCGCCGTCGACGGCGGCGCGTCTGTGGACGAAATGGCACGCCGCGCCATGCGCGCGGAGACGATCAAGTACGCCATCGTCGTGCTCGCGTCGGTGCCCATGCTGATCATCTACCCGTTCGTGCAGAGATACTTCGTGAAGGGCGTCATGATCGGCTCGGTCAAGGGCTGATCCGTAAAGGGTTTCTTGAGCGGTATATCCGCTTTGGAAAAAAATAAAAGGAGGCTTCACCATGAGAAAACTTGCTCTGCTGTTGGCAGCCCTGCTGGCGCTGTCGTGCTTCGCGGCGTTCGCCGAAATCGAAGGCCCGCGCATCGACAATTCGCTCTACCCGCTGGTAGACGAAAAGATCACCATTACGATGACCCACGCCTATACGGACGTCATGCCCGCCGACTGGAGCACCGTCTGGTTCTGGCAGCAGCTCGAAGAGCTCACCAACATTCACATTGAGTTCACCCCGGTTCCCTCCTCCGACCGCGCTACCCGCCTGAACCTGATGTTCGGCGCGAACGAGCTGCCGGATATCCTCTTCAAGATGTCCGTGTCCAGCACGCAGCAGTCCCAGTACGGCGCTGAAGGCATGCTGCTCGACCTCACCCAGTATCTGGACGTGATGCCGAACTTCAAGTACTGGCTGGATGCGTATCCCACCGCCCGCGCGGCTGTGACGCAGAGCAACGGCGCCATCTACGGCTGCCCCTACATCCTGACCGGTTACGCTATCCGCATGGGCAGCCGCATGTTCTACAACCGCGAGGTTCTGGACTATGCCGGCTTCGAGAATCCGCCGACGACGCTCGACGAGTTCTATGACTACCTCTCCAAGATCAAGGACTTTGATTACAACAAGAACGGTATCGACGATACCATCCCGTGGGGCTTCTCCGATTGGAATCAGCTGGACTACACGCTGGCCGGCTCCTTCGGTCTGATGAACCGCGGCTCCTCCTGCTACTGGTTCGACCAGAATGAGGACGGCACCGGCCGCTTCTGGCACACCGCCGAGGGCTACAAGGAGCTCATGCGCTACTGCAACAAGCTCTATTCCGAAGGCCTGCTGGATCCCGACCTGTTCACCGACACCTTCGCGCAGCTGATCACCAAGTGCCAGACCGGCCGCACGCTGACCTACTGCTTCGTGAACAACAGCCCGGTTTCTGGCGCCTACGAAGCGCAGAGTGTTCCGATGACCGAGCCGCTCACCGGCTACAACGGCGAGAAGATGTGGAGCGCCTACTCCATGCCCGCCAGCCAGAGCGCGAACTTCTGCATCACAAGCAAGTGCCCCGAAGAGTACCGTGAGATCATGGCTCGCTGGGCGGACTACTTCTACTCCGTGGAAGGCATGGTTGCCTACTTCATGGGCGAAGAGAACGTGACCTACACCTACGACGCGGAAACTGACACCTACGCGCTGACCGACATGGTTCTCAAGGATCCCAACGGCCGCAACTTCGAGCAGGTTCAGTCTCAGTGGTGCACTTGGGCGGGCGGCATGAACCCCTCCTGCGCGACCAACGAGCTGTTCAAGGGCGGCGAGACCTGGCCGATCTCTCTGGAATCCGCGGCCGGTCTGATCAACTATACGCCTGACGCCGTGGGCGGCGCCGTGTGGGCTCCCTTCGTGTTCGATCCGGACACCGCTTCCCGCATCTCCGTTCTGACCGCGGACTTCGACACCTATCTTGACGAGTGGGTTGGCAACTTCATCACCGGCAAGAAGGACGTTGACAACGATTGGGACGAGTACGTGAACGGCTTCGACGCGCTGGGCGTGCCGGAGTACCTGGGCTACATCGACGCCAAGATCGACGAGAAGGGCCTGTAATTCAGCCTTCCCGATCAATCGGGCAAAACTGAAAAGACTGCCGTGAGGTTCGCTTCACGGCAGTTTCTTTTGAAAACGCGGAATTTTATTCCGCGGATGAAAGGGAACGTAAGACAAAACTTCCTGCGTTCCCTTCTGCGGATATGGGAGAGTATTTCAGCCTTGCGGCGGAAATACTCGTCGATCTCGCGCATGCGCTCCATCTGTTTTACGCCGAACGGGCGGCGGCGCTTGAAATGACCGCAGTGCAGGCACGCGTCGGCCTTCACGGGCAGCCTGGCATAGTGGTTCGCGGCAATCGCGCCGCCCGCGAGGGCAAGGTCGTAATACTCGTTCACAAGGCCGATGTCGATGCCCGCAGGGCAGGGCTGGCAGTGGCTGAAATACACGCACGTGCCGGTGACTGCGTCCGTCTTGAACGAGCCGATGACGGAATAATCCTTCTCCGCGTCGGTGGCGGTGAGGAAGTGGAGCAGCTGGTCGAGGTGGGCGAGGGTCTGCACGCCGGGCGCGGCCACCAGCACGCCGGGGCGGTCGAGCGCGTATTGCAGGCACCGGGCGTGCGTCAGAGCCGTGCCGAACGGGGATTTCTCGGCGCTCAGGCCGCTGACCGCCTGCGCCATTCAGTTGCTCGGTTTCAATTGTCAAGCGCTTCCGCGGAATGCTTGAAATGACGGTTGCGTTCGTGTATAATGAGAGAAAAACTAGGGAGGATACCCATGAAAATTACCGATATTCGCCTGTGGAAGCTGTCTGTGCCGCTGCGCGTGCCCTTCAAGACGGCGCTGCGCACGGTGTATCGCGTGGAGGACGTCGTGGTCGAGGTGCGAACGGACGAGGGCGCGGTCGGCTGGGGCGAAGCGCCGCCAACCGGCAAAATTACCGGCGACACGTTCTCCGGCATCGTGGGCGCGATTCGCGACCATATCGCCCCGTCGGTCATCGGACGCGAGGTGGAAGCGCTGGAGCCGCTGCTTCAGACGATTCAGTCCTGCGTCGTGAAGAACACCAGCGCCAAGGCCGCCGTGGATATGGCGGTGTGGGATCTGTACGGCCAGAAGTACGGTCTGCCGGTCTACAGGCTGCTGGGCGGCGGACGCACGAGGATTGAAACGGACATCACCATCAGCGTCAACGATCCGGAGGTCATGGCGGAGGATACGCGCGAAGCCATTCGCCGCGGCTACGGCTGCCTGAAGGTCAAGGTGGGCGCGAACCCGGCGCTGGACGTGCGCAGGCTTGCGGCGGTGCGCGAGGCGGCGGGCGCGGCCACGATTCTGCGCATCGACGCGAATCAGGCGTGGCAGCCCAAGGAGGCCGTGCGCATCCTGAACGCCATGCAGGATCGCGGTCTGGATATTGAATTCGTGGAGCAGCCCGTGGCCGCGCACGATTTCGAGGGTCTTAAATACGTCACCGAGCGCAGCAGCGTGCCGGTGCTGGCCGACGAAAGCGTATTTTCGCCCGCGGACGCGCTCAAAATCATGCAGATGGGCGCGGCCGACCTGATAAACATCAAGCTGATGAAGTGCGGCGGCCTGTATCCGGCGCTGCAAATCGCGTCCGCGGCCGAGGTGTACGGCGTGCCGTGCATGATCGGCTGCATGCTGGAAGCGAAGATTTCCGTGAACGCCGCCGTGCATCTGGCGTGCGCGCGCGGAATCATCACGAAAATCGACCTTGACGGCCCCGTGCTCTGCTCCGAGGATCCCGTGCTGGGCGGCGCGGTGTTCGCGGAGAAGGATATTACCGTGTTGGATGCGCCCGGACTCGGCGTTTGCGGCGTGGAGGAAGGCTACCTGACGCTCATTCCTGAAAACTGAAGAAGAATGGAAAACTGGCTCCGGGTGCATCTGGTGTGCGCCCGGATTTTTTGTAGAGCAAAAGACGAATATTCCCGCCTTAAATTCAATATTCATGCGGAAAATGATGCATAAAAATTGCTGAAAAAAGTAGGATTGTGCGGCTTGATTTCAAGAGCGACATGCAATCCTGCAAAAATGCATGGAAATGACGAGAATTAGCGCAAAAATTGCAGGGATAACCTGTGTAAAAATTCATATTCACGCTTGACAGATGCATGAGCCGATGGTATTATAATCGCAATTTAGGTCAGTTTACAAGGAACTACACGCAGACCGTGAAACGGGCTGCTGACAACAAACGGCGCTATGCTCCCGGCTGGGTGCATAGCACCTGTTTG
>SFHK01000041.1 GCA_004556395.1 Clostridiales bacterium
CGGAACCCGCGTCTCCTCGTACTCGCGCTCCAACGTCTGGAACACGCGCACCGGCACGAACAGCCCCACGATGTCGGTGGAATCCGTCTGCGCGTCGAAGCGCTTAAGCGCGTCCGAATCCGTCTCCGAAAGGGTGAAAAACGGCGTTTCGACTCCGCTTTTCACGCGCGTGCGGCCGGTATACCGCTTCTGAACGGCATAATCCCGCGTCTCGCTCTCGCCCTTCGTCCACGTGCGCGCCACCACGCGTCCGGCCGCGGCCACCGGGCGCGTTTCGCCGTCCACGGTTCGGCGCTCCTCGCCCGCGATCAGCACGTCGCCGCACTTCACGGTGTCGCCCGGCTTCACCCGCGCCTGCCCGGCGGTCACGCTGATCGACACGATCACCGCGTCCTCGTCCGCCACCAGATTGCCCGCGTCGGACAACGCGTACACGTCCGGCGCTTCATCCGCCCGCCGCGCGCGCACGGACAGGCAGACGCCCTCGGCCTTCACGCCGAAAAACGCGTACTCCGGATGCGCCGCCGAAAGCGCCATGCCGATGGCGTCCATGTTCAGCGTGCGCTTTCCCGCGCCGGGGCGAACGCCCATTTCCTCCAGCGTGCCGACAATCGCCGCCTCGTCCGCGCCCGTGACGGAAATCACCCACACGCGCCCGGAAAGCAGGTACAAAAGCGCCGCGCACACGCACAGCGCCGGAAGCAGCGCCGCCCGCGCCCGAAGAAACCGCTTCAGCCGCGCCGCGCCCTTCGCGCCGCGCACGCGGTAGGGCACGTGCAGCTCGTCCAGAAACGCGCGCATGCGCGCCTCGTCCCCGTCCGACACCCACGCCGCGAAGCCGTGCGCGTCCGCGTCCTCGGCGCGCTCGATGGGGATGCCCTTTTCCATGCACCGTTCCAGAAGCCGCGCCGTCATCGACGTTCGTATCTCAAACCGCACGCTGCCCACTACGCGTCGCTTCCTTCCGGCAGCGTCACGCGGCGGATGCGCCCGGCGACGATCATCGACCCCGGCCGCAGCTCGCACAGACGCAGCTCCTCGCCGTCCACGCACACTTCCCCGCGCTTCGCGCGCAGCCGCACGCACGCGTCCGTAAACTCGACCACGCCCAGATAATTCTCAATCAGCGCCCGGCTCGTGCCCGAAATGTGCACCTGAACCCGCCCGGGCAGCGCGTCGTCCAGCCAGATGAGCTCGTCCGGAACCCGCCTCGCCTTTCCCGCCAAGCGATCCCCTCCCCTGCGCAGAAGGTACTTCGCCTGATTCTATGCAGGAATTCGCCCGTTCAAGCCTTCATCTTTTCCCCAGACTGCATCCGCACCGCACGCAAAGGCAGCTTTTCCGGAACAAGCCGTAAGCCGTTTTTTCCTTTATAATGCCGCGCGCCCAGAAACCATCTCGCCAGAAACAAGCCGTGTCCTTTCGCCGTTCCCGTCATGGCGCAGCGCTGCATCTTTGGAAATCAGCCCGCAAGGAACGAGCCGAAGGCCAGTCACGCCTTTTCGCCGTTCCCGTCGCGGTACAGGATGGCGCGCGTCATGCTTTCGGAAAGATTGGCCATGTTCTCGCTCAGCACGCGCCGCTGCCGCAGCGCGTCCTCCCGGTTCTTCCGGCTCTCATCGTCCATGCGCTTCTGGAGCGCTTCCTCCATTTCTGAAACGCGCTTCTCCAGCCGCTTCATGCGCAGCGTGCAGCTCGCCATCACTGCGGCCAGCACCACAATCGCCGCCGCGCACGCCATCAGCGCGCCGTATACGCGCAGAAACTGAAGGAAATCAACCATTCTCTCCGCCATCCTCCCAAAAATCCGATCACATACCAATTATATTATACATATTACCGGGAAAAATACAAGTATTCCCTCGAAATACACGGGACTTTGACTGTGTTGATTTCCGTGAGTTCTATTGACATTTGCTTCCGCGACGCGATATAATGAGGTTGGCCTAAGATGGATCCGGGAGAGACTGCGCAGGCGGCGCCGAAGGGGACAAAACTCTCAGGCACACGGGACCGGATTCGGAGGCGCCTCTGGAAAGCCGAAACGGCACCGACGAAGCAATTCCGCGCCGGAGGGGGGCGGGAGAATCTTTCAGGTTCAGAAACAGAGGGCGAAACGGCAGAGCGCATCTGTCGCGGCGTCCTCTGTATTTTTTATGGGGAGGGAAGAGATTTGGAAAGGAAAACGCCTCTGTATGACGCGCACGTGGCTCTGGGCGGGAAGATTGTGCCATTTGCAGGGTACCTGCTGCCGGTCGAGTATCCGACGGGCGTGATTGCCGAGCACAGAGCCGTTCGCGCGCAGGCCGGGCTGTTTGACGTGAGCCACATGGGCGAAGCCACGCTCAGGGGCGCGGACGCGCTTGGCAACCTGAACCGCCTGCTGACCAACGACTTTACGGGCATGAAGGACGGGCAGGCACGCTACAGTCCGATGTGCGACGAAAACGGCGGCACGGTGGACGATCTTCTGGTATACAAATTCGGCGAGGGCGATTACATGCTGGTGCTGAACGCCGCGAACCGGGAGAAGGACGTGAAGTGGATCGCGGAGCATCTTTCGGGCGACGTCGTGTTTGAAGACGTTTCGGACGGCGTGGCGCAGATCGCGCTGCAGGGCCCCGCGTCGGAGGAGATTCTGCGCGCGGCGAAGCCGGAATGGGCGCTTCCGAAGCGGAATTACCGATTTAAGGCGCAGGCGGACACGCTGGTATCCCGCACCGGCTACACCGGCGAGGACGGCTTTGAAATCTACCTGAAGCCGGAGAAGGCCGCGGAGCTGTGGGACGCGCTTTTGGATGCCGGGAAGCCCTTTGGGCTGATTCCCTGCGGACTGGGCGCGCGCGACACGCTGCGCATGGAAGCCGCGATGCCCCTGTACGGGCACGAGCTGTCCGCGGACATCACGCCATTGGAGGCGGGGCTGGACGTGTTTGTGAAGCTGGACAAGCCGGAGTTTATCGGTCGGCAGGGTCTGCTTGACAGGGGCGCGCGCGTGCGCCGATGCGGGCTTGTGCCGGTGGACCGCGGCATTCCCCGCGAGGGCGCGCAGGTTTTCGCGGGCGACGAGCCGATCGGCCGTGTGACCAGCGGAACTCATCTGCCCACGCTGGGACACGCCGCCTGCATGGCGCTTTTGAAGACAGAATATACGCAGCCGGACGCCGAGGCGCTCATCGACGTGCGCGGCAGGAAGATTCGCGCGAAGGTGGTTCCGCTGCCATTTTATAAAAGGAGGACGAACGCATGAACATTCCGGAGAATCTGAAATATACCAGAAGCCACGAGTGGCTTCAGCTGCTGGACGACGGCGCGGCGCGCATGGGCATCACCGATTTCGCGCAGGGCGAGATGGGCGTGCTGGTGTTTATCGACCTTCCGCAGGAGGGCGACGAGGCCGTGAAGGGCGAGGGGCTGTGCGAGGCGGAGTCCGTGAAGGCCGTGAGCGAGATATACAGCCCGGTGAACGGCTCCGTGAGGCGCGTGAACCGCGCGCTGGAGGACGCGCCCGAGTCCGTGAACGACGCGCCCTACGACGCGTGGATGGTGGAGCTTGAAAACGTGACCGGCGCGGAGGATCTGATGGACGCGGCGGCGTACCGCGAATTTCTGAAATCGGAGGGGCACGAATAATGGGCGGGTATCTGCCCGGCACGGAGCGGGAACGCCGGGACATGCTGGCGGCGCTGGGGCTTTCAAGCGCGGACGAGCTGTTTGCCGCGCTGCCGGAGGGCGTGCGCCTGAAGGGCCTGAGCCTGCCTGAGGGACTGAGCCAGCAGGGCGTGGAGCGGCGCGTGCGCGCGCTGGCAGCGGAGAACACCGTGTATCCCACCATCCTGCGCGGCGCGGGCGCGGAGCGGCACTTCATTCCCGCCATCGTGAACGAGGTCGCTTCCCGCGAGGTATTTGTGACCGCATATACGCCCTATCAGCCGGAGATCAGTCAGGGCGTTTTGCAGTCCATCTTTGAATATCAGTCCATGGTGTGCGATCTGTACGACATGGACGTCGCCAACGCTTCCGTATACGACGGCGCGAGCGCCGCCGCCGAGGCCGCGTCCATGTGCCGCGAACGCGCGCGTGTACGCGTGCTGGCGTCCGGCGCGATGAACCCGCGCTACGCAGGGACCGTGAGAACCTACGCGGCGGGCCGGCCCGTGGACGAAATTCCGCTTGCGGACGGGCGAACGGACGCGCGGGCGCTGAAGAACATGCTGGGCGCGGACGCCGCGTGCGTGCTGATTCAGCAGCCGAACTACTTTGGACTGATTGAGGATCTTTCAGAGCTGACCGAAATCGCGCACGCCGCCGGGGCGAAGCTGGCGGTTGTGTATCATCCGCTGGCGGCGGCGCTGTACCGCACGCCCGGCGAATGCGGCTGCGATATCGCCGTGGGCGAGGGTCAGCCGCTGGGACTTCCGCTGGGCTTTGGCGGGCCGTATCTGGGCATGATGACGGCGAAGAAGGCCATGATGCGCAGGCTGCCCGGCCGCATCGTCGGCGAGACCACGGATCGCGACGGCCGCCGCGCGTTCGTGCTCACGCTTCAGGCGCGCGAGCAGCACATCCGCCGGGAAAAGGCGTCGTCGAGTGTTTGCTCAAACGAAGCGCTTTGCGCGCTGCGCGCGGGCGCGTATCTGGCGGCGATGGGGCCGGAGGGGCTGAGGGACGTGGCTGCGCAGTGCTATTCCAAGGCGCATTACCTGGCCGACCGTCTGGCCGAGGCCGGGCTCACGCGCGCGCACGCGGGCGAATTCTTCCATGAGTTCGTCACAAAGTGCGATCAGCCGGAGAAGCTGCTGGCCGCGCTTTCGGAAAACGGCATTCTGGGCGGTCTGCCGGTGGAGGGCGGCGTCCTGTGGTGCGTTACAGAGGCGAACACCCGGGAGGAGTTGGACAGGACGGCTGCGATTGCGAAGGAGGTGCGGGCATGAAGCTGATTTACGAGCGCGCCGGGGAAAGCGCGCGGATGCTGGAGCCGTTGGACGTTCCCGCTCTGCGCCCCGCGGACGGTATGGCCCGTAAAACGGAATTGAAGCTTCCCCGCGTCGCGGAAAGCGAGATGAGCCGCCACTACGCGAAGCTCGGACGCGCCGCGTTCGGCGTGTGCGACGGCTTCTATCCGCTCGGAAGCTGCACGATGAAATACAACCCGAAGGTGAACGAGGCCATGGCCGCGCTGCCCGGCTTTACGGACGCGCATCCCACGCAGGACGCGCCCGGCTGCGCGCACGCGCTGGCGCTGGCAAAGGAATACCTGACCGAGATCACCGGCATGGACGACATGACGTTTGAGCCCTGCGCCGGCGCGCACGGCGAATTCACGAGCATGCTGATGGTGCGCGCCTATCACCTGAGCCGCGGCGACCATGGGCGCACGAAGATCATCGTGCCCGATTCGGCGCACGGCACCAATCCCGCCAGCGCCGCGATGGCCGGCTTCGAGGTTGTGCCGGTGGCGTCCACGGCGGACGGCCGCGTGGACGTGGAAGCGCTGCGCGCGCTTGTGGGCGACGATACCGCCGCTCTCATGCTCACAAACCCCAACACGCTGGGTCTGTTTGACGAAAACATCCTCGAAATCACCCGCATTGTGCGCGAGGCGGGCGGCGTGAACTACTATGACGGCGCGAACCTGAACGCGGTCATGGGCGTGGCGCGTCCCGGCGACATGGGCTTCGACCTTGTGCACCTGAACCTGCACAAAACCTTCTCCACGCCCCACGGCGGCGGCGGCCCCGGCAGCGGCGCGGTCGGCTGCAAGGCGTTCCTTGCGCCGTTCCTGCCCGGCTCGGGCGACGAACGCTCCATCGGGCGCGTGCAGGCGTTCGGCGGCAACTTCCTCGTGGTCGTGAAGGCGCTTTGCTACCTGCTGGCGCTGGGGCGCGAGGGCGTGCCCGCGGCGGCGGAGGCGGCCGTGCTGAACGCGAACTACCTGAAGAAGCGGCTTTCAGAGAAATACGCCTGCGCCGCGCCCGGCGTATGCATGCACGAATTCGTGCTCGACCTGACCCGGCTCAGGCAGGAAACCGGCGTGAGCGCCATGGACATCGCCAAGGGCGCGATCGACTGCGGCATGCACCCGCCGACGATGTATTTCCCGCTGATCGTGCACGAGGCGCTGATGTTCGAGCCCACCGAGACCGAAACGCGCGAGACGCTCGATCAGGCGGCGGACGCGTACCTGAAGCTCTTCGACCTCGCGTACACCGACCCTGAGGCGCTGCATAACGCCCCGACGACCGGCTCCATCTCCCGTCCCGACGAGGTCGCCGCCGCGCGCAGTCCGCGCCTGCGCTATGAGCATACGGCCTGACGGCCAAAAACCCATACGGAAACGGGCGGCCTGCCGAATGCGCGCAGGCCGCCCGCGATTGTGTTTGCGCGGGGAAGAAGGATGGGCTTTCCTTTAGGGCAGCACCCCGCAGATGAGGCGGCCGGAATGATCACCGGCCGGGATACAGAATGGGCTTCGCGCCAAAGCTCCTGCGCGTGAGAAAAACCTCCTGTTTGCAGTTGATAATTTCAATATCATGGAAAACCGGGCGCTGTCAAGAAGCATATTTTTACGCCGTCATTCTTTAGAATATGTATAGCTCCCGCCGTTTTCTGCGCACCACGTTTCCGCCCACGAATCGCGCGGAACCGTAAACGCGAGCATCTCCGGACAGCCCTTAAACGCGTCAGATCCGATGCTGGTCAGCGTTTTCGGAAGCGTGACGCTCGTAAGGTTGGAACAGTTGGAAAACGCTTCGTCTCCGATCGCCGTTACGCCCTCTGGAATGACCACGCTTGTAAATCCCGTGCAATGAGAAAATGTGTTCTTGCCGATGCTCGTTACGCTGTCCGGAATCACGATGTCCGTAAGAGAATCGCAGCCTGAGAATGCCATCTCGCCAATGGCGGTCAGACTGTCTGGAAGCACGACTTCCGCAAGCGACCCGCAAAGAGCAAATGTCTCGTATTTTATCTCGACCACGCGGTCTGGAATCGTCATGCTCGTAAGGGACGTACAGTTGAAGAAAGCGCGGCTATCAATGCTCGTCACGCTCTCCGGAATGATGAGACCCGTAAGAGATTCGCAGGAAACAAACGCGCCCCTGCCGATGCTCGCTACGCTGTCCGGAATGTTGATCTCCGAAAGAGAGGGGCAGTCGGCAAACGCGTAGCTTCCGATGCTCGTTACGCCGTCCGGAATACGGACGCTTGTAAGCGCAGCGTTTTCTATGAACGCGCTGTTGCCGATGCTTTTTATGCCTTCCGGAATTTGATAGCCGGACTCTCCGCGGCGCATGTAGGCGACCAGCGTTTTTTCCACTTTATTGAAAAGCACGTCGTCCACGATTTCCAGCGTGGGATGATCGGGCGCAATGATGACTCCGGGGCTGTTTTCGCCGCCGGCAAAGGGATTTCCTTCCGTGTAGGTTATGCTGTTCGGAATCTTGACGTCCGTAATGAAGTTTCCGGAAAAGGCGCGGTCGCCGATGCCCGTAACCGCATGCCCGTCCAGCTCGGCGGGAATGAACGGCCACTTCTCGTCGTTGAGATACGCCGTGATCATGGCCGTTCCGTCCTCTTTGAGCCTATAGCGATAATCCCCGCACTCGTGCAGAATGGGTTCTTCTTTCTTCTTTGTGTCGGAAAGCAGCGCGTTGGAAATCAGCAGAACCACCACAACCAGAATGAACGGAAGGCTTCGCTCGATTCGCTCCCTCATGGAAATTCCTCCGGAAAACATCGTGTTTTATAGAACCGTTCGCCATGTGTTCCTCAATTTCCTGCCCGCGGCGCGGGCAGAATTTCCGGAAATCAGCTTTCGACCTGCCTGCATACCGCGTCGTACAGCGCGGGCAGAATCTGGGGGAAGCGCATGGTTTGAGGGATTGCGTCCATTTCGCGGATTTCGGCCATCTCGAAGGGCGGGAGGGGGCCGAAGGACTGGACGCCCGCGAGGTAAACGCGGCCGTTCGCCCAGCCGTATGCGCGGCGGACGGCGTAGTCGAACAGCGGGCGCAGGGTGAAGTCCGTCGCGCCGGTTTCCTCAAACAGTTCGCGGCGGGCGGCGTCCATGGGCGTTTCGCCGTTTTCGATATGCCCGCCGGCGGTTTCCCAGCCCGCGCGCGTTTTCGCGCGGCAATAGACCCAGCGGCCGTTGTATCGAACGAAGATGACCACGAACTTATACGCGCCCAGCGCGCCGGTGGGGGCGGTTTCCACGCGGCATTCGTCCGACGGCGGGAGGGGGCGCAGCGGGTCTAAAAGCTCCGCGCCCGCGAGACCGGCTTCGTCGAACGTCATGCGATAGAGAAACGGCGTGCGCGGCACGAGCGACCGAAAATCGTCGAACGAAAACGCCGGTTCGAAGGCGCGCATCACCGCGGTGATGGCGATGCCGTGGGACGCGGCGGCGGCATGTCCTCCGGCGCAGGCAAGGCGCATCCGCGTGAGCGCACGAAGCATACGGTTCGTAAGCCCCTCAAAGCTCTCGCCGCCGCCCCGGCAAACGTCCGGGCGCGCCCAGCAGTCCCGCACGTGATCAAAAAACGGCATGTCCTTCGGAATCGCGCCCGCGCGCCATTCGCGAAGGTCGGGATCGATGTTCAGCGGCAATCCGAGCGCTTCCGCCGTGGGCGCAAGCGTGTCGCGCGCGCGAACATAGTCGGACGAATACAGCGCCGTCAGCCCGTCCTTCCGCAGGAATTCCGCCAGCCTGCGCGCGTCTGCCCTCCCCGTCTCCGTCAGCGGCCGCGCCGCCGGGTCGAGCACCGCCGCGTCGGACTGCGCGTGGCGCACGAGCGTCACGGTTGTAATCTGGTTCATGGATACCCCCCCTGTCTTTCGTTCCGGTTTTATCTTGCGCGATGGGAATCAGACACACGCCGCGCCGTCAGCCCGTCCTTCCGCAGGAATTCCGCCAGCCTGCGCGCGTCCGCCCGCCCCGTCTCCGTCAGCGGCCGCGCCGCCGGGTCGAGCGCCGCCGCGTCGGCCTGCGCGTGGCGCACGAGTGTCACGGTTGTAATCTGGTTCATGGATACCCCCCTGTCTTTCGTTCCGGTTTTATCTTGCGCGATGGGAATCAGACGCACGCCGCGCCGTCAGCCCGTCCTTCCGCAGGAATTCCACCAGCCTGCGCGCGTCCGCCCGCCCTGTCTCCGTCAGCGGGCGCGCCGCCGGGTCGGGCACCGCCGCGTCGGCCTGCGCGTGGCGCACGAGCGTCACGGTCGTAATCTGATTCATGGAAGCCCTCCCTCATCGCTCGAACGGTTTCGTCGGAATCCGATTTTGAATATGGAAGGATTCGCCGTTCGTGAAGAAACCTCCTTCAAGTTTCGAAAAGCCGTCACAATTCTCCATGCCGCGGTAACACCCGCTTCAAGTTGAGGCGGTACAATATGGTTTGGCGGATATTCTCATTCGCTCCCTCGCGTAATCCGGCCGCCGGCCGGGCATGCTTGCGTAGAAGGGGGCGAGCGCATGCGGGAACGCGCAATTTTCACCATACCCAATCTGCTGTCCGCGTTCAGACTGCTGCTGGCGGGGCTGATCGCGGGACTGTACCGCGCGGGCGATGTGCCCGGCGCGGCGTGCGCGTTTCTTCTGTCGGTGGCGACCGACGGCGCGGACGGCTATTTTGCCCGGAAGTACCACATGGTTTCCGACCTCGGCAAGGTGCTCGATCCCGTGGCCGACAAGCTGACGCAGGTCGTGACGCTCTGGCTGCTGGCAAGCCGCTGCGCGGGCTTTCGTCCGCTCACGGCGCTGCTGCTGGCGAAGGAAGCGTATATGGCGGCGTGGGGCGTTTTCATGGTGCGGCGGCTTGGCCGTCCGCTGAGCGCGCGCTGGTACGGCAAGGCCGCCACGGCGGTTCTGTTCGCCGCCGTGGGCATTCATCTTCTCTGGCAGCCGGGCGCGGCGCTTTCCGCCGCCCTGATCGCCGCGGCGCAGGCCGGCATCGTCGGCTCCGCCGCGCTGTATACGGCCCGATACGTTCGAATCCTCGCCCGGGGCGCCGGGTATTACAAATGCCTGCCGGCAGACGCAGGGAAAGGAAGATCATCGTGAAAGGCAATCGCTTACAGACGAAAACCCTTACGAACCCCGACAAAGCCGAGTTTATCCTCTACGCAGCGTTCACGGCGCTGAACATCTTCTCGTTCATCCGCTCGATCGTTCTGCACAACACGCTGTACATCCTTTCCAGCTTCGCGGGTATGTTCCTCATCTACATGCCGCGGCTCGCCGAGCGCGTGATGAAGATCACCATCTCGCTCGACCTGAAGTGCGCCTACATGGCGCTGTCCGTCGGCGGGCCGGTGCTGGGCAACGTGTTCAAGTTCTATCACATCGTGCCCTTCTGGGACAAATACATGCACGGCCTGAGCGGCTACGCCTTCGCCGCGCTGGGCTATTGCCTGCCCGACCTGATTGAGAAGAAGGAGGGCGGCCATTCGTGGCAGATGAAGGTTGCCTTCGCGTTCTGCTTCTCGCTGATGATCGCGGTGATGTGGGAGTTCTTCGAGTACTTCCTCGATCTGCTGTTCCACATGGACATGCAGAACGACACCGTTATCACCGATATTTCTTCCTATATGCTCGGCGAGCGCACCGGCGAAATCGGCACCATTTCGGATATTACCTCCGTGGTGATCAACGGCGAGCCGCTGCCGGTGAACGGCTATATCGACATCGGCCTGATCGACACCATGGACGACATGATCACCTGCTCCTTCGGCACGCTGATCTATTGCCTTGTGGTGAAGTTCAAGCCCGAGCGCCGCAAGTTCTCCGGCATCTGGCCGAAGGCCGCCGCCTGATTCCCGACAGGGAGGATGCGAACATGATCGTATACAAAATCGACGTGCTGGCCGCGCTGAAAAGCGCCGGTTACTCCAGCTACCGGCTGCGGAAGGAAAAAATCATGGGCGAAACCACGATGCAGAAAATCCGCGAGGGCGGTTTGACATCGTGGGAAAACCTCTCGCGAATCTGTGAGCTTCTGAACTGCCAGCCCGTAGACCTTCTCGAATATAAACCCTCGCCCGACGCGTCCGTGTAAACCATCTATCGCCAAGGGGCTGTCTCATCCGATTGCGTGAGACAGCCCCTTGCGTTTAGCCGTTGTTCTGGAAGTGCTGCGCCGCATCGTAGTACGTGAACGCTTCCGGGCCGTACTTCTGCCTGACGACGGCGTTCAGCGCTTCGAGATTGCTCATCGACGAACCGGAATTGAGCCAGATACCCGTCGTGTACACGAGAACACTTCCCTCCCGCACCGGATGCAGCGCCGTGACGTAGCAGGGCGAATCCTCCGCGAGCTGGAAGGCAATGATGCAGGTGTTCTTCAGCCCCGGCACGTCGGCGACGTCCAGCCGGCTCAGCGTCTCCGCAAGATACCGCACGCTCGGACGCGACTCGCCCGTCTGGTTGATCATGTTCATATTCCAGATCGCCTGCCACGCGAGACCCGCTTCGCCCAGGTAATCGCTTTCCACGTTCGCGTTTTTGAAGATATACCGCGCGTCGAATTCGTCCGTGGGCATCATCGCGTATACCTGATACGGACGCGCGATGTTCTCCTCGGTGTACGAAGCCGCAAGCTCCGGGTCAAATAAGTCCAGCGCGCGCGACTCGTCGTTCCACGTGCGCGCAAGCTCACCCATCTCCCCGCAAGCCAGCGCCAGACATTGATCCAGCACGGGATGTTTCCCTTCCTCATACATCTCCGCCGCCGTCGCCCGCGCGCCTGCGGACACGAGCAGCACCATAACCATAAGCGCAAGAAAAACCTTCTTCATGCTCCACTTCCCCCATTTTCGTTATACGATTATCATACCGCAATCCTCGAAGATTGTCAATCAATCCCATAGAAAACCGGATGCCCTCCGCGGTTGGAGAGCATCCGTTTTTTATGGGAATTTGGTTGGGATTACAGCAGCAGGGCGACCAGCATTTCGGCGAAGTCGGCGCGGGTCATGGGGGCGGTGGGGGCGAGAAGGCCGTCGGCGGTGGGGTACATAAGGCCGTTTTCGAGCATCCACGCCCACGTGCCTTCGGTGCCCTCGGCGACCTCCGCCGCGTCGGGGTATTCGCCCAGCGGCAGCTCCTGAACCGCCACGCCCATGGCGGCGCAGAAGTTCGCGCCGCAGGTTGCGGCGTCCTCGCGGGTCAGCTCGGTATCGGCGGGCTCGGCGGGGACGATTCCGTACTGCGCGAGGAAGGCGATGGCTTCGTCCGCGTCGGCGGAGCCGCCAACCGCCACATACAGCGGCACGGCGAATTCGCCCAGCGTCAGCGTGCGGTCGGGCGCGAACGCGCCGTCCTCCGCGGTCATCAGGCCGCCCTCGAAGGCCTTGCGGATGGCTTCGTAGTGCGGGCTATCCTCTGAAACGTCCGTGAGCGTCACCTGCGACGCGTCCACCGCGCCGAAGGGGTTGGAGACGGTCCGGTAGAGCGCCGCGTTCGCGTTGATGATGGAGGCGGACGAAATCGTTCCGTGCACGCCGTTCGTCATCAGCCTGGAGAGGACGGCGGCGTATTCGGGCAGCTTCTCGACCTTCACGGCCTTGAGCGCTTCCATGTTGGCGCGCTTTTCCTCCTGAGACTGGCCGGTCAGCATGTTGCCCAGCGCGTTGTAGCCGTCGGTCAGCTCGCCCTGCGGCAGCGCGTAGGTGCTGTAGCTGGACAGGATGCAGCCGTTCAGCGTGTCCTGCGTGATGGAGGCATCATTCGCGAGCATCTCGCCCATGCGGCTGAACACGTCAAATGTCTCGGCGACGTTCGGGTCGCGGTAGGTGAAGGCGTATATGCCGTACTCGACCGCGCACAGATACGCGCCGTACGCGCCGCGCGCGTCGCGCAGCTCGGGCATCATGTAGCGGTCGCTGATCAGCGAGCAGATCACGTCCCAGTCGGCGGTGTACTTTTCAAGGCCAAGGTCTTCCCACGAAGCGAAGGCGATGTTGAAGCTGGTGTTCACATCCAGAATCATGCCCTCGGACGGCTCGACCGGCGCGAACTCGTACTTCACGCGCTCCTTCGGCTCGGCGGTCATGCCGGACAGGAAGGCTTCGACCGCGGCGGTGTTGGCCGTGCGGCCTTCCTCGCTGCCGACGTAGCCGTACACAACGCCGTTTCCGAGCGCCATAAGCGCGTCGCGCGTTTCATTGAGCTTCGCCACGACGGCCGACGGGTCGGCGGCCATGGCTTCCTCCACCTCGCACAGGAAGCTGTAGTAGGGCAGCTGGCTCATGTAGTCGTAGACGGCGTAACCCTCGTTGCCGTGGCCGAACATGCGGCGCAGCATGAAGAGATAGCCCTCGGCGTTCACGGATTGCTTCAGCGAGTTGCGAATCTTGCTGACACGGCCGGAGAGCACTTCGGTGTTCGAGAAGTCGGTTCTGAACAGAATCTCGGAAATCAGATTGTACGCGGCGGACAGGTCGTCGTCCAGCGCGTTGAAGACGATGCGCAGATAGGGCGTGTAGCCGTATTCGTTGTCTTCCTGCGGGTCGATTACGCCGATCTGCAGGCCGTTGGCGTAGCGGGTCATCAGCGTGGCCAGCTCGCTGTAGGTGTGGTCGGCGGTGTCCATGTCGCCCAGCAGGTTCACATACAGGGACAGCCAGTGCAGCTGCTCCTGCGGGAGCGAGGAAACGTTCAGGCGAAGCATCGTCTTGCCAACGCCCGCGCCCGCAGCGTTCACATACAGTCTGCGAACGTTGTTTTCGAGCGTTTCGTCCTGAATGTCGTACACGCGGAATTCCTCGGGCAGGGTGTCGACGGTCACGGCGCTCAGGGACGCGACCATGTCGGTGGTGTCCTCGTCGGTGTCGGCTTTGTTGGTGGCGGCGACGAGCGCGTTGATTTCATCCTCCGTCATCGCGGCCTTCTTCTCCGCCAGCTTCCCGGCCAGCGCCGCGTCCTCGGCTTCCTTCAGACCGGCCACGGGCTCGGTGACGGCCAGCGCGTGAATGGGATTGTCCACGATGTACGCCTTCGCCACGCGGCGGAAGCCGCCGTCGTTCACATAGTCGGTGAAGTGGTTCAGAAGCTCGATGGAGTCCATATAGCCGTACAGGCGGCCGGTGGAGGCCCAGTAATAGGCGATGCTCTCAATGATGTTCACGCCCACCTCGTCGCCCTCGGATATGAGCAGCGCCTCCAGCTTCACGCCGGCCTCCAGCGCCTCGGCCTCCTCCAGCGTAAAGCCCTCTTCGGCGATCTTCGCCATGGACTCATCCACGACGGCGCGGAAGGCGTCCGCGTCCGAGGCGTTCACGCCGGTGGCGCAGAAGTACACGTTCGGCACGCCGCAGAGGTCGATGTACACGCTGCCGCTCGCCATGGGCAGCCTTTCCTTCAGAAGCGTTTTATACGCGCCGCTGTCCGCGTTCGCCATGGTGGTGAACAGATCCAGCGCATCCAAATCCTCGTCGGAAGCGCCGTCGCAGCGGAAGCCGTAGTAGATGGCCGCGCCGTTCGCGGTGTCGGTGCCCGCCTCCACGGGGTAGGAATACACCTTCTCCGCCGCCTCGGTCAGCGGCTGATAGTCCGCGTCGGCGAACAGGCCGCTCACGTCCCGCGCCTCATAGGCGCTGAACACGCCGTCCAGCAGCGCGAGGAACGCTTCGGGATGCTCGATCTTGCCGTACACAAACGACAGGCTGTTGGACGGATGGTAATACGTGTCGTGATACGCGCGCAGCGCGTCCCACGTCATATCCGGGATGGAGGCCGGTTCGCCGCCGGACACGTTGCCGATCACGGAGCCGGGCGCGAGCGTGCGCTTATAATTGTAGTTCGCGGCGCTTTCCAGCGTCATCGCGCCCTTCATCTCGTTGTAAACCGTGCCGGTGAGCGTCATCGGCTCGTCCGCGCCGGTCAGCGAGTAGCGCCACGCCTCGCGGCGGAAGATGCTCTCATCGGTCTGAATCATCGGGTGGAAGCACGAATCCAGATAGAAATCGGCGTACTTCAGCAGCTGATCCTCGGACAGCGAGCCGATGGGATAGGATGTCATCATCGGGTAGGTGCCCGCGTTCAGGTAGGTGTTGTAGGTCTGGTAGCTCAGGTTGAAGAAGAGCTTCTTGGACGGATACTTTTCGGAGCCCGACAGCGTGGCGTGCTCAAACACGTGCGGCGTGCCCGTGTTGTCCTCCGCGACGGTGCGGAAGGTGACGTTGAACACGCGGTTGGTGTCCTCGTTGAGCAGCAGCATCACCAGCGCGCCGGTTTTGTCGTGCCTGAGCGTGATCGCGTCCGCGCCGATGAGGTCAAAGGCGCGCACATCGGTCACGGTGAATCCGTTGTTCGTGTCGCCAACCTGCCACGCCGGGCTTTCGGCCTGCGCGGGCAGCACGGCTGACAGCAGCATCACGCAGATGAGCGCCAGAGAGAAAAAGCGTTTCATGGTTCCCGCCTCCTTTATCATTATGCCATGGGGAATAGCAGAACCCCTCAGAAAAGGCGCGCGCCTCTTCTGAGGGGAATCTTTGAATTTATTTGCCGATGACGGCCTTGATGCGGCGCACGCCGGCAGAGGAGGATTCCTCCTTGAGGATTTTGAAGCTCTTGAGGTCGGCGGTGTTGCTCGCGTGCGGGCCGCCGCAGATTTCCTTGGAGTACTCGCCCATGGTGTACACCTTGACGCGCTCGCCGTACTTGCTCTCGAACAGGCCGATGGCGCCCTGCGCCTTGGCTTCGGCCACGGTCATTTCCTCGCACACGATGGGCGCGGCGCCTTTGATATACTCGTTCACAAGCCGCTCGGTCTCCTGAATCTCCTCGGGAGTCATCTTGCGATGGAACGAGAAGTCGAAGCGCAGGCGCTCGGCGGTGATGTTGCTGCCCTTCTGCGCGACCTCGTCGCCCAGCACATGGCGCAGCGCGGCGTGCAGCAGGTGCGTGGCGGTGTGCAGCTTGGTGGTTTCCTCGGTGTGGTCGGCCAGACCGCCCTTGAAGCGCTGCTCCGCGCCCGCGTGGCTGTTTTCCTGGTGCTGCCTGAAGCGCTGCTGGAAGCCTTCCTCGTCCACGGTGAGACCCTTTTCCTGCGCCAGCTCCATGGTGATTTCAATCGGGAAGCCGTAGGTGTCGTAGAGCTTGAACGCGCTGCGGCCGTCGATGACGTTCAGGCTGCTCAGGAACTTCCTGGCTTCGTCCAGCAGCGCGGCCTTGTCGCCCTTGTCCTTCAGAAGCGCGATCAGCGCCTGATACTCGGGACGCGGCGGCAGCGCCTTCGCGGCGGCGTCGGCGGCGGGCGCGAAATCCTCGCCCTTTTCGATGGACTCGACCACCGGCTTCACAAGGCCGGACATGCGGTTCACGTTGAACAGCAGCTTGTCGAATTCCTTCATGCCCTGCTTGAGCGTCTTCTGGAAGCGCTCCTCCTCCAGCAGAAGCTGCTCGATGATGTGCGCCTCGTTGCGCTTGAGCTCGGGATAGACGTCCTTATACTGCTCCACGACGACCTTCGCGATCTCGGCGGTCATGCCCTCGGGCATTTCCAGCTTCATGCCGTGGCGCACGCTTCTGCGAATCAGGCGGCGCAACACGTAGCCCTGATCGACGTTGGACGGCGTAACGCCGCGGTCGTCGCCGATGATGATGGTGGAGGTGCGCAGGTGGTCGGCCACCACGCGGAACGAACGGGCGTACTCGTCGTCCGGGTTGTACTTCTTGCCGGACAGCTCCTCGATCCTGGCGATGATGCCGGAGAACAGGTCGGTCTCGTACACGCTCTTCGCGCCCAGAAGCACGCCGATGGTGCGTTCAAGGCCCATGCCGGTGTCCACGTTCTTCTTCTCAAGCGGCGGGAAGCTGCCGTCGGCCTGCTTGTTGTACTGCATGAACACGTCGTTCCAGATTTCCAGATAGCGGCCGCAGTCGCAGGCGGGCGAGCAGTTCGGGCCGCAGGGCGGCTGATCCTTGATGACGAACATCTCGGTGTCCGGGCCGCAGGGGCCGGTGATGCCCGCGGGGCCCCACCAGTTGTGCCTGGCGTTCAGATAGAAGATGTGGTCGTCCTTCACGCCGTTGGCCTTCCAGTAGCCGGCGGCTTCGTCGTCGCGGGGCGCCTTGTCGTCGCCGGCGAACACGGTGAAGGCCAGCTTGTCCGGGTCGAGACCCAGCCATTCGGGGCTGGTGAGGAACTCCCAGCTCCACGAAATCGCTTCCTTTTTAAAGTAGTCGCCCAGAGACCAGTTGCCCAGCATCTCGAAGAACGTGCAGTGGCTCGCGTCGCCCACCTCGTCGATGTCGCCGGTGCGGATGCACTTCTGAACGTCGGTCAGGCGCGTGCCCATCGGGTGCTTCGCGCCCAGCAGGTAGGGAACCAGCGGATGCATGCCGGCGGTGGTGAACAGAACCGTGGGGTCGTTCTCCGGAATGACGGAGGCGGACGGAATCACGGCGTGTCCCTTGCTCTTGAAGAATTCCAGATACATGCGGCGAAGGTCGGCCGCGCACTTGATGTTCTTGTTCATGGGGAAAACTTCCTTTCTGCCTTGCTGATGTCCAAAAATAAACGCGCCCAATCCATCCACAAGGACGAAATGGCGCTCTTTCGCGGTACCACCTTGGTTGACCGCGCGCCCGGCGCGGCCCTCTTGAACGCAGGATAACGATGCGACCCGCCGCCCCATTTCCTGAGCGGAGCGCGCACGGCGGCTCCCTGCGCGGATACGCCCCGGCTCGCACCGCCCGCCGGCTCTCTGCCCGTATCCCGCGCGCGACTCCGCACGCTTAGCTTTCATGCCGCTAATTATAGAACCATTCCGCGCGGGTGTCAAATTAATTTCTTGTGGATGACCCATACATTGACGGTTCCGGAAGCGTATGGTATACTGATGGTGATTCTACGAAAGGACGGATATTTATAATGAAGCGATTTGCGGCGCTGGTTCTTCTGGCGCTTTGGGTCTTTCTGGCGTGCGGCGCGGCGGAGGAAAGCGAAAAGGGCAAGCCGCAGCGGCTGGTGATTACCGCCGTGGGCGACTGCACGCTCGGCGGCGATGCGCAGAAGGGCGGCTCGAACGAAAAGTTCTTCCAGAAGTTCGTGGACAAATACGGTTACGAATATTTTCTGAAGAACGTGAAGTCCATCTTTGAAAATGACGACATTACGATCGTCAATCTGGAGGGGCCGCTCACCTCGGAGAAAAAGCACAGAAGCGGCAGGTTCATCTTCCGCGGCGCGCCGGATCACGTGAACATTCTCACCTGCGCCAGCGTCGAGGTGTGCAATGTGGCCAACAATCACGCGCTGGACTTCCTCGAGGCGGGCTTTCAGGAGACGCTGAAAACCCTCGATGAGGCGGGCATCGGCGCTTCGGGCTATGATGTGGAATATTACATGGACATAAAGGGCATCACCGTGGGCTTCGTGGGCTATTCCTATCGCGAGAACAAGGCCGATCAGATGATCGCGGGGGCGAAGAAGGCGCGCGAAAAGTGCGACCTGCTGATTGTCAGCGTGCACGGCGGCGAGGAAAACAACTACAAAATGACCAGCTTCATGCGCACGACCACGAAAAAGCTCGTGGACGTCGGCGCAGACCTCGTGCTGTGCCATCATCCCCACGTGTACGGCCCCATCCTGACCTACAACGGCAAGTACATCGTCGGCAGCCTTGGCAACTTCTGCTTCGGCGGCAACTATATTCCCAAGGATAAGGACACGCAGATTTTCCAGCAGACGTTCCTCATCTACCCGGACGGAACCATCGAGGACGGCGGCATCAACCTGATTCCCTGCTCGGTGTCCTCCGAAAAGGCGCACAACAACTTCCAGCCCACGCCGCTGGAGGGCAAGGAAGCGGAGAAGCTGTTCAACAAATTCATGAAGCTTTCCAAGCTGCAGGTGACCGACCTCAACTGGATGCCCGGAAGCTATCCGGAGCTGGCCGGTCTGCTGCCAACGGAAGAAGCGGAATAAGACGTTAGATTTCCTGAACGACCTCTGCGACAAGTATTATGCTCCCTCTGATGACTGATAAGTACCTCGCCGACACGAATCGTTTTTCAGACGAATGGAGGGCGTTTTCATGAAATGGAAGAAGTGGCTGATCATCCTTGGAATCGTGCTTGTAATCGCGGGCGCGTGCATCGGCTATAAGGTCATGCGCGGTTACTGGAAGTGGTCTGTGCCGCGGTCGCTGCTTGAGCGGATCGATTTCGATCGACTGATCGAGAACACCGACGCGATGCTTGCGGACGGATACGAGGATACCATCGAATGGCATAAGCGCGACCCTGCCATTTATGCCATGCTTCGAAAGGAAGTTTCTCCGAATATCGTCGTCGAGGTGTTTCTGATTAAGGACGCATATTACAGCGAGCTTTGGAGTGGAATCCGATGTGGGGGAAGCACATGGTATCACCCAGGACAAACAGTATGTCAATCGGGAGATTCCATCATCCAGATAGAGGAACCTCCGTATGGGAGCCTTGTAGTCGTGCATTCCGACATGGGGCGAATTTACATAAGCATTGGCGCTGAGCACCCGCTGGATGGCCGCCGTTGGACGATCGATTTCCTGAACGACTTCTGCGACCGGTATTGCGCCCCGTCCGGCGATTCCTGAACGCGCGAATCGCAGCGGTTTATTGACAGAGCCCCCCGAAGCTCGCGTGGAGTTTCGGGGGGCTGGTTTGATGGAGATGGGCTACTTCAGCAGGCTATCGCCGCCAAAGTAGTCGATTTTCATGGCGTGGCGCACGTCGCGGAGGGTGGCGGCGGCGGTTTCCCGCGCTTTCTGGCTGCCGGATGTCGCCAGCCGCATCATCGACTCTGAGCGCTCTGCCTACAACGAAGGCCATGCCTTTATTCCCCGCCTTTAAGTTGTTTTTGAAACGGCCACCGCCGCGCACAGCTATTCTATGCGCGGCAGTGGCCGTCAAATCAGCGATTCGTATATACAAGCTCTGTGGAAAAGCCGCTCATGTCCTTATCTGTGGAATAGTCGTGGAACAAAGCGTGCATCGATTCAGCGGGTGCCGTGCCCGCGCCAAGCTTCATACATATGATCACTCGATCGCCGCCTGTCGCCTGTTCCGTGTATATGGGCTCCCCCTGCGCGTTAAAGCACTGCACGACGGAGCATATACTGCCGATCGTATCATCGCCGAACTGTGCCTTCACGTCGATGGAATTAAGTCGCTCCAGATCGGCCGCGCTTGCTTGTTCGGCAACATGGCAGGTTATATACAGCACCGCGCCGATTTCCGAGCGAAGAAGCTCCACCGATTCCGCCGTCATAAGGCCATCCGCGACCGGCTGATCAAGCTGTGCGCGCGCCTCCGCTGCATGCGTTGTGGGCGTTAGTTCGACAGTCCATCGCTGATCCTCCCAATCCGCGCCGTATTCGTATTCGCGGACTTTTATATCGATGCTGCGCGGCGCCTCTATCCGATTTTCCTTAAATGCAAATTGCAGCCCCAGCCGCATTGTGCCGTCTGAAAAATACTTTTCGGATGCCTCCGAGCCGAAATACGCCAGCTCCGGATTGGTAACGTCTACGCCAATGCCGGATACGATGATCCTCTGGCCGTCGCGGCCTGCCTTCTGCGCAAACGTCTCGGACAGGTCGCTATCCTCCAGCAGGCGCGTATCCTCCGGCTCATACATATAGTCGGACATAAGCAGCACGTCAGCGCTCTTCGGCGCAACCTCCACCATCAGGTAAACGTTGCATCCGTCAAACGCATACTGCTTGAGCGTATAGGTAGCGCAGGCCGTTTCGTATCTGTCATTCGGCGCACGCGTCAGAGCCAGCAGCTCAGATGCGCTCAATGTGGACTGCGTCGTCGGCTTATCGTATACGTTCACAAAATCGAATACAGTTCCCTTTGCGCCGTCCGCCATGCCAACGCCCGAGATTTGCGCCGCGCACAAGGCTGCGACCAGCAGTACAAGCATCCATCGTTTCATCTTATCCATGATTCTTTCACTCCTCTTCATTCAGTAAAGCTCAATTCCTCTTTGCACATTTCAAGCACTCCGTATGCACCGAGCAAATTCCTCCCTTCCACAGAGCCGCCCGGCTTGTGTGTTCTGCATACATTAGACGCTCGGGCGCCGTCCGCGGATTTTGGCAGGCATCTGTTTTATAAAAAAACGGCTTCTCCGCTCGCCGAACCCTTTCTGTCCGTCGATGGGAGAAGCCGCCCCGCATGGAGCGAACGCTTCTATTTCAGCAGGCTATCGCCGCCAAAGTAGTCGATTTTCATGGCGTGGCGCACGTCGCGGAGGGTGGCGGCGGCGGTTTCCCGCGCTTTCTGGCTGCCGGATGAATCGGGCGCAGCTCGGTCTGGAGCACGTGATTCAGGAATTTCTTCACCGTCACGTCGCCGAGGCCGCCGCGCTCATAGTGCGCCTTCAGTTCGTCGAGCCCGCTGTATTCGGGCAGGAATTCGGCGAAGTGCTCCGGGCGGCAGAAGGCTTCCAGATAGATGAACACGGGGTTGTCCTTCGTGTGGCCGGGGTCCTCGCGGCGCAGGTGCGTGGGGTCGGTGTACATGGACATGACCTTGGTCTTGATGTCCTCCGGACGCTCGGACAGGTAGATGCAGTTGCCCAGCGACTTGCCCATCTTCTCTCTGCCGTCAATGCCGGGCAGGCGCAGGCAGGCCTGATTTTTCGGCAGCACGACCTCCGGCTCAATGAGCGTTTCGCCGTACACGCGGTTGAAGCTGCGCACGATTTCCCGGCACTGCTCGAGCATCGGCAGCTGATCCTCGCCCACCGGCACCGCCGTGGCGCGGAAGGCGGTGATGTCCGCCGCCTGACTGATGGGATAGCAGAAGAAGCCCACCGGCACGCTGGCCTCGAAATTGCGCTGCTGAATTTCGGACTTCACCGTGGGGTTGCGCTGCACGCGCGACACGGTGACGAGGTTCATATAATAGAAGGTCAGTTCCGTCAGCTCCGGAACCATCGACTGGATGAGAAATGTGCACTTCTCCGGGTCGAGCCCGCAGGCGAGATAGTCCAGCGCGACGTTCAGAATGTTCTTTCGCACCTTCTCCGGATGCTCGGCGTTGTCCGTCAGCGCCTGCGCGTCGGCGATCATGATGTAGATTTCGTCGTACCGCCCCTCGTTCTGAAGGCGCACGCGCTCCTTCAGCGAGCCGACATAGTGCCCCACGTGCAGACGGCCGGTCGGGCGGTCGCCCGTCAGAATAATCTGCTTCATGCGTTTGCTCCTTTCGCGTTTTCGGTTACACCTTCGGCAGGGTCTCGAAGCTCTTTTTCAGGTCTTCGTCGGAGGGGATGAAGTCGGTCATCTTGCCGTCGTTGAACTTCTCGTAGGCGTACATGTCGAAGTAGCCGGTGCCGGTCAGGCCGAAGAGGATGGTCTTTTCCTCGCCGGTTTCGCGGCACTTGATGGCCTCGTCCATGGCGACCTTGATGGCGTGGCTGCTTTCCGGCGCGGGCAGGATGCCCTCGACGCGCGCGAACGCCTCGGCGGCTTCGAACACGTCCGTCTGCACGACGGAGCGCGCCTCGATCAGGCCCTGATCGTACAGCTCGGACAGAACGCCGCTCATGCCGTGATAGCGCAGGCCGCCGGCGTGGTTCGGCGCGGGAATGAAGCCGCTGCCCAGCGTGTACATCTTCTGAAGCGGGCACACGCGGCCGGTGTCGCAGTAGTCATAGGCGTACACGCCGCGGGTGAGGCTGGGGCAGGACGCGGGCTCGACGGCGATGAACTGATAGTCCTTTTCGCCGCGCAGCTTTTCGCCCATGAACGGGGAAATCAGGCCGCCCAGATTGGAGCCGCCGCCGGCGCAGCCGATGATGACGTCCGGCTTGATGCCGTATTTGTCCATGGCCGTCTTGCACTCAAGGCCGATCACGGACTGATGCAGAAGCACCTGACTCAAAACGCTGCCCAGCACGTAGCGGTAGCCCTCGTGCGTCGTCGCGTCCTCGACGGCCTCGGAAATCGCGCAGCCAAGGCTTCCGCCGGTGCCGGGATGCTCCTTCAGAATCTGGCGGCCGACGTTCGTCGTCTCCGACGGCGAGGGCGTTACCTGCGCGCCGTAGGTGCGCATGACCTCGCGGCGGAACGGCTTCTGCTCATAGGACACCTTCACCATGTACACGTGGCAGTCCAGCCCCAGATACGCGCACGCCATGGACAGCGCCGTGCCCCACTGGCCCGCGCCGGTCTCGGTAGTCACGCCCTTCAGGCCCTGATTTTTGGCGTAGTACGCCTGCGCGATGGCGGAATTCAGCTTGTGGCTGCCGCTGGTGTTGTTGCCCTCGAATTTGTAGTAAATCTTCGCCGGCGTGTTCAGCTTCTTTTCAAGGCAGTACGCGCGCGTCAGCGGAGAGGGGCGGTACATCTTGTAGAAGTCCAGAATTTCCTGCGGAATCGGGATTTCGCGCGTGTCGTTGTCCAGCTCCTGCTTCACGAGCTCCTTGCAGAACACGTGCTCCAGCTCCTCGGCGGTCACGGGCTTCAGCGTCTGCGGGTTCAGCAGCGGCGCGGGCTTTTTCTTCATATCCGCGCGCATATTGTACCAATATTTCGGCATCTCATCTTCGGACAGATAGATTTTGTACGGGATTTCCTGCTGGCTCATGGTTTCCTCTCCTTTCCAAATTCGGCGTCCGGAACAGAAAAAACCCCTGTCCCAGAACAACTCTCGTGCTGGGACAGGGGAATGAAAATTCTTCTCCTGCGGTGCCACCCGGCTTGACGCGCATCGCGTCCACCTCAACCGTACAACCATACGGCAATCTTTGTTAACGGAGGATTCTCCGGCGCGCATACTCGGCCATGCCTTTCCGCTTGCCCTCGGAAGCCCATTCACCGGCCTCATCCGTATCGCGCTTTCACCGCCCGCGACTCGCTGAGACGTCCGAATCTCCGGTTACTTCTCTTCCTCATCGGTTTAGCTTATTAAACCACGCATTCCGCGGTTTGTCAACGGGGAATATGATTTTTAACAATCCTTCCAGCGCACCTCTGCGCGTTTCTTGAGCATGGTGAGATTGAAATCAGCAACAACCAGGTTGAAAACGCCATCCGCCCTTTTGTCGTTGGCCGGAAGGGATGGCTCTTTGCCGATACACCCCAGGGTGCGGAGGCGAGTGCAATCATCTATTCGCTGATGGAAACGGCAAAAGCCAACAGCCTGCGGCTGGATGACTATCTGCTCCATCTGCTCAGCATATTGCCTGAGCGCGCGGAGCGGAACAAGGACTTTGGGATTGATGATCTGCTCCCCTGGTCAGAAGAAATGAAGTCGTGGTTCTCGGCAGTGTGAGTGCTGGGAACCACGACTTTTCTGTATCGGGGGATTATTGAGCAGTTACGGTTCTCGGCAGTGTGAGTGCTGGGAACCACGGCTTTTCTGTATCGGGGGATTATTGGAGCGGTTACGTAGAAGAAGTGCAAGTTATCCGAAGGTTGTTTCATTGTGTGGTTGATTACCCGATCATTAGTCCACATTGTAATGCTGTTGCGTAAACTCGATTACGTTGTCTTCTCGGATTTACAACTGTTCATTGATAATGTATCACACTGACGCATGACGCGATGATTTGTGTTTATTTGTTGATCAATGCCAGTATGCATTCCGAATCACTCATGGAACTGTAATATG
>SFHK01000042.1 GCA_004556395.1 Clostridiales bacterium
GGAAATCACCCTGATCACGCCTATCGCGTGTGAAGAAGGTCTGCGCTTCGCTATCCGTGAAGGCGGCCGCACGGTTGGTTCCGGCGTTGTTATCAAGATTCTCGACAAGTAATTGTCATTGGGCGGCGGGGGAGAAATCCCTCGCCGTTTTTTCGTGCCGGAGGGAGAATATAAATGAAGAAACGGCTTCGAATGCTGACGGTCATGCTGTATCCGTATGCGTATCTGGTATGTCTGGCGGCGTATTATTTCCTGTGCGTTCGATTCGAAGGCTCCGATGGACTGCGCGCGGGCGGGCTTCGGGCGCTGGTCGTTCTGGCCGTGCTGTTCAATCTGTACGCGGCCTTTTCGGTGATCGCGAATCTGGTCGCCGCCGTCCGGGGAAAGCGCGCGGCGGGGGAGCTGGCGAAGGCGAATCGGATGATCAAGCTGGCGCATATTCCGGCATACGTGTTCCATTTCGCGCTGGGAATCCTCGGCCTTGTGGCGAGCGTATGGGGAATCGGCCTGATTCTGTGGGCGATTGTCATTGACTTTCTGACCATCATTCTGTCCGGAACGGTTGGCCTCAGCGCGAGCCTGTGCGCCCGGAGGGAAGGCTTGCTGACGGAGGGCGAGTCCATCGCGTACGCGGTTCTCAGCTTTGTCTACTGCGCGGACGTGGCGGCGGCGATCGTCTTCTGCGAAAAGCTGAAAAAACGATAGTTCAGATCGATCGAATTTGCGGCGAAGGGCGTTCCTTCGTCGTTTTTCTTTTGGAAGGAAATCGACGGATGGTTAATTTCCTGTAGATTGGTCGGAATTGCTTGACATGGACGGACGCGGGATTTATAATGCAGTTCGGAAATTCCGGCAAAATGGTCGGGATTGGAGGAAACGGCACATGAAGCTATCCACACGCGCGCGATACGGGATTCACGCGATGTACGATCTGGCGCTGTGCGGGCGGGAAACGCCCCAGCCCCTCAAGCTGATTGCGGAGCGGCAGGACATTCCGGAGGCCTATCTGGAACAGCTGATGGCGCAGCTGCGCAAGGCGGGTATCGTTGTTTCGAGCCGCGGCGCGCAGGGCGGGTACACGCTGGCCGACGATCCGGAGAAAATTACCGTCGGCATGATTATCCGCGCGCTGGAAGGGGAAATCTGCATGACGGACTGTCTGGAATACGAGGATTCCTGCGACAAGGCGTGCTCGTGTCCCACGCGGCTGGTCGTCCGGCGCGTGCGCGACGGCGTGAACGCCATCGTGGACGGAATCACCCTTCGCGATATGATTGAGGAAAACGGGCGGCTGTCCGCCGGAGGAGAAAAGAAGCAATGAACAGAATCTACATGGATAACGCGGCCACGACCCGCGTGACGGAGCCGGTATTTGAGGCGATGAAGCCGTATTTCTGCGAGAAGTTTGGCAACCCCATGTCCGTGCATTCGTTCGGCCGCGAGAGCCGCCGCGCGGTAGAGGAAGCCCGCCGGCAGGTGGCCGCCGCGCTGAATGCCGACAGCCGCGAAATCTACTTTACCGGCTGCGGCACCGAGTCCGACAACTGGGCGCTGCGCGGCGCGGCCTATGCCAGGGGCAACACGCGCAGGACGCTGGTTACCACGACGATTGAGCACCATGCCATTCTGCACACGGCGGAGCAGCTTGAAAAAGAGGACTTCAAGGTTGTTTACGTGCCGGTGGACGAGTTCGGCATCGTGAAGCTGGACGAAATGGAAAAGGCGATCACGGAGGACGTGTTCCTCGTGTCGGTCATGACGGCGAACAACGAAATCGGCACGATTCAGCCGATTGAGGAAATCGCCCGCATGGCGCACGCGAAGGGCGCGCTGTTCCACACCGACGCCGTACAGGCGATTGGCAGCGTGAAAATCGACGTGAAGGCGATGGGTATCGATCTTCTGTCGCTGTCCGGCCATAAATTCCATGCGCCGAAGGGCGTGGGCGCGCTGTATATGAAAAACAGTGTGCACATTGAGCGCCTGATTCGCGGCGGCGCGCAGGAGCGCACGCAGCGCGCGGGCACGGAAAACCTCGCGTCCATCGTGGGTCTGGGCAAGGCGATCGAGCTTGCCACGGCGGACATCGACGCGCACAACGCAAAGCTGATCGAGATGCGCGACCATATGATTTCGGAAATCCTCACGCGCATTCCCGAAACGCGCCTGAACGGCGACGCGACGCGCCGCCTGCCCGGAAACGTGAACGTGTCGGTGCGCTATATCGAGGGCGAGAGCCTGCTTCTGAGTCTGGATCTGAAGGGTATCGCCGCTTCGTCCGGCTCCGCGTGCACCAGCGGCGCGCTGGATCCGTCGCACGTGCTGCTGGCCATCGGTCTGCCGCACGAAATCGCGCACGGCTCCCTGCGCCTTACAATGAACGAGGAAAACACCATGGAAGAGGTAGACACGGTTGTGGAGGCGCTGGTTGAAATTGTGAAGCGCCTGCGCGCCATGTCGCCGCTCTATCATGCCGAGAAGCAATAAAGGAGAGAAAAACATGTATACCGAGCAGGTAATGGATCATTTCATGAATCCGCGCAATGTGGGTGAGGTTGAGAATCCCAGCGGCGTGGGCACGGTCGGAAACGCCAAATGCGGCGACATCATGCAGATTTCCATCAAGGTGGAAAACAACGTCATCGTGGACGTGAAGTTCAAAACCTTCGGCTGCGGCGCGGCAATCGCCACCTCCAGCCGGGCAACCGAAATGGTGAAGGGCAAGACGATTGACGAGGCGCTTCAGATCACCAACAAGATGGTGACCGATTCGCTGGGCGGCCTGCCGCCGGTGAAGCTGCATTGCTCCGTGCTGGCTGAGGAAGCGCTGCACGCGGCCATCGCCGATTACAAGGCGAAGCAGGAGGCCGGTGAGGTGTGAGCCGGATTCGCGAAGCCACGCCGGAGGATGCCGCGCGCGTGGCGGAAATCTATCGACCCTACGTGGAAAACACGGCCGTGACGTTTGAAACCGTGCCGCCGGACGAAGCGGAGATGCGTTCGCGCATCGTCGAGCACCTGAAGGCGTATCCCTATCTGGTGATGGAGGAGGACGGGCGCGTCGTCGGCTACGCGTATGCCGGGGCGTTCCATGAGCGCCGGGCGTATCGTCCCACGGTGGAGCTGAGCGTGTATATGGACGAAGCGTTTCGCGGCGCGGGGCGCGGCGAGGCGCTCGTTCGAGAGCTGCTTTCGCGCCTGAAGGCCGACCCGCGGTATTTCACCGCGATGGCGGTCGTCGTGCATCCCAATCCGTGCAGCGAGCGGATGTTTGAAAAGCTGGGCTTCGAGGCGGTCGGCCGGTATGAGAACGTCGGCTGGAAGCTGGGCGCGTGGCGCAGCGTGTACGATTATCTTTTGCGGCTGAAGCCCGAGGGTGGAACGCCGGACATGAACTGAAGACGGAGGAAATGAAAAAAGATGTTTGAGCAGTATCTGAGCGTATCCGAGGAAGTGAAGGAAGCGCTTCAGAGCAATCAGCCCGTGGTAGCGCTGGAAAGCACGATCATTTCGCACGGTATGCCGTATCCCAAGAACGTGGAAACCGCGCTGCTGGTGGAGAAGACCGTGCGCGAAAACGGCGCGGTTCCGGCGACGGTGTGCGTGATCGGCGGCAAGATCGTCGTGGGCGCGACGCGCGAGGACATTGAATATCTGGGAAAGACGGGTCTGAAGGTTCCAAAGGCAAGCCGCCGCGACCTGCCCGTGCTGCTCTCCAAGGGCATGGACGGCGCGACGACCGTCACGACTACGATGATCGGCGCGGAGCTGGCGGGCATTTCCGTGTTCGCCACCGGCGGCGTGGGCGGCGTGCATCGCGGCGCGGAGGTCACGATGGATATTTCCGCCGACCTTGAGGAGCTGGCGCGCACGAACGTGATGGTCGTCTGCGCGGGCTGCAAGTCGATTCTCGATCTGGGTCTGACGCTGGAATATCTGGAAACCAAGGGCGTGCCGGTCATCGGCTATCAGACCGAGGAGCTGCCCGCGTTCTACACCGACCGCAGCGGCCTGAAGGTGGACTACCGGCTGGACACGCCGGAGGAAATCGCCGCCGCGTTTATGGCGAAGATGGAGCTGGGCATGAACGGCGGCATGCTGATCACCAACCCGATTCCGCATGAGTATGCGATGGATCCGGACGAGATCAACAAGACCATCGATCAGGCGATTCGCGACGCGAACGAGCTGGGCATCAAGGGCAAGGCGCTCACGCCGTATCTGCTGGATCACATTCAGAAGATGACCGGCGGCCGCAGTCTGGAAAGCAACATTCAGCTGGTGCTGAACAACGCCCGTCTGGGCGCGAAGATTGCCTGCGCGATGTGCGACGCGCAGGAGGAGAGCCTGTGAACGTAGAACGAATCGCCGCGCTCGCGAAAAAATATCTGATGCGCAAAGCGCATTTGGAGCGCGAAACGGGGTTCATCTATGCGCACGGGCAGCGCGTGGCGAGCGGCGCGATTGAGCTTCGCCGCCGCGTGACGGACGACGCTTCCCACGACGATCTTCTGCGCTGCGCCGCCATGTTTCACGACGTGGGCAAGGGCATCGGCGAGCACGGGCAGACCGGCGCGGAGATGGTGCGCTTTCTGCTGAGGGACGAGCTGACGGCCGATGAAATCGAGGAGGTTTCCCGACTGGTATACGCGCATAACCACCGCGCGCCGGGCACCGGCAAATGGGATTTGTGGGCGCAGCTTTTGCAGGACGCGGACATCATCGACCATTACGGCATCGTCGAGGTGTGGCTCAATTTTCACTATTGCGCGCACGCGGACAGCCAGATGATAGAGGATCTTTCCTTCTATTCCGACGAGTTCCCGGCGCAGACGGAGAAGCATCGCGCGCTTCTGAATTTTGAGGAAGCGAAACGCGTTTACGACGAGCGCGTTCAATTCAATAAGGCATTCGCCGCGCGCATGGCGGTGGAAGCCGAGGGCGGCTACATGGTCTGACCGCGCCGCACGCAAAACGGGATGGGTGAGAATTCATCCTGTTTTTGTGTGCCTTCCGCTCAAATTCCCATGGTGGATATTGACAGAATGCATTTGCTTCATTATACTAAGAACAAAAGGGGGAATGCGCGTGAAGCGTGTATTATGCCTGATCGTCGCGCTGCTGCTGTTGTGCGAGATGGGGCTGTGTTCCGTGACGTCGGCAGAGCCGGAGAATCCGGTTTCGGCTGAGGAAACGGTAGAGGATAAGAAAGTGGAAGAAGAGCCGCAGGCGGACGCGCCCGCGAAGGGAGAGTCTTCCGGCGGGGAGGGCGCTTCGAATGGCGAAGGAGCTTCCGGCGGAGAGGGTTCCTCGAATGGCGAAGGCGCTATCGGCGGAGAGGGTTCCTCGAATGGCGAAGGCGCTTCCGGCGGGGAAGGTTCCTCGAATGGTGAGGGCGCTTCCGGCGGGGAAGGTTCCTCGAATGGCGAAGGCGCTTCCGGCGGAGAAAATACGTCCGGCGGCGAAAGCGTGCCCGGCGAGACGGGCAAGCCGAGCAGCGAAGTCACGCCCGGAGAGACCGGCAAGCCGAGCAGCGAAGTCACGCCCGGCGAGACGGGCAAGCCGAGCAGCGAAGTCACGCCCGGAGAGACCGGCAAGCCGAGCAGCGAAGTCACGCCCGGAGAGACCGGCAAGCCGAGCAGCGAAGTCACGCCCGGCGAAGCTGGCAAGCCCAGCGGTGAAGCCACGCCCGGCGAGACTGGCAAGCCCAGCGGCGAAGCTACGCCCGGCGAAACTGGCAAGCCCGGCGGGGAAGCTACGCCCGGTGAGAGCGGTAAACCCGGCGGGGAAGCTACGCCCGGCGAAACGGGTAAACCCAGCGGCGAAGCCACACCCGGGGAAGCTGGCAAACCCAGCGGCGAAGCCACGCCCGGGGAAGCCACGCCCGGAGAAGCTGGCAAACCCAGCGGCGAAGCTACGCCCGGAGAAGCGGGCAAGCCCGGCGGGGAAGCTACGCCCGGGGAAGCAACGCCGGGAGAGGCTACGCCCGGCGAGGCGGAGGAGCCGAAGGAGAACGAGTGTTTGATTTCGTCGCTCATCACGCTGAAGAGCGGCACGATTTCCGATGTGGACTATGTGCGCCGGAAGGGTTTCACGGGGAGGATCGGCATCATCTCCGGAACGGTCACCTTTGTGAACGTGACCGTGGACGGCGAGCCGCTGACGATCGACAACCTGACGGAGCATTTCCGCGTCGCGCCCAAGGGCGTGGTGATTTTCCCGTCGGACGAAGACCTCATGCTGAATTTCTCGGCTGCCGGACTCGCGCCGAGGGGCACAAAGACCATCACGGTTACCTACAAGGGCAAAAAGGTAAATGTGACGTTCCTCCGCTACAAGAGCAGCTCCCGCGCGGCCACGGTGAACACGCGCGGAAAGATCACGGGTTCGAAGGTCGGCGACGCGGTGATTACCGTCACCTATAAGGGACTTGCGGCGCAGTGCCTGATCTGCGTTACCGAGGACGTGAAGTCGATTGCCTTTAAGGCGAAAAAGTATTCGCTGTATGAGGGCGAAACGCAGACGCTCGCTTTGAGGGTGCAGCCTGCGAAGGCTTCGCTGGATGGACTCAAGTGGAGCAGCGCCGACGAGGAAATCGCCCGCGTAGACCAGAACGGCAACGTGACCGGCCTGAAGAAGGGCACGACCATGATCACCGCGGTGACGACCGGCGGCAAGAAGGCCTCCTGCACGGTAAAGGTGCTGGTTCCGATCGAGCGAATCGAGCTTCCCGAGTCGACGGAGATTTCGGTCAAGGGCAAGCTCCAGCTGAAGCCGGTGTTCTTCCCGGAAAACGCCGAGGCGAAGAGCCTGACGTGGAAGGCGACGGGCAAGGCGGTTTCCATCAGCAAATCGGGTCTGGTGAAGGCGCTGAAGCCCGGCGACGCGACCGTTGCGCTGACGACCGACCGCGGCGTTGCGGCGACGGTTCAGGTGACCGTCACGCGGAAGGCGACCACCATTTCCTTCAAAAGCAAGCAAATCAAGGTGCCCATCAATGGCACGTCCGTGCTGAAGCCGTCGTTCGGCCCCGCGGGCAGCAACCGCTGGACGGTCACCTTCACGAGCGCCAACACCGACATTGCGACGGTGGATGAAAACGGCGTTGTCAGCGGCCATAGTCTCGGAAAGACCAAGATCACGGCGAAGCTTCACAACAAGAAGACGGCGACCATCACCGTGTGGGTCGTCATTCCCGTGGAGGAGGTGCGGATTCCGGAGAGCGCGGAGCTTGCCCGCGGAAAAACGCTGACGCTGAAGCCGGAATACCTGCCCGAGAACGCGACGGAGAAGAAGGTAAAGTGGACGTCGCTGTCCCCGAAGGTTGCGTCCGTGACGTCGGGCGGCGTGGTGAAGGGGTTGAAGGCCGGCACGGCGGTGATTCGCGCCAAGACGGACAACGGCGTCATTGCCGAGTGCACGGTTACGGTGTACAACCCCGTGACGCAGGTGAAGCTGAACCGCACATCGCTTACGCTCAGTCTGTACGAGCAGAAGACGCTGAACGCGACGTATAAGCCCAAGAACGCGGCGCACACGCTGATCACGTGGTCGTCCTCTAACAAGAAGGTTGCGACGGTGGACGAAAACGGCCTTGTGACCGGTCTCGCTAAGGGAAAATGCACGATCACGGCGAAGAGCGAAAACGGCAAAACGGCCAAGTGCACCGTCACCGTAAACGAATATCTTCCGAAGCGCATTCTGATTCAAAAGCGGTACTGGACGATGAATCCCGGCGACGAAGGGCAGCTGGAATGCACATTCTCCCCGGCCAACACGTCCGACAAGACGCTGATCTATTCGAGCAGCGCGCCCGAGATCGTGTCGGTGGACGAAAACGGCGCGTTTATCTGCCATGCGTCCGGCGACGCGGTGCTTACGGCGACGTCCACGAGAGCGTCCGGCGTAAAGGAAATCGCGAAGATTCACGTGGTCGGCGAGAACACGAAGCCTCTGAGCGGACTGGTGATCGGCGTGAACGCGGGACATCAGAAAACGCCGAACTACACGCAGTATCCCATTGAGCCCGGCAGTTCGAAAACGAGCGCCGCCAATAAGTCGGGTACGCGCGGAAAGTTCTCCCGGACGGAGGAGTACGTGATCACGCTGCAGATTTCGCTGAAACTGGAAAAGCTGCTGGTGGAAAACGGCGCGCAGGTCGTCATGATTCGGCGCTCCAACAACGTGAAGCTCACGAACATTCAGCGCTCCACCATCATGAACAACGCCGGCTGCGATCTGGCGCTGAACCTGCATTGCAACGGCTCGGGAAGCCCGGATGTCAGCGGAATTTCCACGTATTACCGCGCAAAGGGCAACTGGGTAAACGAAAGCGCGATGTTTGCCCGCGAGTTGCAGAACGGCATGCTCGCCGCGACCGGAGCGAAGAATGAGGGCACGCATAAGAGCTACAATTATATGAGCCTGAATTACAGCACGGTGCCGGCGCTGATGATCGAGATGGGCTACCTGAGCAGCAAGGTGGAAGACCCGCTTCTGAACACGGATGAGTATCAGATGAAGCTGGCGCAGGGACTCCTGAACGGCATTCAGAGCGCCTTCGGCAGATAAGGCAGGTAAGATGCGGATTCCTTCTGCGGAAGGATGAAACAACAGAAAACCGGCGCATGTGTAGGAGCGGCTTTTATGAGCGCTTCGGCACATGCGCCGGGTTCTTTATGGATTGTGAACGGCGTTTGTCAGTCGCAGAGTATGGACAGGGCAGCGTCGTCGCTGACGGTCAGCTTCAGCTCGCGCGTGTCGTCCGGGTCGCTCTGCCCGGCGGGAATGTGAACGATTTTGATGGAGACGTCGCCGGTATGTCCGGAAAGGCTGGCGAAGCTGGCGACCCATTGTTCGTTGTTCTCGTTTTCGATGGTTTCCATCGTCAGAAGCTCAAGGCTGTCATTCGAGCAGGAGAACAGCCAGCTGCCGCCCTTATCGCCCTGCGCGCTGTCCAGCCGAACGGTGAGCACCTTGTTTTCGGCGCTCAGCTCATACCACGGGACGACCTGAAGCTGGTTGTTTTCGACCACGAACAGGTAGAGCGTGCGGACGAGCCGGTCGCCGTCCGTCTCAAAGGAGCGGGCATAGGTGAACTTCACGGATGCGAAGCCGAATTTCTCGAATGTGCCGCGGAAGGAAGCCACGTAGGTTCCGCCCACGCCGGCCAGCCGCTCCCTGTTTTCGTCCGGTATGTACTCGGCGGAAACGACTTCCAGCTTCGCAGGGTCGGAAATTTCATACGTCCATTCATAACCGGTCGTCGCGTTAGCGGGCAGGCGCACGGTTACGATCTCTTCGCTTTCGTTCAGCGAATACCACGTTTCGGGTTCCGCGGCCGTTTCGGCTACGCCCGACGCGCACGCCAGCGCCATTGCCAGCGCGAGAAGCATCGCAAACAGTTTTTTCATGTCAAATCATCCTTTCAGGGGCGGGCTTTTGCCGCCCACGAAGGATAGACGCGCGGCCCTTCGGGAGGGTTCCCGAAGGAAAACTAATATTTGCCGCTCCGCTCCGTTTCGATGCTGCCGCCGTTTTCCAGCGTCTTGCCTTCCAGCATTAGGAGCTTTTCAGCCAGAAGTCCGGAGAAACCGCTGATGACCGCCGACATGGCGATCAGCTCGTCGGTTTCCCTCACGGCCATTTCCGTCGTCAGCCGGTGGTCGAGCAGGTCGGCCGCGGCGAGCCGCACCTGATTCACAAAGTACTCCGCCGATTTCCGGTGCTGAAGCGCGTATTTCTCGTAGACCGCGCGCACCTCGTCCTCGGAGAGTCCGAGGGGGATGAATTTCTGAATAAACGCGATGCTCAGGCTCTGCTTCAGCGTGCAGATGATAATCAGGTAGGCGATGTGTACGCGGTAGTAGCGCTTTTTCTGTGGCTCCGGCATGACCTTGATGCGCACGTAGTTGTTGATGGCGGCGGCAGTGATGGTCTGCCCGTCCTTCATCTCCGGCGGCATGTAGTCCAGATAGTCCTGCAAAAGCTTTACCACCTGATCCATATACAGACCCAGATCGGGGAGTTCCTTCCATTCCGGCAGCCAGAAGCGCTCCAGATACTTTTCCCAGCGCCGGAGCTTTCCGGCAATCAGCTCTTTATCGTAAGACATCAACCAATCTCCCTTCGCTGATGATTATAGCACCGAAAATCGGAGAAGAAAAGTTAACTTTTGCGCATTTTCGGTTGACATAGCGTCTGAGATGTGCTAATCTAATATTGAGCACAAGATTGTATGGAGGCGCTTGCAATGTTCTGCATTTTTACGGATACGTCCGCCAACCTGAGCGGGGAGGTTCTGGCCGCGCGGAAGATCGAAACGGTTTCCTTCACCTATACGAAGGACGGCGTGGAGTACGCGGCGGACACGAAAAATTTTGACGGGCACGCGTTTTATGAGGCCATGCGCGAGGGCACGAAGGTGCAGACCGCGCAGATTCCGCCGCAGGTATATATCGATCATATGGAAAAGCCGCTTTCGGAGGGGCAGGATGTGCTGTTCGTGGGCATGTCCTCGGGCATCAGCGGTTCTTACGCGTCGGCCGAAATGGCGGCGCAGACGCTCCGCGAGCGCTTTCCGGAGCGGAAGATTCGGCTGGTTGACACGCTGAGCGCGTCTCTGGGCGAGGGTCTGCAGGCGGTTCGCGCCGCCGATTACCGCGACGAGGGGCTGGACGTCGACGCGTGCTATGAGCGCCTGATGGAAGAGCGGCACACCATGTGTCAGGTATTCACGGTGGACGACTTGAAATACCTGCGCCACACCGGCCGCCTGTCCGCGATCAAAACGATCATCGGCACGGTGCTGGGCATCAAGCCGCTTCTGAAGGGCGACACGGAGGGAAAAATCGTCTGCTTCGCGCGCACCCGCGGCCGCAAGCTGTCCATCCGCGAGCTGGCGGCGCAATATGCCGAGCACGTCGTTTCGCCGGAAACGCAGACGATTGGCATCGCGCACGCGGACTGTCCGGAGGACACCGCCTTCCTGAAGAGTTTGATCGAAAAGACGCTTCCACCGCGCGAGATCATGACTGTGTTCTATGAGCCGGTCACCGGTTCCCACGTGGGTCCCGGCACGCTGGCGCTGTTCTTTGATGGCGACGCCGGTTTCCGCGGCAAATAATCAATCATAATACTATATGAAGACGCGCCCCGCAGCGGCTGTTCGCCGCGGGGCGCGTCTAATTATAGGAAGGTTTATTTGTCCAGCACGATCGGGTTCGACCACGCGCGCTTGCCGTTTTCGTCCTCGAGCACCACGCGCACGAAGCGGCGGTTGAGCTCACTGATCGGGTATTCCACGTGCGTCAGGTTTTCGCCGGTAAACACGCGGCCGGAGCCCCATGGAAGCTCGGAGGGGAACCACACGGTGCGCACGGCGGAGCAGTCCACGGAAACGGTGTGGCCGTCGAACTCGATGCGCTTGAATTCCGGGCCGCGGGTGGCGTAGAAATCGCCCCGGCGCAGCGCGGCCTTGATGGCTTCCTCGGTGTTTTCCTCGCTGGCGACCATCGTCCAGCTCTGGCAGGCGTCGCCGTTATAGAAATGCGCGTCGTCGGAGGCGACCAGATTCTTCGCGTGTCCCATCGCAGCGCAGATGTCCAGAATGCCGGAGGAATCGGCACGGTCGGCGTTCCACGGCAGGCCGGAAACGGTATTGTAGATTTCGGAGATGGAAATGTCGCGCAGGGCGCAGATTACGTCCGGCGTGTTCAGCGACCAGGCGGGATGCGCCAGAACCGGCACGCCGCCCAGACGGTTGATTTCGTCGATGGCGCGCTGGGGCGCGGAGCCGTAGGTGACGGTCTGCGCGACCTCCTCCGGCACGCCGATGCCGACGATGTGAATCACCTGTCCGGTGAGGTTGAAGTCAAATTCAATGCCGCGGATGGACAGAAGCCCGTCCACCATGGCGGTTTCGGTCGTCACTCTGCGGTGATCGGTGATGGCCAGAAAATCATAGCCGTGCGAGCGATACAGCGCGCGCACCTCGTCCGGCGTGCGCTTGCCGTCCGAAAGCGTGGTATGCACATGCAGGTTTCCCTTTAATACTCTTCGAGCTCCGTCCCAGAGAATCAATTCAATCAACTCCCGCTCTTCAGTGTGAACCCATTATACCAGCCAAAAATGAAAACGCCGTTTCTTCTAAAGAGTAATTTTAAAATTAACATGGAACCCTTTGACACAGTTTTCCCGCATACTCTTAACTTATCCATTTCGCTTTTCCTCTTCTGTTTTCGCACGGAATCGTGTATAATGCTCAATATGGAGGAGAATATATGTCACAGATGAGAAGGCAGCGCCCTCAAACTCCATACCGCCAACCACAGCGTCCGACGCGCAGACCGGCGCAGCCCGTGCGCAGGCGCGCGCCCTCCGGCATGTCGAAGCTGTTCGGCAATCCGCTTTTTGCCGTCGCGCTGATTATTGCCGTTGTAGTGATTTTTGTGCTCGTGCGCCGCGGAGGCGGGACGAGCGACCGCTATTACTGCGAGGGCGTATATATCAACGACGTGGATATGTCCGTGTACACGCGCGAGGAGGGCGAATCGATGCTCAGGGAATATGCCCGAAACCTGACCGACCGCCAGTATACGCTGACCTACGAAGGCCGCACATGGTCGTTCACGCCCAAGCAGGTCGGCGCGAAGATCAACGCCGACACGGTACTTGAGAAGGCGTGGAACCTCGGTCATACCGGCAGCAGCAGCACCCGCAGCAACACGATGCTTTCCCTGCGCTATTCGCCGCAGAAGCTGTATACCGAATACACCTACAGCGAGGAAAAGCTGGACGCGTATATCGAGAGCATCGCTTCGGAGCTGTACATCGCGCCGGTGGACGCGGACGTGGTGATCACCGCGACCAAGCCGGTAGTGCTTTCGGATTCGCAGGACGGCCGGGAGCTTGATTCGGGGGTGCTGAAGCAGACGCTGGTCAACGCCATTCTGTACGGCGGGGATGAAACGATTCCGCTGCCCGTGAAGGTCAAGCACGCGTCGGTTTCCTCGTCCAACGCCGAGGACGGCCTGCAGCTGATCGTAACCTATTCCACCAGCATGGAGGGAAGCGCCTCCAACCGCCGCAACAATGTGCGGCTGGCGCTGAGCAATTTCAACGGCTTCGCCGTGAAGCCGGGGGAAACGGTGTCCTTTAACGAGGTGGTCGGCTCGCGCACCGAGCTGAACGGCTATTTGACAGCGACCGTCTACTATGGCGCGTCCGTTACCACCGGCATCGGCGGCGGCGTGTGTCAGGCCTCGAGCACGCTGTATCCGCCGCTTCTGAAGGCGGGCATGACGATTGTGGAGCGGCACAATCACACCATGGTCGTCGCCTATTGCGAAGCGAGCATGGACGCAACCGTCAGCGAGGATGCCGCCGACGATTTCGTGTTCTGCAACGACACGGATTACACCATTTACATCTACACCTCCGTCACCAGCGAGGCGGCGACGGTGATGATCTATGGCAGGCGGCCGGACTACCGCATCGAGCTGGTATCCACCATCCTGCAGAACGACATCAAAAACACCGCCGTCACCTATGTGAAGGACGAAAGCGGCAAATACGCCTACTATACCGACGAGTACAAGCTCAAGAAGGAAGGCAAGCTGGGTCGCCGCAGCAAGCTGGAACGCGTGTTCTACGACTGGAACACGGGCGAAGAGGTCAAGCGCGAGCTCGTATCCGAGGACTACTACAGCGGTGAACGCGACACCTACTGGGTCGGCGTTCACAAGCCCTGATTCAGAAAGGAAGTACGTCAGCCATGAAGGAATGCTTCAATACCCGCAAGGGTCCCGCCGCGGTGGGCCCGTATTCCACCTGCGTGACCGTCGGAGACACCGTGTACGTGTCCGGCACGATTCCGCTGGTACCCGAAACCGGCGCGCTCGCCGAGGGCGGCGTCGAGGAACAGACCGTGCAGGTGCTTAAAAACCTTCAGATGATTCTGGGCGAACTGGGTCTGACGATGAACAGCGTCGTCAAGACGACGGTATATCTGACCAATCTGGACGATTTTGGCCGCGTCAATACGCTGTACGACGGCTATTTCGCGCCGAACTACCCCGCGCGCGTGTGCTGCGAGGTTTCCCGCCTGCCGAAGGGCGCGCAGATCGAAATCGAAGCCATCGCCGTCAAAAACGCGTAAAAGAAAGAGGAAACAAGTATGGGAAAAGTCATCGTAACCTGTGATTCCACCTGCGATCTCACGCCGGAGCTTTATCAGAAATACGACATTCACGTCGCGCCGCTGTACATCCGCGTTGGCGATGGCGAATACAGGGACGGCGTCACCATCGACACCGAGACCCTGTTTCAGAAGGTGCAGGAGACGGGCGAGCTGCCCAAGACCGCCGCGGTTTCCGTGGACGATTATGTGAACCTGTGGAAGCCGTTTGTGGAGCAGGGCTGCGAGGTCGTGCACATCAACATTTCCAGCCATTTTTCCGCCTGCTATCAGAACGCCTGCGCGGCGGCTGAGGAGCTGGGGCATGTGTATCCGGTCGACAGCCTGAACCTGTCCTCCGGCTCCGGCCATCTGGCCATCGAAGCGGCGCTGCTGGCGCAGGAAGGCAGGAGCGGCGCGGAAATTCAGGCGATTCTGGACGAGAAGAAGCAACGCCTGAACGTCTCCTTCGTGCTGGACACGATGGAGTATCTGGCCAAGGGCGGCCGCTGCTCCTCCGTCGTCGCTTTCGCCGCCGGGCTTTTGAAGCTGCGCCTGTGCATTGAGGTGAAGGACGGCAAGATGGACGTGCACAGGAAGTATCGCGGCAAGATGAACGCCGTGCTGTGCGAATACGTGCGCGAGCGCCTGAAGGAGGTCTCCGACGTGGAGCTGGATCGCATCTTCATCACCGCATCCAGCGCGTCGGACGAAACGGTGGAAGCCGTGCGTAAGACCATTCTGGAATGCTATCCCTTCAAGGAAATTCTTTTCACCACCGCCGGCTGCACCGTGGCCAGCCACTGCGGCCCCGGCTGCCTTGGCATTCTGTTCTTCACCAAATAATTCCGGCGAGAAGCCTTGAAACGGAGAGATGCCCATGTCCCGCATCGGTTTTGACAACGACAAGTATATCGAGCTTCAGTCCGAACGCATCCGCAGGCGCATTGCCGAGTTCGGCGGGAAGCTGTATCTCGAGTTCGGCGGAAAGCTGTTTGACGACTATCACGCCTCGCGCGTGCTTCCCGGCTTCGCGCCGGACAGCAAGATGCGCATGCTGCGCTCCTTTGGCAGTCAGGTGGAAATCATCATCGTCATCAACGCGAACGACATTGAAAAGAACAAGCGCCGCGGAGACTTGGGCATCTCCTACGACGACGATGTGCTGCGCCTGACGGACGCGTTCCACGGCGCGGGTCTGTACGTCGGCAGCGTGGTCATCACGCAGTACGCCGGCCAGCCGGGCGCGGATCGCTTCCGCAGAAAGCTGTCGTCGCTGGGCATTCGCTGTTATCGCCATTATCCCATCGCGGGCTATCCCTCCGACGTGAAAAATATCGTGTGCGAAGACGGCTACGGCCGCAACGACTATATCGAAACCACGCGCCCGCTGGTGGTCGTGACCGCGCCGGGTCCCGGCAGCGGGAAAATGGCCACCTGCCTGAGCCAGCTTTACCACGACTATCACCGCGGCATTGCTTCCGGCTACGCCAAGTTTGAAACCTTCCCCGTCTGGAACCTGCCGCTGAAGCACCCGGTGAACCTCGCCTACGAGGCCGCCACCGCCGATCTGAACGACGTGAACATGATCGACCCGTACCATCTGGAGGCCTACGGCCAGACGACGGTCAATTACAATCGCGACGTTGAAATCTTCCCGGTGCTGAACGCCACGTTCGAAATGATACAGGGGAATTCGCCCTATAAGTCTCCCACCGACATGGGTGTGAATATGGCGGGCTTCTGCATTGTGGACGACGAGGCCTGCTGCGAAGCGTCCAAGCTCGAGATTCTGCGCCGCTATTATGACGCGCAGGTAGCGCTGAAAAAGGGCGGCGGCGATACGGACGTCGTGCGCAAGCTGGAGCTGATCATGAAGCAGGCGGGCATCACGTCCGAGATCAACCCGGCCATCGGCGCGGCGCTCCTGAAGGAAAAGCTGACCGGCGCGCCTGCTGCCGCCATGACGCTGCCGGACGGCCGCGTGATTACCGGCAAGACCAGCTCGCTGCTCGGCGCGTCCGCCGCGCTGATGCTGAACGCGCTCAAGGCGCTGGCCGGAATCGATAAGGAGGTCGACCTGATCTCCCCGACGGTAATTGAGCCGATTACCAAGCTGAAAACGCAGAACCTCGGCCACCATAACCCGCGCCTGCACTCCGACGAGATGCTCGTTGCGCTGTGCGTGAGCGCCGTGTCCGACCCCAATGCCGCGCTCGCCCAGAAGCAGCTGGAAAAGCTGCGCGGCCTGAACGCGCACTTCTCCGTGATTCCGTCCGCGGTGGACGAAAAAATCTATAAGCGGCTGGGCGTGAACGTAAGCTGCGAGCCGGTCTACGAGGTCAGTAAGCTCTATCACAAATAACGGACAGGGGAATCCCGCGGGGTTCCCCTTTTGCGTGAGAAGGTGCAACATATATGACGGACAGGGAAAAGACCCTTCTTTTAAACTGCATGCGAGAGAACATTGGCGACGCGACGCATGCGGAGGATCACATTTTCCGCGTCACAAACGCGGCGCGCGACATTGCCCGGACGGAGCAGGGCGTGGACGAGGAAGCGCTCTTCTGCGCCTGTCTTCTGCACGACATCGGGCGAAGGGAGCAGATCGAGAATCCTTTCCGGCCGCACGCCGCCGTCGGCGCGGAGAAGGCGCGGACGTTCCTTGTGGAAAACGGATGGAGCGAAGCGTTTGCTGCGCGCGTGTCGCAGATTATCGCCGCGCACAGCTCGCGGGAAATGGCTGCGAACGGCGGCCTTGAGGAAAAAATCCTGTTCGACGCCGATAAGCTGGACATGATCGGCAGCGTCGGCCTGTGCCGCTCGATTGCCTACGCCGTTCAGGCCGGAGAGCCGATTTACGACGCGCGCGACCTCGCTCAGAAGCCCTCGCCCGATGGCGGCACAATGCTGCGCGAGGTGGAAAATGACCTCGCCTTCGCCTCCGGCGCGTTCTTCACCCGCCGCGCCCAAGCCCTCGCCCAGCCCGCCTTCCACCTGACCTTCGCCTTTCTCGAAAACCTGCGCGAGACCATGAGCGAACGCGCGGGCGAAGTGGAATAGAAAACGGAGCCGTCTCATTTGCGTGGGAAGAGGCTCCGTTTTTGAGGGTCAGGTTCTATGCCATGATTTGAAGAGGGTTTGCCAGACGTCGAGGTGGGCTTCGCAGTCGAGGTAGTGGGGGAAGAGCTGGTCGAAGCCGGTGGGATCGGATTCGTCGATGAAGCCGTTGCGGACGCAGGTCAGGTAGTAGCTTTGCTTATCGGCGGTGCAGAAGGCTTCCCAGAGGCGCAGAGCTTCCTGCTCGTCACAGATGGCGCGGCTGCGGGCGCGGAAGGCTTCCAGAATGGCGGATTTTTCGTCGCCATGTGCCAGCGTTATACCGGTTTCAGTGGTGACAACGGGAAGATATTCCACGTGCATGTCGGTTTTGGTCGCAGTGAGCACGCACATCAGGCCACTGTGCCAGTGCGGGTGGTCGATATGGCCGACAAAATTGAAATTGCCCTGTCCGTATAGGATTTCGCCGCCCTCATACGATTCGCGGGAGCCGATGCAGTGGCTGTGCTGCGTGAGCACGAGGTCGGCGCCGGCGCGGATCATCGCGCGGCACGCCTTGCGCAGGCGCGGAGAGGGGACCTCGCACTGCTCCTTGCCGCCGTGATACATCACGACGACGCGGTCGCTGTGCGCCCTGGCGTTGCGGATGTCGTCCATGGTGTCAAAGGGATCGAACGGGTTTGCGCCGAAGCGATTCGGCAGCGCGTAGCTGTATTCGTGCTCGCACACGGCCACGATGGCGACCGTCAGGCCGTCCTTCGTGAGATACAGCGCGCGGCGGGAATCCTGATCGTTTTCGCCATAGCCGAAGGGCTTGATCCCCGCGTCCACCAGCGCGGAAACGGTATCGCGGAAGCCGGGAATGCCGTAGTCCATCGCGTGGTTGTTGCTCAGCCCCAGATGCGTGAAGCCGCATTCGCGCAGCACCTTCGCGTATTCCGGGCGGCCCTTCAGGTGCGGGCCACACTTGCGGATACGCTCTTCGCCGTTCGTAAGCGCGCATTCCAGATTGCCAACGGTGAAGTCGCCCGAGCGCAGCACGTCCAGCGCATCACCCATCAGCGCGTTCAGGTCGCTTGCGTCAAAGGCGGGCACGGTCGCCGCGGTGGGTACGATGTCGCCGCAGAGAATCAGTTTCATTTTTTTGACTCCTTCCAGCCGGTCAGGCGGTCGAAGGCTGCCCAGCCCTCTTCGGCATAGAAGCGGTGGCCGCCCTCGCCGATGACCTGACAGATGCGGTTCTGCGCGTTCGCGCGCGCGTAATAGCGGTCGCGGGCGATTTCGAATTGTTCCGTGGCCGACCATGCCGGGAAGATGGGATCCTCGCGGCCGGTGACGATGACCAGCGGCCGGGGCGCGACCAGCCCGCACAGCTCCGCCATGTCGAAATCCTTCATTATGCCGGGAATATAGTTGCACACGCAGTGCTTCTGCGCGCCGATGGAGGGCAGAAAGCCGCAGATGGCGCACGAGGGCATGGCCGCCGTGATGCGCTCGTTGACCGCCGCCGCGTAGATGGTGGCCGTGCCGCCGCCGGAATTGCCCATCACAGCGATGCGCGTTTCGTCGATCTGCGGGAAGGCTTCGCACACCGCGTCGATCGCGCGGGATACGTCCCACACGCGCTCGCCGATCAGCGTGCGCCCGAGCAGCAGCGCCTGCATGGCGACCTGATGGCAGTCCGGCCCCTTGGGCGTGCCGCCGCATTCGCCGAAGCCGCGCTGTTCAATCGCGAGCGCGGCCTGTCCACGGCGCACGGCCTGACGCGCGAAATCGCGGTCGCCGGCAATGCTTTCCGCGTCGCCGGGGTAAACTGGCCGACCGAGGGAAATGTGCATGCCGGTGGAGTGCCCCTGCAGGCAGATGATCAGCGGCAGCTTTCCTCCAGAGGAATTGGAGGGAAGCAGAAGGTGACAGGGGACAAACACGTCCTTCTCGCTTTTGAACACGAAGCGCGTTTCGGTGTAGCCGTCCTCCTCGCGCGTCCACTCGATTCGGGTTTCCGGCGCGACCTTCTCAAGCGGAAGCCCCAGCCGTTCGAGCAGCCGGGCGCGCGCCCGTGTCTGCCATTCGGGAAGCGTTTCTTTATCGCCGATGCGATACGCAAAGTCGGCGTGTTCCATGCGGCGCAGCATTTCCGTCTGCGGATTGTAGCTCATATGGGTTCCTCCGATCTGATTGGCGTTGTCAACCGGATTATAGCATATCCGCCCGATGATTGCAATCCGCTCTGGACACCCCCACGGAAATCAATTTTCCAGAACCGCACACAAAAGGTCAAGTTCCAGCAGGCAATCCAGCATAATTTGTGACAACGGACGTTTGGAATTTGTCTGCGCTTTGTAGCGCTTGATAAGCGACAGCGCGAATTTAC
>SFHK01000043.1 GCA_004556395.1 Clostridiales bacterium
TCCATGTGCCGGTGGAGATACAACTCCGTACAATCGCTATGGACTTCTGGGCAAGCCTTGAGCATACCATCCGCTATAAGAAAAACTTGCCGATAAATGTTGAAATCGAAACTGAACTGAAAGAGTGCGCCGATTCCAGCAGAGAGTGGGACAGCAAAATGGAGCGCCTTTTGCATCTCTTAACGTAATGTAGTAAGTATAAAAGGACAAGCACTCATTCTGATGCTTGCCCTTTTATATTAAGTTATGTCTCTGAATCATTCATGATAGACAAAAGGTACGTCTTCCAAGCGCAATCAGTTCCTTATCTGTTCGGATTTCTGTGTATTTTCTTACCATTTCTCATGAAAAGTAAACTGCGGCATAAAGATCAACGTCATCGTAAATGTGATGCTAAAAGGAAACGCCTGATTGCCCGCATTATAAGCAGACCATCAGGCCTTTTCGTTATTAGTATTTATTGTGGATACTCACATTTCATTCCGTTTCTGAAACAGAACCCCATGTGTCCGTCGTGTTGGATGATCACCTTATCCACCAGCGCCACGAACGCCCCCGGCTCGAATTCCACGCACTCTTTCTGCTCTTCCAGCATATAAAGGAATATCTCGATGCGCTGCCGACGTTCTGCCTTCCTTTCTCGCGATCTGCCCGCTCAATCCACCTTCAGCATGCGATAGCCGATGCCGATGTGCGTTTGAATATACTGCTGCTTTTTCCCGCCGCGTTCCAGCTTTTTGCGCAGCGTGGCCATGAACACCCGCAGGGAGGCAACGTCGTTTTCCCAGCTGCTGCCCCAAATCTGCTGCGTGATATAGGTATGTGTCAGAACCCTGCCTACATTCCGAGAGAGCAGGCACAGCAGCTTATACTCAATCGGCGTCAGGTGCAGTTCCTCTCCATCAAGGAAAGCGCAGCCTGCAGCGTAGTCGATTTTCAGCGCGCCGTTCATAAAAACCGGCGACTCCCGCGCAAAATCCGTCTTCATCAGCGCCAGCCGGCGCTGCGTTACGCGCAGCCGCGCCAGCAGCTCCTCTACGGAAAATGGCTTGGTCAGATAATCGTCCGCGCCCGCGTCCAGCGCTTCAATCTTGTCGGAATCCTCCGTTCGTGCGCTGATAACGATGATTGGCATGTTGGACCAGGAGCGAATTTTCCGAATCACGTCCACACCGTCCATATCAGGAAGGCCCAGATCCAGCAATACGACGTCCGGATTATGCGACAGCGCTTCCGTTATGGCGCCTGCGCCGTTTTGCGCGGAAAGATACTTATAGTCATGCGTTTTCAGCGTCGTAGCAATCAGGCTGCGCACCGGCGCGTCGTCTTCTACCACGAGAATCAGGGGTTTATTCATTCAAATTCACCTCACTGAGCGGTACTGTAAAGGAAAAAACACAGCCGTGGGGAACGTTGTCCGTCAGAGAAATTGTTCCGCCATGAGCGTGAACAATGGCGCGGCAGAGTGCAAGCCCCAGACCGAGGCTGCGCCGGCTGTCGCCGACGGCGTTATCACCGGTAAAGAACATTTCAAATACGCGCTCCTTCAGTGCATCCGGAATACCCGGGCCATGGTCGCTGACCTGAAACACGGCAGCACCGTCCCGACGCAGCACCGCGACATGAATCTCCGAACCCGGCGGCGTATACTTGATGGCGTTATTTACAAGATTCACCAGCACCTGAACGATCAGCCTTGCATCCACCCGTATCAGCAGCGGTTCATCGCCGCAATCCGTCGTAACAGGATGTTCCGAACATCTGCGGTCGATATGCCGAAGCGCTTCTGAAACGACGTCCTCCGCGACCTGATCGGACAAATGCAGTTTGACGCTCCCGTCAGCCATTTTGGTAATGGAAAGAAGATTTTCCACAAGCTCCGTCAGCCACTGCGCGTCGTCATAAATATCCGTAAAAATCCGCATCCGCGTCGCACAGTCCAAAGCTTCGAAGCTGTGTATCAGCGTATCCGCGTTGCCGGAAATTGAGGTCAGCGGCGTTCGCAGATCGTGTGAAATGGAGCGGAGAAGATTGGCACGGAGCTGCTCGTTCTTGGCGAGTACGGCGGCTTTTTCCTTTTCCTCCGCGTTGCGCAGGCTTTCCAGCGCCAGCGCGCACTCGCCGAGGATAGAGAGAAGAATGCTATAGGCAAACGCGTCTATCGGCGTCTGCCTGTCCACAAAAACGCCGATCACGCCGTAAACCTGCTGAGCGGTGCGAATGGCAAGATACAGCCGGCGCGCATTCGAATACTGGCCAGTTGTCGCACCGGCACGTCTGCGATTTTCCCAAACCCAGCAGACGACCTCCCGTTCTTCATCTGCCGGCGATATATCGCAAGGAGCGCCACCTCCCGCCGGATACAGGATTCCGGAAGAAAGCGCCCCGTTCTGCGCCGGATAAATCAGAAGGTCGCACTGCAGAAGCCGCTGCAGCTGCGCCGCGGTTGACTGATAGATTTCGCCGGGCGACTGCGCCTTCTGAAGCCTCTGATTCGTGTCGAACAGGATTTTCGTCCGATACGCGTCTCGCGCGGAAAGCTGCGCGTGCGCCTTCAGCTTTGCCGCCAGCGTACCGGTCAGAAGCGCCGAACACAGCATTACTGCAAAGGTGACGGGATAACCCGTATCGTAAGCGCGCAGTGAAAGATGCGGTTCCGTGAGAAAAAAGTTAAACAGAACCACGCTCAGAATGGAAGCAAGCGCGCCGCAGAAATAACCGCTGGTAAAAACCGACGTCAGCAGAACGGCCAGAAGGTATACCGCGATGATATTCGCGTCTGTGAATCCCCAGTGGGCAAACATCCAGCCGACCGCCGTTGCGGCGGACAGGAGTCCCATCGTCAGCGCAAGATCCCGGATGCCTGGCATGTTCGTACAACTGTGCCTTATTCTGTGCCGGAGACGATAAACCTCCGCGTCCGGAATGATGTAAATATCCAGTTGGGGTGCAAGCTCGATCAGGCGTTCCGTCAGCGTCGGTCTGCTCCAAAAATGACGCCGCCGCGCAACACTTCGTCCGATGATCACTCTGGTCGCGCCGGAAAGCCGTGCGTATTCCGCAATCTGTGTCGCCACATCTTCACCATGGGTGGTGACAATTTCCGCACCGAGCCGCTCCGCAAGGAGGGTATTCGCCTGAAGGCGCGACCGATCTTCTGCGTTCATGCCTGCGGCGTCGGGCGTCTGTACATATAGCGCGGTAAGATTGCCGCCGAAGGCGCGCGCCATTTGTGCCGCCGTACACACAATGCGCTCATTGGAAGGAGAAGAGGACAGACATACCAGAATATGCTCGTTCTGTCGATCGCCGGACATTTTCCGCATAATCTCACCGCCTTTTCGCCCCTATTATAGCACGGAAATGTGAACGCTTCTACCGCTTCTCAACCTCTGCCTGCAGGGGACAAAAGCGCTCCGGATCATAGATCAGAATTTTCACTCGCGCATGACTTGCACAGAAGACGCGCCGCTGCTCCTCCAGCGTTTCACTGGGCGTCGTTCCCTCCAGAACCACGCAGGACGGTTCCGGGCGCTGCGTTTCTTCCTGAAAAATCCGCTTCTGGTTTTCATCGAGAAAGCGATCCAGCCTCTTCATCAAAAACCATCCAAATATAATTGCCGCCAATACTGTCAAACACAGTACCGCATCGATCACTGATGGTCACCGCCGTTTCAGATGTGGAAGCATTTGTGCAGCGCCTTATAATCTCCAAGCGCCAGAATGGTTGCGTCGCGGGGCAGCGTCGTTTCCGAGGTGACGGCGACGTCTGTTTTGCCCGCGCGTTTTACGCCGAGAATATTTACGCCAAACCGCCGGCGAACATCCAGTTCTCCAATGGTTTTCCCCGCCCATGATTCCGGAATTTCGACCTCAAAGATCGCGTGCTGATCATCGATTTCCATAAAATCAAAGATATGATCGGACGCATAGCGAATCGCCGCCCATTTCGCAACCTGCTTTTCAGGATAAACCACATGATCCGCGCCGTTGCGAAGCAGAAACTTTGCCTGTACATCGCGTTCCGCGCGGGCAACCACGCATCGTGCGCCCAGTTCCTTGAGCAGCGACGCCGTTTCCAGCGAGTTCTGAAAGCTTCCGCCGATGGTCACGATGCACACGTCGAAGTTTGCGACGCCCAGGGAACGCAGGAAATCCTCGCTGGTGCTGTCTCCAATCTGGGCATTTGTAACGAAGGGCAGCAGATCGTTGATGCGCTCCTCGTTTATGTCTACCGCCATCACCTGATGGCCGAGCTGTGTCAGCTGTTCCGCCATATGCCGGCCAAAGCGTCCCGCACCGATCAGCAAAATATTTTTCATTGAAAGCTTCCCCCTTTATCCCACGGTAATTCTTTCCTGCGGCAGCTTCGCCGCGCTCTTTTTTTCGCCGGACAACGCCGCATAAATGAGCGTCAGTCCGCCGACTCTTCCCAGATACATCAGCGCGATCAGCACCAGCCTCGAAGGAATATGAAGCTGAGGGGTAATGCCCAGCGTCAATCCGACTGTTCCAACCGCCGACGCTGTTTCGTACAAGCAGCTTGCCAGCGGCAGGCCTTCAAGAACGCTGATTAAAACTGCGCCGCCAAGGAACAGCGTCAGATACAGCGTCAGAAGCGTCGCAGCATTTCGGACGGCTTCATTATCGATTCTCCGTCCAAAGAGCCGCGCGCTGTCCTGCCTGTGAAAAGAAGCTGAGGCGTTGGCCAGCAGAACCGCCAGCGTGGTGGTCTTCATGCCGCCGGCTGTGGATCCGGGGGAGCCGCCGATCAGCATCAGCCCGATCATGATCGCCTGAGACGCACCGGTCATTGCAGTGAGATCAACGGTGTTGAACCCCGCAGTTCTCGGCGTTACCGACTGAAACAGCGCGGCCAGCAGCCGTTCGTCCGACGGAAGCGCCGCAAAATCCGCGAAAAAGAAATAGATGGCTGGAAGAACAATCAGCAGCAATGTGGTCGTGAGGATCACTTTGCTCTGCATCCTGTAGCGCCGAAAGTGCAGCCGATGCCCGCATATGTCGTCCCACGTCAGAAAGCCGACGCCACCAATCACGATCAGCAGCATAATCGTAATATTGACGGCAGCATTCTGCGCGTATCCGGTGAGGGAGGGATACTGGTGATTTCCGCTTCCCAAAATGTCAAAGCCGGCATTGCAGAACGCGGAAACCGAATGAAATACCGCCAGCCAAACACCGCGCCAGCCATAATCCCGGCAAAACACCGGGAGCATTGCGGCCGCGCCGAGCGCTTCGATCAGAAAGGTGCCCCGCAGAATAAACCGCGTCAGCCGAACAATTCCGCCCACCTTCGGCGCAGAAATTGCATCCTGCATGGCGCTGCGCTGCATCAGGGAAATCTTCCGTCCGGAAAGCAGTGCGAACGACGCCGCCACAGTCACCACGCCCAGGCCGCCGATCTGTATCAACGCAAGAATTACCGTCTGTCCAAAGCCGGACCAGTAGCTCCCTGTGTCCTGTACCACCAGTCCCGTCACGCATACGGCGGAGGTTGCGGTAAACAGCGATTCGTCAAACGGCGTTATACGCCTGTCCGCGGCGGAAATCGGCAGCGTCAGCAGCAGGGCTCCAAGCAGTATCACGCCCGCAAAGCCCAGCGCGATCATCTGAAAGGTTGACAGACGGCGTTTGATTCGAATGGTTCTTTCCAGCATAAGTCGACTCCTTCTGTACGGTTTTCTGTATCATACCAGAACCCGCTTTAAGATGGCCTAAGAACATCACGTTTGAAATTAAGGCCGCATAAAGACGATGCGGTGCTTGCACTTTTGTGAAATCTTATCGAACATTCTTGACTTCAATCTGGCCGGGCAGAGCTTCTTCCATACCGATTTCGATGCGACGCTCAAGGATGGTTTACGGCGACGCCGTGAATCTGGACAGCCTTGTAGTTGAAGGCGGCGTCGTGGAATAACGCCAACGGAAACGCTTGAGCAGAAAACACTCCGCCAAATAACACTGTGCAGGACAGAAACGGCAGGCTCAGGATCCTTACAATTCTGAGCCTGCCGTTTTATTCTTTTATTCTTAATACACTACAGAATCACGGCAAGGGCACAGCTGTCGGCTGTGCCAAAATGAAACTCGTCTCACGGAAAATCGCGCAGAGAATCTACCCGGCATTTTGCGATTAAAGCAATAACGAAGGCATGCAGCACTTTTCCACCAGTTTCAAAGCATTCACTGGCCTTTCGCCGCACGAATGGCTGATGAACAGCCAACCCAATCGGACGTAAATTGAGGTTCGGTTCATTTTCTTTGAAAGAAACTTACTTTCTGCCTATACAATCGCGCCGGTTTTATGCTATAATGGCGCTGGCTCAATGCTTTCATAAAGGTGGAACGGCCATGAACTTTGTTTCGGTGGACGGCGGCGGCACGAAGCTGAACGCCATCTGGTTTGACGAAAAACTGAATCTGCTGGGGCGGGCGCGCGCGCCGGGCGTGAACAGCACCATTACGCCCCGCGAGGAATACCGCGCGCACATTCGAAGCTGCTTTGACGCGCTGTTCGGCGGCCGCGCGCCGAAGGTGATCGACGAGCTGTTCGTCATCTGCGGCAGCGGGCCGGACTACGCGGACTGCCTGCCCGAGGGAACGACGCTTTCGAAGATGAATTCGCTGGCGGAAATTCACGGCGGTCTCTTAGCCGGGCGCGGGCTGCGCGACGGCATTCTGGTCATCGCGGGCACGGGCTCGAACATTCACCTGTGCGAAAACGGCCGGACAACGGACTATGTGGGCGGCGTCGGCGCGATTCTGGGCGACGAGGGCAGCGGCGTATGGATGGCGCGGCAGGCGGCGCAGGCGGCGGTTCGCTGCGGCTTCGGCTGGGGCGAGCGGACGCTGTTCACCGACATGCTCATCCACCGGCTGCACCTGAAGAACATCGCGGGGCTGGTCAACTATCTTTACGACAGCCCGTCGCCGTTTCAGCGGCTGGGGCTTCTGCTTCCGCTGGCGGGCGAGGCGGCGCGCGCGGGCGACCGCGCGATGCTGGAGGTATTCGCGCGCGGCGGCGAAATGCTGGCGCGGCAGACGCTGGCGCTGATCGACCGGCATCCCGAATTTCGCGGCAGCATCGTGATCTGCGGCGGCGCGTGGAAGGCGCATCCGGCAACGTTCGAGCGCTTTTCGGCGATTGTCGGCGAAAAGCATCCGTCGCTTCCCATCTGCCGGCCGTGGTTCGAGCACGTGCTCGCCGGGCCGATGGACATGCTTCTGCGAATGGGCTTCGCGCCCGAGGACGCGCACGCGCGGCTGCTGGAAACATTTCCGGACTATGAATGGAGGGCATGAACATGAACGCAATCGCCGCTTATTCCGGCGCACTTCTTGAAACGCTGAACCGCGCATTCGACACGCAGGCGGACGCGCTGCGCGAGGGCGCGCGCCTTCTGAAGGAGGCCACGCTGGGCGGGCGCAACATCTTCGCCTTCGGCTGCAGCCACGCCATTCTTCCCATGCTTGAAATGTATTACCGCACCGGCGGCATGGCCACGATCAACCCCGTGCGCGCGCCGGGGCTTTGTCTGGACGTTGACCCCGCCACGATGACCAGCGCCATGGAGCGCATGCGCGACTACGGCCGCGTGATCGTGGACGGTCAGCCGCTGGGCGCGGGCGACGTGATCATCGTGCACAGCGTGTCCGGCCGCAACAGCGTGTCCATCGACGTGGCGCTGCGCGCGAAGGAAAAGGGCGCGAAGGTCATCGTGCTTACGAACCTCGCCATGTCCCGCGCGGTCACCAGCCGCCACCCGGACGGCGTGAAGCTGTATGAGGTGGGCGACGTGGTGATCGACAACTGCGGCTGTCTGGGTGACGCGGCCATCGACGTGCCGGGCGTGCCGGAGAAGGTCGCGCCGACCTCCACCGCCGTGGGCGCGGCGCTGATGAACGCCATGATGGCGCAGGCCGTGGCGGACATCGTGGACGCGGGCGGCGTGCCGCCGGTGTTCGTCTCCGCGAACGTGGACGGCGGCGACGAGCACAACCGCGAAATGCTGAAGCGATACGGAAGCCATATTTTCTATATGTAGGAGGGAACCATCATGCTTCTTGAACGGTATCAGGCCCGCGTGGACGAGCTGCTTCGCGAGGTTCGCGAAACCCAGCGGGAAACCATCATCAAGGCCGGAAAGCTCATCGCCGACACCGTGGCGAATGGCGGCGGCGTGTTCCTCAGCGGCATCTGCCACTCCATCGAAAACGACGCCATCTATCGCGGCGGCGGCCCGATCTTCTACAAGCACTTCTCGTGGAGCCTGAACGTGGAGCAGCAGGGGCGCGAGCGTCCGACCGACGGCATGGACGCCAGCATGGAGGGTCTGGCCGCCTACGCGCTCAAAAAGAGCCGCATCCGCCCCGGCGACGTGCTGGTGGTCGGCTCCGTGTCCGGCCGCACGGCCAGCGTGGTCGATCTGGCGTATGAGGCCAAGAAGATGGGCGTGCACGTGATCGCGTTTATCTCCATGAAGTACGCAACGCAGGTGGAGCCCGTTCATTCCTCCGGCAGGAAGCTGTATGAAATGGTCGATCTGGTAATGGACAACTGCGCGCCCGCCGCCGAGGGCATGATGGATGTGGAGGGCATCGAAGCGCCCTACGCCGCGGCCTCCGGCATCGCCAGCGATTACATCCTGTGGAGCATGACCAGCGTGGCGGTGGACGAGCTGCTCGCGCGCGGCATTACCCCCGGCATCCTGAAAAGCGCCAATTTCCCCGGTGGGAACGACTATAACAAGACCGTCATTGAACCCCATTACGAAAAATACGGCTGGTAAACAGGGAGGAAACGAGTATGAACGTAGGAATCTGCATCCACCACGCTTCCGAAAACATGCGGCGGCTGATTGAAACCGCGGCGGAAAACGGCTTCCATCACGGCCAGCTGATCAGCTGGGAGCCCGCCAACTGGACGGACGAAAGCGCCGCCGAGATCAGCGCGCTCTGCAGGGAGCTGGACTTCACCATCACCGCCTTCTGGTGCGGCTGGGTCGGCCCCAAGTTCTGGAACTTCACCGAGGGCCCGCAGACGCTGGGTCTGGTGCCCGTGGAATACCGCCACGCGCGCCTGAACAACCTGCTGGACGGCGCGGCGTTCGCCCGCAAGATCGGCGTGGAAAACGTCGTCACGCACATGGGCTTCATCCCGGCGCTGCCCTGCGACCCCAACTACCCCGGCTTCCTCGCGGCGATCAAGTTCCTCGCGAACGAGCTTAAGAGGCACGGTCAGAACCTCCTGTTCGAAACCGGGCAGGAAACGCCGGTCACGCTTCTGCGCCTGTTTGAGGACGTGGGCACGGACAATCTGTTCGTGAACCTCGACCCCGCGAACCTCGTGATGTACGGCATGGCGAACCCCGTGGACGCGCTGGACGTGTTCGGCGACTACGTGCGCGGCGTGCACGCCAAGGACGGCCTGTATCCCACCAACGGCCGCCATCTCGGCCCGGAGGTCAAGGTCGGCGCCGGCAAGGTCGACTTCCCGAAGCTGATCGAGGGACTCAGGGCGCACGGCTTCGACGGCTCGCTCACCATCGAGCGCGAAATCTCCGGTGAGCAGCAGCGCATCGACATTCTGGACACGAAAGCATATCTGGAGGCGTTGATTTAATATGTTGAAGGTCGCCATCGTGGGCTGCGGCGGCATCAGCCGCTCCCATCTGAACAGCTGGAAGCAGATTCCGGAGGCCAAAATCGTCGGCGCGTGCGACGTGCGCGCGGAAAAGTATCAGGTGTTCGTGGACGAGACCGGCTGCAATGGCTATCTCGATTTTTCCGCCATGCTGCGCAGGGAAAAGCCGGACATTGTGGACATCTGCCTGCCCACCTACCTGCACGCGGACTACGCCGTGAAGGCCTTAAAGCACGGCTGCCACGTGCTCACCGAAAAGCCCATCTCCCTCAGGATGCGCGACGTCGACCGCGTGTACAGCGCCGCCCGCAGGGCGAACCGCCGCGTGATGGTCGCGCAGGTGCTGCGCTTCTGGCGCGAGTATATGGCGCTGGCCGACGCGTACCATACCGGCCGCTACGGAAGGCTTCTGAGCGGCACCATGCTCCGGCTGGGCAACATGCCCAAATGGTCGTGGGATAACTGGATGCGCGACCCCGAGCGCAGCGGCCTTGTGCCGTTCGACCTGCACATCCACGACCTCGACTTCATCATCGCCACCTTCGGTTCCCCCAAAAACGTGGTCTGCGACCGCGCGCGCAACGAGCGGCAGGACTATATCCACGCCATCTACCACTTTGACGATTTCTTCATCGCCACCGAGGCCGCGTGGTTCGACTGCAAATATAAGTTCCAGAGCGGCTTCCGCTTCCAGTTCGAAAAGGCCGTGCTGGAATTCAAGGACGGCGAGCTGACCATCTTCCACGACGACGACACCGAGGAAAAGCTGGCCGACGAGCCCACCGGCGAGGAAAACGGCATCAACCTGCCCAAGACCAACGCCTACTATAACGAGATCCGCTACTTCACCGACTGCGTGCTCGCGGAAAAGGACTGCGACCGGGTAAAGCCCGAGGAACTCAAGGAAGTCCTCCGCCTGATCCGTAAGCTGGAAAAGTAAGCCATTCCCCAACCAAAAGCGAACCCCGCGGTCAGGCAGGGTTCGCTTTTTGGTAATCCATCATCAGCCCTTTTCAGCCGTGCTGAAGACAAGGCGGCCGGCATTCGTGTGAAAATCTGCGGGAAATCCAAAAATCTTCGCGCAAATCGACACGAATATTTTTACCCATCCCTCAAAATGCGACAGGAACATCCCGTGCGCTGGATATGTCGTGCCTTATCGGGAATCTATAAACCCAGCTCCTTGTCAAAATACGGCAGCGCCGGCATGGTCAGGATACGACTTCGAATCATAATCACGGTAAAAATCCGCCGCCAGGCAAATAATCTGCCTATCGAACTCCATATCCCGTCATCGTCCCTTTTATAAAAGGAGAGCTGCCTCGCGGCAGCTCTCGCCTGCTTCAACCGGTCAATTTTTCTTTTACCGACGTGTCGGAACCGTCACACGTCTCATTCGGTGAAACGGGAGTTTCCTCCCACCTGCAGTATATGCAAAGGCGCGCAAAATATCAACGGAATTTTTTCACGCCCGCTTCTTCGGCTGATATTGCATGTTGGACACGTTATAGATGGTGATAAACGCCTTCGGGTCTTCCCGGTTGATGAAGTTCATCAGCTTCTGGTATTCGCTTTTGTCCACGATGGTAATGATCTCCTCGTGCTTTTCCAGGTTGTACGCGCCGATGGCCTCATAAATCGTCGCGCCGCTATGCAGGTCGTGAATGATGAACTGCCTGAGCGCCTCTTTCTTCTCGGTGATGATGCACACGCGGCGCTTCCGGTTGTTGTCAAAGATAAAATAATCCAGCACGATGCCGTTGAAGTACGTGCCGAGCACGCTCAGCACCACCGTCTTTTTGTCATACGCAAACGCCGCCGACAGCGCCACGCACAGCCCCGCCAGAGACATGGCCCTGCCGAGCTCCATGTGCAGATATTTGTTCATGATCTTCGCCACAATATCCAGCCCGCCGGACGACGCGTTGCGGTTGAACAGGATGCTCAGCCCAACGCTGACCATCAGTATGTAGCAAAGCACGTCCAGCTCCTGACTGCCCGTCATGGAGACGAAATTCGGGAACAGCTTCTCGAACACCCACAGAAACAGCGGCAGCATCACGCTGGTGTACACCGTCTTTGCCCCAAACTCCCGGCCGCAGGTGAGAAATCCGATGATCAGAAGCACGACGTTCAGAATCATCGTGATGGCCGACAGCGGAAGCGGCACAAAGTTGGACAGCACGATGCCAAGGCCGGAAATGCTGCTGACGGACGTGTGGCTGGGCATCAGAAAAAAGTATACCGCCGCCGCGATAATCGCCACCGCCGCGGTCAGAACCAGCGCTTCCTTCATGACCTTTACGGAACCCCGCTTCGCGTTCATCGTCCCCGTTCCTCCCAATCCCGATTTCCCGTCCATCTTACCACAGCCCGACCCAAAACGCAACGCCCCATCCGTCGCGCCGGGCATGAAAAACCGACCCGCCGAATCTCGAACGGGTCGGTTGAGAAAGATTCGCCCAATGTACACTCGCAATCCACATTCGGACATTGAAACCGCTATAATACCATCCTGTCTGCATATTCCTTCAATGCGCGGTTGATTTCCTCTTCATTTTCAAAAAACACATCGTCGCACTGTTCCAGCGCGGCTTCCGCTTTCTCATCCGATTCCTTCTCGGTCAGCGCAAGGTATGCCTGATATGCCTCCCGCAGATTTCCTTGCAGCTTTTCGGACAGGACGGTTTCCAGGCTCGCCATTTCCTTCTGCAAATCGCCCGTGTTTCCAACGTTGAGGAAATACTGGTCGTGCCCGCCGTTGTTGACCTCGCTCTGATAGGTCATCAGCTCCTGATAGGGCGATTCCGCGCGTTCTTCCTCCCACAGCGCCCACATTTTATTTTCTTTCTTCTGTTCGTCGGACAGCTCAGCTTTTTTCTTCCTGAAAAAACGCAAAAGGCTCATGCGATTAACCTCCCTGCCGTTTCGTTCCGCTCCATCTTACCACAGGCCGCCGAAAACCGCAACCGGCTTCATCCGTTGCTCCGGGCATGAAAAACCAACCCGCCGAGTTTCGGCAGGCCGGTTGAGGGGGTGCCGGGGGAGCGACGCGCCCCCGGCTTCCCCGGGGCAGGCATGTTTTACATGCCGATGGACTTCAGGTAGTCGATGGACATCTTACAGGCCTCCAGCGGCGTGCGGCCGACGGAGAGATCCTGCTCCACGATGAACCATTCCGCGCCGGACGCGAGACCGGCCTCGACGATCTCCGGAATGTTCTGGCAGCCGTGGCCGACGGGACGGAACTCGAACGCGATCTCGTCGGGCTTGGCGGAGGTATCCTCCATGCCGATCAGCGCGTAGGGAGTTTTGCCGCCCTTCACGCCCACATAGTCCTTCAGGTGCACCACCGGGCAGCGTCCGGCGTACTTCTTCACGTACTCGGCGGGGTTCTCGCCGGCGTACTTCACCCAGCAGGTATCGATTTCGGTCTTCAGCGTGCATGCGTCGACGGCTTCATAGAGGAAGTCCAGTCCGTACATGCCGGAAATCTTGGTGAACTCGAAATCATGGTTGTGGTACAGCAGCTGGATGCCGGCCTCGCGGCACAGGCGACCGAACTTGTAGATGTTGCGGATGGTCTCGGCGAAGCGGGGGCCGCCGGGACGGCACTCGTCGTCGGTATAGGGCACGGCGATGTACTTGCAGCCGATGGCCTTATAGTCGGAAATGGTTTTGAACATATCCTTTTCGATTTCAGCCAGCGGCACGTGCGCGGAGATGGCCACAAGGCCGCTTTCCTCGAGCGCCTTTTTAATCTCGTCCACCGTGTAGTGATAGAATCCGGCAAACTCCACGCCGTCATAGCCCATTTCCGCGATTTTCTTCAGCGTGCCGAAAAGATCCTTCTCCGCGTCCTCGCGCGCGGAATAGATCTGATAGCCGATCATTGCCTTTTTCATTTGTCCGTTTCCTCCGTTTTCTTCGTCCTGCGTTTCGCGGGTTTTTCGGTCGTTTCCGTGCCTTCGGATGGTTTCTTCGCGCGCGGCTTGCGCGGCTTTTTCTCCTTCACAGGCGCTTCGGAAACGACGATCTCCAAATCGGAAGGATTCTCCGCCGCGCTTCCGGATTCCTGCTTTGTCTCTGGCTCCGCCACAACCATTTCCGGAAGTCGGGTCTTCAGCCCGGTCAGACCTTCATACAGCGCCAGATACTTCCTCGCGGACTGATCCCAGCCGTATTCGCCTTTCATCGCGCGCGCGGCCAGCATCTTGAACACGTCCGGCTGGCGGTAATAGATGCCCGCGGCGCGTTCCACCACGTGCAGCATGTCGTGCGCGTTGTAATTGAAGAAGGTAAAGCCGTTGCCCTCGCCGGTGTATTCGTTGTAGGAAAGCACGGTGTCGCGCAGGCCGCCGGTCTCGCGGGTGATGGGCAGCGTGCCGTACCTGAGGGAAATCAGCTGCGAAAGCCCGCACGGCTCAAACATCGAGGGCATCAGGAACAAATCCGCGCCCGCGTAGATGTGATGCGCCAGCCGGTGGTTCATCTGGAAGCTGGCGGCGAGCCTTCCGGCGTACTTCCACTGCGCCCAGCCGAACAGGTCGGTATAGCGGCTTTCGCCCATGCCCAGCACCACCAGCTGGCAGCCAGTGTTCATGATGCCGTCCAGCACGCGATCCACGAGGTCAAGCCCCTTCTGCGCGGAGAGGCGGCTCACCATGCCGATCAGCGGCGCGTGCTCGTCCACGTTCAGCCCAAGCTCGCGCTGAAGCGCGCGCTTGTTTTCCTTTTTCTTCTCGAGCGTGTCCGCGTCGTATTTCGCCTCGATCAGCGGGTCGGTCGCCGGGTTGTACTCGGTCGTGTCGATGCCGTTCAGGATGCCGCTCAGCACGTCCCTGCGCGCGCGCAGCAGCCCGTCCAGCCGCTCGCCGTAATAGGGCGTAAGGATTTCCTGCGCGTAAGTGGGGGAGACGGTGGTAATGCGGTCGGCAAACACCAGTCCGCCCTTGATGAACGAGCACTGGCCGTAGAATTCCAGATTATCCGGCGTGTACGCCCAGTCGCCCAGCGAAAGCAGCTCCTCCGTGCGCGCAATCGGGTACAGCCCCTGGAATTGCAGATTGTGAATGGTGAACACGGTCTTGATGTCCTGATACAGCGGCAGCGGCGCGTACTGCGCCTTCAGAAGCACGGGAATCAGGCCGGTCTGCCAGTCGTGGCAGTGCAGAACGTCGGGCACAAAGTCGATCTTGGGAATCGATTCCAGCACGGCCTTGCAGAAATAGGCAAACCGCTCGCCCTCGTCCTCGCCGCTTCCATAGATATAGTCGCGGCCGAAGTACTGCTCGTTGTCCACGAAATAATAAACCACGCCGTCGCGCTCCAGCTTTTCAATGCCCACATACTGGCGGCGCCAGCCAAGGTTGATATAGAAATACAGAACGTGCTCCAGCTTCTCGCGCACGCCCGCGTCGATGGCGCGGTACAGCGGCAGAATCACGCGCACGTCCGCGCCCTCGCGCGCCAGCGCCTTGGGCAGCGCGCCCATCACGTCCGCCAGACCGCCGGTTTTTACAAACGGCACGCATTCGGAAGCGGCAAACAGAATCTTCATGCGGTTCCCTCCTTTGGGGTCGGAATTTTCTTTACAGCGTCACGTTCTTGCCCACGACGATGGGATACTGCTTCTCGCCGATCAGGCGCTTGCCGCTGAGCATGGTCACGTTCTTGTCGAGGATGGTGTTTTCCAGCTCTACCTTCTCACCGATGTCGCAGTCCTGCATCAGGATGGAGCCCCTGATGTGCGCGCCCCTCGCCACGCGAACGCCGCGGAACAGCACGCAGTCCTCCACCGTGCCCTCGATGATGCAGCCGTCCGCCACCAGCGAATTGACCACCTGCGCGCCGGGCAGATACCGCGCGGGCGCCTCGTCGCGCGTCTTGGTGTACACCGGGTTCGCGCCGAACAGCTCGTGCCGCACGGCGGGGTCGAGCAGATCCATGTTCACGCGGTAATACGCCTTGATGGTGGAAATCTGGCGGCAGTAGCCCTTGAACTCATAGCCCTTCACGCGCATCATGCCGTTTCGCACATAGCCCTGCAAAATGTCGCGCATCAGGTCGTGCTGTCCGTGCGACAGCGCCTGATCCGCCAGATGCATCAGCAGCGTGCGCTTGATGATCACCACGTCCGCGAACATGTTGGGATAGCTCACGGCGTTGGGATTGATTTCGATGTCGTTCACCCAGCCGTCCGCGTTCACGCTCAAAAACGACCTCGCGGTGGAGGCGGAGGACGAATGATCGAACGTCAGCGGGTCGTAGCGCGTGTACATCACGGTCACGTCCGCGCCGGAATCCGCGTGCCTTTGAATCATGTCGTCAAAGCGGGCGTTGAAAATCGTGCTGCCGCCGCACAGAAGCACCAGCTCCTGCTGGGAGCGGCGCAGATAGTCCACGTTCGCGCGCAGCGCGTCCAGAATGCCCGCGTAGGCGCCGTTTCCGTCGCCCCCGAACACGGGAAGCAGGAACAGGCCGTTGTTGCGCGTGTGCAGATCCCACGCCTTGCCGGTCTTCAGGTGATCCATCAGCGAATGGTAATTGCCCTGCATCAAAACGCCCACGTTGCGGATGCCGCTGTTCACCATGCTGGAAATCAGAAAGTCCACCAGCCGATAGCGCGCCGCCACCGGCAGCGCCGCCACCGAGCGCTTGCTCGTCAGCTCGCGCAGGCTCAGCTCCTCGCGCGAAGTGTAAATGATGCCCATTACGTCCTTCATATCAAGCATCCTCCTTCAGCGTATCGCCCGACACCTGCTCGCCGGGTCTGACCACATAGCCCTCCGGCAGCGTCGTCTGCTGCCCGATGAGCGCAATGCCGCCCTCGCTCGCGCCCACGACGCAATCCCTGCTGATCACCGACTGCTCCGCCACGATGGCGCGCCTAATCACCGCGCCCGCACGCACGCGGCAGCCCGGCATGATCACGCTGTCCTCCACCAGCGCGCCCTTTTCAATGGTCACGCCCGCGAACAGCACGCTGCCGCGCGCCTCGCCGTAGATTTCGCAGCCCTCGGTAATCAGGCAGTTGTTCACCTTCGCCTCCGGCCCCACGTAGTGCGGCGGCATCACGGGCGTGCGCGCGTAGATCGGCCAGCGGTGGTCGTTCAGGTTGAACTCCGGCGGCTGCTTCAGAAGATCCATGTGCGCTTCCCACAGGCTCGCGATCGTGCCCACGTCCTTCCAGTAATCCTCAAAGGCGTAGGCGTACAGCCGGCGGCCGTCCTTCAGCATCGCCGGAATGATGTTCTTTCCAAAGTCGTTGTCGCTTTCCGGGTTCGCGTTGTCCTCGGTGAGGTACTTCTTCAGCATCGACCATGTGAATATGTACACGCCCATCGACGCCAGATTGCTCTTGGGCTCCTTCGGCTTCTCCTCAAATTCAAAGATGCGCCCGTCCTCGTCGGCGTTCATGATGCCGAACGACGACGCGTTCTTCCACGGCACCGGACGCACGGCGATGGTGATGTCCGCGTTCTTGCGAATGTGCGCGTCCAGCATCAGGCTGTAGTCCATCTTGTAAATGTGGTCGCCGGAAAGGATGAGCACGTATTCCGGGTCGTACTGCTCGATGAACGACATGTTCTGATAAATGGCGTTCGCCGTGCCGGAATACCAGCGCCCCTCGCTGCCGCTCACATACGGGGGCAGCACGAACACGCCGCCGCCGGAAAGGTCAAGGTCCCACGGCTGACCGGAGCCGATGTAGCTGTTCAGCTCCAATGGCTGATACTGCGTGAGCACGCCCACGGTATCGATGCCGGAATTCGTGCAATTGGACAGCGGAAAGTCTATGATGCGATATCGGCCTCCAAACGGTACCGCCGGCTTCGCCATGACCTTCGTCAGAAGCCCCAGCCGCGAGCCCTGCCCGCCGGCCAGCAGCATCGCGATCATCTGTTTCCTTCTCATGATATCGATCACTCCCTGCCATATATACTCCGGTGACTACATCTATTATACCCGAAACTTAATAAACTTTCCATATGCTGGCGAAATTTTTTTCCTCTTTTTTGCCCACAACGGACATTTCCCGCCGCCCCGAAGCCGACTTTCGCCGCTGCGCGAAGCGGAACGCCCCCGGAACCCCGCACCAGACCTCCGAATTTCCGCATCTCCTTCCATGAATCCAGAAAAAAATCCGCCAAAAGAAACAGACGGCTCCCGCCCCCGCAGGGCAGAAACCGCCTGTCATCCTTCAGAAATTCGTTCACCCGACGCGCTGCCGCTTCCTGTGCATCACAACCGCGCCCGCCGCCGCAATCGCCGCCAGCCCGCACAGCGCGTACAACGGAATGCTCTCATCCCCCAGCTCGCCGTTTCCCCAGCCGTCGTTGGCGTGATTTGCAGGGTCTTCAAGATAGAAACCATCCGGCCCATCTACCCAGTAGCCCCATTCAACGCGCGCATACGCCGTGGCCATGCTCGCCATTATCAGCACCGCCAGCAGCGCCGCAGCCAGCTTTTTCTTCACGATGATTCCTCCCTTTCAAAAAACCTCATCCAACGCGCTGCCGCTTCTTGTGCATCACAACCGCGCCCACCGCGGCAATCGCCGCCAGCCCGCACAGCGCGTACAACGGAATACTCTCATCCCCAAGTTCACCGTTGCCCCAGTCCTGCGGCACGAAGGAGAAAACTTCCTCTCCCGTCCTCGGATCGATGATCCATTCGCCCCAGCCGCCCGGTCCGCAAGCGCAGAAGTCATGCCGAACGCCAGCAGCACCATGAGCACCGCCGCAGCCAGCTTCTTCTTCACGATGATTCCTCCCTTTCAAAAACCTCATCCAACGCGCTGCCGCTTCTTATGCATCACAACCGCACCCGCCGCCGCAATCGCCGCGAGCCCGCACAGCGCATACAACGGAATACTCTCATCCCCAAGTTCACCGTTGCCCCAGTCATCCTCCATATCAAAGACCAGCTCTTCGTCTCCCGTAACCGGATTGACAACCCATTGGCCGCCCGCCAACGCAGAAATCATGCCGAACGCCAGCAGCACCATGAGCACCGCCGCAACCAGCTTCCTTTTCACGATGATTCCTCCCTTTTCAAAAAACCTCATCCAACGCGCTGACGCTTCTTGTGCATCACAACCGCGCCCACCGCGGCAATCGCCGCCAGTCCGCACAGCGCGTACAACGGAATGCTTTCGTCCCCCAGCTCGCCGTCGCCCCAGCCACCGTTAGCGAAATCCGCAGGGTCGACAAGCTCGGTCGATCCATCCGGATAGTCTACCCAGTAACTCCACCCAACGCGCGCATACGCCGTAGCCATGCTCGCCATTACCAGCACCACCAGCAGCGCCGCAGCCAGCTTCTTCTTCACGATGATTCCTCCCTTTTCAAAAGGCAGTGACTGCTGCCACCATTTTACACTATAAGAAACGAACAAATACCGCCCACCTTACATTCATTGCAATTATTTTACAAAAGTGAATTGGCTGATTTCAGTTTGATGTTTATTTATCGCGTCCGCAGAAACCTTTTCAAAAATCCCTGCCAACTTCGCCGTCCGTCATGTTAATTTTTGCAGCAACCGTCACAGCATAGCCCTCTGATACGTTTTCATATACGTGAAACCCCATATTCATTTTCACTGAAATACGGAACGAAATTCGATTTATTTCGTTCAATCTTGCAGGGAGGTATATACCGATGACCGGAGAAGAAGAGGCGTTGATCGACGAGCTGTTTACCCGCTATCGGACGGCCATGCTGGGGCGGGCGCTTCAGTATATGAAGCACGTGCAGGACGCCGAGGACTATATTCTGCGCAGCGTCCAGAACGCGTCCGTCGACGCCCTGCGAAAGGCGGGCGCACAGGCGCGCCAGCAGGAGCGCCTTGAAAACGAGCCCCCGCCCGCTCCGGCCGAGGACGACGCTGCCCGCGCCACTCTCCGCGCACGCTTCCGCGCCGCCTTCTCCGCCCTCCCGCCGCGCGAGCAGACCATCGTCCGCCTGCGCCTGTCCGGTAAATCCCGCGCCGAAATCGCCCGGATCCTGCGCCTGTCTCCGTCCTCCATCCACGTCTACCTCTTCCGCGCCAAACGCCATATCCAAATCACCTTTGCCGCCCTCGGCGAAGAACGGTGACCCTTGCGTGAAAAACGCGCTTTCAAGAATACCCCGCCAACGATGCCGCCCTCGACAAAAAGCCATTACAAGGAGGTTCCCATACATTACCTATGCCTGCTTCTCGTTCTCCTGTTTCTCCCGTCCGGCCTGTTCACCGCCGCCGCGGAATCGGCTGACGATCGCCTTTCCGCCGCGCTTGAAGCCCTCGGCGTTGTCTCCATATCCTTCGAAGGCGAGTTTCCGGGAATCACCGCTTCCGCCGCGCCTTCTCTTTCGGCAGAGGACGCGCAAGCGCTTCTCGATTCCACCCTGCCCCTCGTCGCCGCGCAGGATACCTGCCGCGTCTATCAGGGCACTGGCGATTTTCTTCTCTTTACAACCTCGAACAACGCCGCAGACTGGAACGTGCAATACGTCATCAACGCCGACCACAACGTACTTACGCCCTATCTGATCAAATTCATTGCCGAATTCGAGACCAAAAGCAGCGAACCCGAATGCTGGACTCAGCACCGCGAGCGCTCCATTTCCACCAGCGTTCCCTACTTTTACACGCAAACCATCTTCCCGCAAAAGCAGGAAACGCTGTACGAATTTCTCTTCCGCGACGGCGTTCGCTTCTCCGTAACGACCGCCGACTCCGAAAAAATCCTCCGCATCGAAACGACGATCGACGACGCGATCCGAAACCTGTTCAAAGACCTTCCGCCTGCGCTCAGCTGATGGCAGAAAATTCTCTTCGTATCCGCGAGCGTCAGTGCGCGAAGCCGCTATCCATTATCCCTTCAGAAAATCCAGCACCGCCGCGTTGAAGGCTTCCGGGTTTCCGGCCGCGACGAAGTGGTTGCCGGGAAGGAATAGTGCCGTGGCGTTGGGGAGGTTTTTTGCGATTTCTTCCGTATGGGAACGGCGAATCATGTCCTTT
>SFHK01000044.1 GCA_004556395.1 Clostridiales bacterium
TAAAACTGCCGGGGAATGAATCAAGGTGTAAACCGACGATGGTTTTATACATGATACCGACGTCGGTTGCATTATACAGGTACTTATACTTCTTCTCGAATGTTTCCCAATTATGGCGCAGCTCATGCAGACTGCCATAATCGGAAGAAGCTTCTGCCACAAGCTTCCAAGTTCCATTGCACAGGACGGCAACAGAATAGTCGCGTATGCTATCGCTTTTGTCTGATCTTGGAATATAAGATACTCTTCCTCGATCATAAATCACGTTTTGAATGAATTTATCCGCCGCGAGCTGCTGAGCAGGAGCGGTCACATCTCTGGTAGCGCCACATCCTCTCGTGCAGACCTGTTTATATCGGAGATTTCCAACGTGCTGCGGCGCGCCCCATGCGTGATAGCCGCATTGACAGCAGCTCAGGCTTTTAATGATGTCATTTTCGATGACCGCACCGCATGCGCATTTGAATTCTCCGTGTGGATGTAGGTCAGAGGGAATAAATTCATACTGATGACTGGTTCCATAGATGTTGCATTCTACAAGCGCGGGGACTTCCGGCTCCTCAATCGCCACCCATTTGATGCCGTTCTGGGTGCAGTAGGCGGCGGCGAAGGATGTGGCGGGGGTATAGACGGTGAGGCGGGGGCAGCCTTCGAGGGCGGCGGTGCCGATGGATTTCACGCTGCCATAGATATAGAGCGTATCGAGCGCGCGGCAGTTATAGAAGGCGTAGTCGCCGATGCTGGTTACGCTCTGGGGGATGGTTGCCTGCCGGAGGGAGAAGCAGCAGGAGAAGGCGTAGCTGCCCAAGGTTTTCACGCCGTTTCCGAGGTCAAGGCTGGCGATTCGCATGCAATAGTTGAACGCGCATTCGCCGATTTCGCGCACGCTGTTCGGGATGGTGAGCTCGGTCAGGTTCTCGCAGTGATCGAAGGCGTAGTCGCCGATTCTCGTTACGGTGGCGGGAACCTCCAGCGTTTTCAGCTCCTTGCAATAGTAATACGCGCCCTCGGCGATTTCCGTCACGCCGGAGGCGATGCGCGCGGCAGTGACATGACTTTCCCGGAATTCATAGGGAGCGCCCATATGCTCCGCGAGGGCACCGCAGGAGAGCAGGAGGACGAGCAGGATGGACAGAAGCTTTTTCATAGGAATATCCTTTCCGTCATACGCATTCGGCTGCCGCGCGGAGGGACGCGGCAGCCGGTCTTTTTAGAAGAGCTCGATTTCGGCGATGCACACGCCGTAGTTTTTGTCCTTGTAGCTTTTTCCCTTGTATACGGTGTCGATCTGGATTCGGACGCTGCTTCCCACGACGGCCTGCGGGAAGTCGATGCGCTGGGGCGTGCGGTCGTCCGTCAGGGTGAAGCTGCTGATGTACTGGTCGTCCACGTACACGCTGAGATCCTTCACGCGGGAGTTCTTATACCAGTATTCCATGCTCTTCTTGTTTACGCCCTTGCCGTTCACGATGGTGAAGCCCTCGATGAGATAGTCGTAGCCGTCCGTGGCGGAGAGCTTGATCCACGCGTTTTCATGCTCGCCCCACGCGTCCCACGAGGTGGTGTCCTTGCCGTCGATGACGCGGCTGGGGTATACGGGCGGGTTGTTCTTCTCATAGTACGAACTGGCGGTGACGGCGAGGTTTCCCGAGTAGGAGGAGATGGGCAGGCTGGTTTCGTGGTATACGTGTCTTTCGCCGCGGGCGGCGGTAAAGTCCTTGCCGTTGGCGTTGATGGTGGTGGTGCCTGTCTGCCTGGTGTTCGTGGTGGCGTGGAGTCCCGCGGACACGGGCATGCCGACGATTTTTCGGGTGTCGGTGTGCTCGCCGTTGGCGTCCGGGTATTTGATGGTGTAGTTCACATAGCCGCTGCCGTTTCCGAAGATGTCCACGTCGTAGAGATTCGCGGGATCGAGACGCAGAACCTTGCGCTCGTTGGAGCGTCCTTCCGTCTGCATGGTGCCGAAGGAGGTGCGGTTGTTGCTGCGGTTCAGCACCTCGCCGTTATAATCGATGGAAATATCCGCGTCGCCCTCCAGCCAGATGATGATCTTGCCGGATTCCAGAATGATCTCGGAGATGTCGGCGAAGATGAGGCCGAAGTCCTCCGGGTTGTTGACCACGAAGTACTTGGTCTTGTCGCTGGCGATGGTGCGCAGAATCTCTTCGCACATCAGGCGCTCCGAGCTAGTGAGGTTATGGAAGAAGCCGACGGTGTACACGTCCGCGCCGTTTACGAGTTTGAGCCGATCGGCCTGATTGTAGGCTTTGTCCACGTCACAGGTAGGGAGGCCGTCGCTCATCACAATGACGCAGATTTTCCGATTGCGGTACGTACTCAGCTGACGCTCCACGGTGCTTTTCGCAAGGGACAGCGCCGCGTCGATTTGCGTTCTGCCGCCCGCGTTCAGTCGATCCACGGCGGTCAGGAGGCTGTAGCGGCCGCTTCCCGCGGGGATAAAGCGCTGAAGTATCTGCGCGTTTGTATTGAACTCCTCAAGCGCGATGTTTGAGTCGGCGGACTGATCCGCCACGTCGTCGATCAATTTTCCGGCGGCTTCGCGCAGCACGTAAATGGGCGTGCCGTCCATACTGCCGGAGGTGTCCACGACCAGCAGGAAATCGTAGTTATACGCGCAGGCCGACCAGCTCAGCGCCAGGAGAAGCGCCAGCGCGAAAGAGATGCATTTTTTCATGGAAACGCCGCCCTTCATTATAAGAATGTTTTTATTATATACGAAAATGGAAGCGGTGTCATTGGAATATGAAAATATTAAAACTTTTTTAATATATACAGTTCGAACGCGTATAAGAAGCCCGCCCGCGGCGAAGAGCTGCGGGCGGGGGGAGAGGATAGGGGGATTACACGACCACGTTCAGAAGGCGGCCGGGGACGTAGACCATGCGCTTGACGGTCAGGCCGGCGAGCAGCTTCCGGGTTTCCTCGTTGGCGGCGAAGAAGTCGTTGGCGGCGTCGCGGGTGAGGTCGCTGGGCACCATGACGCGGCCGCGCACCTTGCCGTTCACCTGCACGGCGATTTCGACCTCGTCCTTTACCAGCGCCTTCTCGTCGTACTGCGGCCACGGGGCGCGCACGAGCTCGCTGCCAAAGCCGCACAGCTCGTTGATTTCCTCGGTGATATGGGGCGCGACGGGGTTCAAAAGCTGAAGCAGCACGCGCATTTCGCCTCTGGTGACGCTGCCCCTGGCGTAGAACTGGTTCACGAGCGTCATCATCGCGGAGATGGCGGTGTTGTACTTCATGCGCTCGTAGTCCTCAGAGACCTTCTTGATGCAGGTGTGCACGTCGTAGGCCATATCCCTGGAGACGCCCTTTTCGTCGGTCATCATGTCCATCAGCTTCCACACGCGGTCGAGGAAGCGGCGGCAGCCGCGCGCGCCGTCGGTCTGCCACGGGATGGCCTGATCGAACGCGCCCATGAACATCTCGTATATGCGGAACGCGTCCGCGCCGATTTCGTCCACCACGTCGTCGGGATTGATAACGTTGCCGCGGGACTTGGACATCTTCTCGCCGTTGCTGCCGAGAATCATGCCGTGGCTGGTGCGCTTCATGTATGGCTCCTTTGTGGGAACCACGCCAATGTCATACAGGAAGCGGTGCCAGAAGCGGCTGTACAGAAGGTGCAGCGTGGTGTGCTCCATGCCGCCGTTGTACCAGTCGACGGGCAGCCAGTATTTGAGTTCCTCCATCGAGGCCAGTTCGCTGTCGTTGTGCGGGTCGATATAGCGCAGGAAGTACCAGCTGGAGCCCGCCCACTGCGGCATGGTGTCGGTCTCGCGCTTCGCGGGCCCGCCGCACTTGGGGCAGGTGGTGTTCACCCAGTCGGTCATGGCGGCCAGCGGGCTCTCGCCGTCGTCGGTGGGCTCGTAGTTTTCAACGTCCGGCAGCTTCAGCGGAAGCTGGTCATAGGGCAGCGGAACCCAGCCGCAGCAGTCGCACTTCACCAGCGGGATCGGCTCGCCCCAGTACCTCTGGCGGGAGAACACCCAGTCGCGCAGCTTGAAGTTGACCTTGCGCTCGCCCAGACCCTTCTCCTGCAGGTATTCGATGATGGTCTTCTTGGCTTCCTTCACGCTCAGGCCGTTGAGGAAGCCGGAGTTGACCATGGTTCCGCTCTGAATGTCGGTGTAGGCGGCTTCCTGCACGTTGCCGCCCGCGACGACCTCGATGATCGGCAGGCCGAACCTGGCGGCGAACGCCCAGTCGCGCTCGTCGTGCGCGGGCACGGCCATGATCGCGCCGGTGCCGTAGCCCATCAGCACGTAGTCGGAAATCCACACGGGAATCTCCGTGCCGGTGACGGGATTGATGGCGCGCAGACCCTTGATCTCCACGCCGGTCTTGTCTTTGTTCAGCTCCGTGCGCTCGAAATCGCTCTTGCGCGCCGCGGCTTCGCGGTAGGCGGCGATTTCGTCGTAGTTGGCGATGCGGTCCTTATACTTCTCTACTAATGGATGCTCGGGGGAGATAACCATGTAGGTCGCGCCGAACAGCGTGTCCGGGCGAGTGGTGAACACGCGCAGCTTGTCGCCGGTGGTCAGCGTGAAGTCGACCTCCGCGCCCTCGCTGCGGCCGATCCAGTTGCGCTGCTGGGTGGCGACCTTCTCAATGAAGTTCACCTCGTCCAGACCGTCTAAGAGCTTCTGCGCGTAGGCGGTGATGCGCAGCATCCACTGGCTCTTGACCTTGCGCACGACCTCGCCGCCGCAGCGCTCGCACACGCCGCCGACGACCTCTTCGTTCGCCAGACCCACCTTGCAGCTGGTGCACCAGTTGATGGGCATCTCGTTCTTGTAGGCCAGACCGTGCTCGAAGAGCTTGAGGAAAATCCACTGCGTCCACTTGTAATACTTGGGGTCGGTGGTGTTGATCTCGCGCGTGTAGTCGAAGGAGAAGCCCAGCCGCTTCAGCTGCTCGCGGAAATGATCCACGTTCGTCTTGGTGACGATGGCGGGATGAATCTTGTTTTTGATGGCGAAGTTCTCCGTGGGCAGGCCGAACGCGTCGTAGCCGATGGGGAACAGCACGTTGTAGCCCTCCATGCGGCGCTTGCGGGCGATGATGTCCATGGCCGTGTTGGAACGCGGATGACCCACGTGCAGACCCGCGCCGGACGGATAGGGGAACTCGATCAGCGGGTAAAACTTCGGCTTTTCGTGGCTCGCCTCGGCATTCAGGCAGCCCGTCTCGTCCCAGTGATCCTGCCACTTTTTCTCGATGGTCTTGGGATTGTACTCCGGATACTTGCTCATCTTGGCTTATCACCCTTTATAAAAAAATAAAACGCCTCCTGCCAAAGAGACGCGGCAACAAAGCCGCGCGGTACCACTCTTTTTGATCCGGCAGGATCCGCCTCTTTGCCCTGTATCGGGGGCCTCCGCCCGCACCATGGGGATGCTCCGGAATGAGTTCAGCCAACCTCGCCGCCGCCTCGCACCCACCGGCGGCTCTCTGCGCGCGAAAATCAGCCTACTGCTTTCCTTCATTGCCCGCTTATTATACCAGAAGAATGTAAATTGTCAAGGAAAATCCGCACTTTCTTTCATGTCCGCAATGGAAAGGACTCTTGTAGCTGAAAAAAATGCGGAATCCGCAAAAAAAATCAGCTACAACGCATATTCGCTTTCGCGCATCAAACAACAAAAGGGGAGCCGCTGCGGAGCTGGGTTCCGCAGCGGCTCCCGGGTAGGGTTACAGCACCTCTCCGGTTTCCGCGTCGATGCAATAGTCGAGAATGGCCGCGTCCAGCCGGTTGGCTTCCGGAATTTCGACCCGAAAGATCCAGTAGGGACGCATGACGGCGAGGTCGCCGGATTCGTACATGGAGCTGTCCGGGATGTATTCCAGACCCACATAGACGATTCGCATGGCTTCGCTCGCCTGAAGATCGCCGTTGACGTAATCGGAGAACGTCTGCACGGCCTTTTCAAAGCTGATCACCTTGCGGGTTTCGCCGGGCGCCTGCACCTCGTAGAGGGAGGAGCAGTTCACGGCTTCCAGCCCGTGGCGGCTGTAGATGGCGTAGATGTCCGTGGGATTTATGGAAGCGCCGAAGAAGCCGGAGACCGGGGCGTAGTTGTAGACGGGGAGTTCGCCGAGACGCTGCTGAAGGTTCACGACGTAGAACAGCTCGTCGTCCTCGCAGTCGATATGATCGCGGACGAACACATGGATACCCGCCGCCTTCTCCGCTTCCCAGAGGGGCAGGTTTTCCTGATAGCGCTTCTCGTACACCGCGGTGGTGACGGCCACGGTCTTGCTGCCGACGACGTCGACGCCCAGCTTTTGAAAGACGCTCTGCGCGTTCTGGACGCACGATTCGCGGCTGCCCCACGAGAAGTCCGTTTCGGGGTACGCGTAGATTTTTTCAAACACGTTGACCGGCAGAATCTCCGCGTCGTGCCCGAACTTCGTCTTGCATACCAGAATTCCGCGCGAGCCTGCGCTGATTCGCGCGCCATCCTCCGTTTTGATGGTGAGGGAAGCGCCGTCATCCTCGGCCTGACGGGTCGTCCAGTCGGAAATGAAGTCCGCGCCGAGTAGCGAGCACACCTGCTCCTTGCGCCTGTACAGGTTCAGGGGCTTCACGACGGGGCAGGGCACGGACGCGGCCTTCGGGTTGGAGATGTACGCGTCGTAGACCGCGTTGCCGTCGATCCGCACGTAGTGGGTTTCCGAGTTCTTGGAAAGGTCAACCGGAATGGGCGTGGCCGGGGCGGGGTCGTCGTGCTGGATGCGCTTTTCCACCACGTCTTTGCTGCCGGCGGCCTGCGCGGCGGTTCCGGTGCTGCGCTGGCGAATCACGAGCACGCCGGCCAGCGCGATGACGGTAATGAGTGCAATGGCAATCCAACCGGATCGATTTCTGTTTTTCATGAATATCCCTCCCGAATATTGGCTTGTGTTGGGTTCGTGGGGAAGCGCTTTATCCGCGCATAGGCATCGACCTCTTTTCTCCGTATGGACTCGATCCATATAGAAAGTCGACACGTCCCGGCCGGCTGCAACACTTTTTTGAAAAATTTTTTCGAGAACCCTTTGAAAAAAATCGCTCCCCGGGCGGGGGAGCGAAGGCGAGGGCTATTTGCGGACCATGACGACGCTTTGGGCGATAGTCATCGCCGCGTCCTTTGTGCCCGCGCAGTCCACGATCAGGCAGCGGCTGTCGACGCTCCACACGATCGTCGTCCAGATGCCCTTGCGAATCAGCACGGCGGGCTTGCCGTTGATCGTCACGGACTCGATTTCCGCGTTTTCGGTGTCCACCGTCCACCTTGCGTCCGGGCCGCTGTCGCAGAAGCGCAGCTCGGTGCCCGCGCGGTTCTGATAGACGACGGAATCGTCAAACACGCCCGTCAGCACGTAGCCGTCGGGGATATAGCTGGGGTAGTAGTAACCGTTCCAGCCGGACGGCACGTCCAGATGGTCGTCGGAGGTTTCGAAGCCGAAGGAGGCCTGCCCGCCGTCGATGCGCACGAAGAACCGCATCAGGTCTACGCGCACGCTCTGCACCGTGGCGACCGCGACGGTAAGGCCGATGTAGAAAACCAGAATCAGGCAGGCGGCGGCTCGTCCGGCCTTGGGAAGCGTTCGGACGGCGAAGCGGCGAAGGCTTCGGCGGCGAAGGCGGCGGTTCAGGCGGCGGATGGTCGGCTTTTCGGCGCGCGCAAGGCGCTCCCGCGCGGAGGGGTCGTCGCCGGTTTCCGCCAGAACCGCCTCAAGCGATTCCGCCTGATATTCCTGAAGCGCGATTTTCAGCTTCAGCGCCGTCAGTTCCTCGTCCAGCTCTTCGCGGGATTTGGGAGCCTGAATCGTGCTCTTCATAGAAGTTCATCCTCCTTCAGCCGCTGGCACAGCCGGTTTCGGGCGCGCATGAGATAGGTTCGAACGCTCGCCTTGGCGACGCCGAGCCGCGCGGCGATTTCCTCATCCGACAATCCGTCGAAGTATTTCATCGTCAGCAGCAGCCGGTCGTTTTCCGAAAGGCGCGCAAGCCCTCTCTTCAGCGCGTCGATCTCCGCCGTGCGGATCAGATTCTCGTCCACGGAATCCTCAGCCGCCACCTCGGCTTCCTCGCCGGTGAGGAAAAGGTATTTTCCCTGCCGGTCTCGCTTGCGCACGAAGTCGACGGAGACGTTCCTGACAAAAGAGACGATATATCCCCTCAGTTTGCAACAGTCTACCGCGCGAATTTTTTCAAGATTATCGATCATTTCACAGAGGGTCTGCGAAACCATGTCCTCCGCGAGCTGCGGCTCCCGAACGACGCTCAGCGCCACCTTGTACATCAGCCAGCGGTAGTCCACATACAGCCGAACCATAAACGCGCGGTCGTCCTCATTGCCGATGGAAAGAATCGCAACCGGTATGAACATCATGAAGAAGAATCCTCCCGGGGTGTGTATTTTCGGGCGAAGGAATTAGCGCTTCGCGAGCAGCCGGACGACGGCGCTCTCGTGGGGCGCAAGGCGGAAGCGCAGCGCGTTGTCCGCGAGGGACGCGTGCGGCGCGCCCAGCTCCTCCGAGCACGCGGCGTAGGATGCGTTCAGGCGCACGCGGCCCTCGGCGGGCTCAGCGGCGCTGTTGATCAGGATGACGCAGCCGTTGCCGTCGTCCGTTTCGTAAACGCTTGCCTTCACGCCGGGCGCGTCGCAGGGGTTCGGCCGTACGCCGCAGTCCGCGCAGAGGTCGAGCACGACGCGCCGGGCGAGTGTGCTCTGGCGGTTCTGGCCGTCCGCGAGGATGTCGTCCGAAATCAGCGCGCCCTCGGCGCAGGAATTGCCAAGGCTCACACCGCTCAGAATCGCGCGGCCGCGTCCCCACTTGTGGGAGAGGATGGCCGGAGTGCCGTCCGCGTAGGTCGCCAGCGCGTCGGCGGCGACGTCGCGGAAGGTTTCGTTCATCAGAAGGCCGGTGACGCGGTGCGTCTCGCTGCGGTAGACGATTTCGCGGGCATCGCCCTCGCGGATGTCGTCCTCGCGCGCGCCGAAGATTTCGGCGAAGCCATAGCCCGGCACGGCGTAGGAAAGCTGCATGTCCTTATCGAACGCGCCGAAATAGGGATCGGACAGCACCGTGCCGCCGCCGGCGATATACGTTTTCAGCGCCTCGGCGAACGCGGGCGAAACCGCGCAGGCGCAGGGCAGGATGATCAGCCTGTAGCCGGACAGGTCGCCGAAAAAATCCTCGTGCAGGATGTCCACGGGAATGTTTTCCTCCCAGAGGACGCGGTAATAGCCGTTCACCGCGTCGATGGCGGCCTTGTTCTCGTGCCGCCCGTTGGACAGCCACACGGCCAGATACGACCGGATGCTGAACAGCACGGCCACCTCCGCCCGGGGCAGCGCGCCCGCGGACAGCACGTCGCCGTTTCGCTTCAGCATTTCGCCGAGCCGGCCGGCGCAGCGCGACAGGTTGGTCGGGCCGCCGTCGTAGTCCGTCATGGCGTAGCCGCCGAATTCCGCGCCGAAGCGCTCCTTGCGGAACTGCCAGAACAAGAGCCCCTTCGCGCCGTGGCGAATGGATTCCAGCGACAGGTTCAGGAAGGTGTCGTCGTCCATGCGCCCGCCCTGATGCAGGCCGGTGCCCCACATGCCCGCGGTCAGCTCGCTCTGCCAGAATTCCTTGCCGTCCGCGGCGCATCTTGTCGCGTCGCAGCCCATGGCCAGCGTGGAGGCGCTTTTCGCGTCCCGGGGAAAGGCGCTGAAGCCCCACTTGTCAAACACCTTCGCGTTCTTCCAGTCGTCAAACGCCATGCCGCCCAGCTGCGCGCAGGTAATCGCGCCGCCGCCCCACGCGTGGGCGATCACGGGCTTCGTGTCGCAATCGCGGATGACGCGCGCGCGGAAGGCGATTTCCTCCGCCACGTTGTCCATCGTGAACAGGCGGAAGTCCGTGTAATCGCTGTAGGCGGAGATCCAGCGCGGCGGGCGCACCTCGTCGAAGCTACCGTAAAAGTGTCCCCACGCGGCGTTCAGCGCGGAAATGTCGCCGTATTTCACCTTCAGCCACTGGCGGAATTTGCGCGTCGTCGCCGGGCAGTAGCAGTACATGCCGTTCGGACTGCGCGTCATGTCGACCCACTGGTGCGGCTCGTTCATGGGCTCGTAGAACGCTACGTTTTCGTATTTCGACGTTTCGCCGATGACGCCGCGGATGAAGCGCTCCTCCATCTCGCGCACCTCGTCGTTGTCAAAGCACAGCCCCGGCCAGCCGCCGGAGGGCGTGTTGGCGCGCACGGCGGGCTCGAAGGGCAGGTTGTCCTCGCTGACGTAGAAGTATTTGCTGTATTTTTCTACCGCCCACGCCGGGCAGGCATGCATGTGAAACAGAACCCCCACGTCCAGCTCGTGCGCGCGGGCGCAATTTAAAAAGGAGGTGATGTAGTCGAAATCGATTTCGCCCTCATAGCGCTCGCACGCGTTCCATACCAGCCACGCGCGGATGGTGTTGAAGCCCAGCCGCTTCATGCTGTCCATATCCCTGTCCCACTGGTCTTTTGCGGGCGACGCGCCGCGCAGGTATTGCGTTCCGAAAACAAAGCTGTGATCGTTCATGGCTGTGCGTTCCTTTCCTTTTGTAAAAGGCGGCGGGAGAGCCGGTCTCCCGCCGCGGTGCGTCAGTTCGTTTCCGTGTAGTGCACGCGGAACTCGGCCTTCGCGCCGTGCGCGCGCAAAAGCACGGTCGTCCGGCGGTGATCCGCGGGGTTGCCGGGGGAGGTGCACAGGAAGCAGCGCTGTTCCTCGGCGGGCTGCACGCGCAGCGTCAGCGTCCGACCGTTCAGATGGAAGGCGATTTCAATTTCACCGTTCGCCTGAATTTCGCGCGCATCCGCAAGATGCTCGTAGCCGTTGGCGCTTCCGAGGGATTCGGCGGGAATCGTCTTCGCCGAGCATTCGCATTTGCCGTCCGAATGGAACAGCCAGTCGAACGTGTGCGCAGAAGCGGCTTCAAAGTGGGAAACGTCGGTCAGGCCGCCGTCCTGCGCAAAGAGCGTGCGCTCCGCGACCGTCAGGTCGTCCCATTCGCCCGGTTCCACCTCGGCCTTCATGCGGCCGTCCGTCAGGGAGATATGCGTTTTCAAAACGGTCTCCGGCGTTTTGCCGTCCACGGTCACGCAGCAATGCGCCACGCCGCGGCGGTACCACGTGGCCGTCATGGGATGGCCGTAGCCGGGCGTGCCGATGTCGTCGGCGAACGGCGGCAGGATGACCGAGAGCGGATCCTGATGCATGTGGCTGCGCTCGATGACGCCGCTTTTCAGAATTGCGAACACGGGCGCGCGGAACACGCCGAGGTTCGTGTCCGAAAGCATCACCACGTCGCGCTGCGAAACGGCGCGCGCGTTCGCGTGCTCCTCGGGCTTCGCGAAGAGCACATAGCCCGCGGTTTCACGGATTTCGGGCATGTGCGCGAGCACGGTTTCGACCTGACAATCCAGCTCCGGCAGATCCCAGATTCGAGAAGCCTGCACCACGAGGGACGACAGGTGCAGCGGATACCAGCCGTCGTTCAGAGCCGGAATCGTCCAGCCGTCGCAGGACAGGGTTAGCGGCGCGATGAACGCCTTTTCCACCGTCTCGCACGCCGTGTCCGCGGGGTTTGTCTCGGCGTAGAAGGAATAGAAGTTCGTCAGCGCCGAAAGCGTGTAATAATGGTAGCCGGGTGAGCATTCGCGCCACATGCCGTCCTTCGTGAACCCCTTTTCGATCTGGTTGTGAATGCCGTATTCGCTGTTGAGCGCCTTGTTCAGCCATTCGTCCGCGTGGAAGAAAAGGCCCGTCATGCCGATGAAGCACATGAGCCACGTGGGAATGTTGTGGATGAAGCCCGTCTGCGGATACAGAAGCTCGCACATGGGGGCAAACAGCTTCTCATACCAGCGCGCGCGCGTTTCCGCTGGAATGCGGTCGCGGAACGGGCGCAGCGCCTTCAAAAACGCGATGCCCAGCACGGCCTCGTCCAGACACTGCCCCATGATCTTGCCCTTGCCGGCCGCGTGGCCGTGCACGGGAAACTGATCGTAGTGGTCGGCATAGAAATCGATGCACTTCACGATGAAATCGAAGGACGCGTCGTCGCCCGCGAGCGCGCTCACCGCGCAGTCCTCCAGCTTCGCGCCGACGGCGAAGCGATACAGATATACCCACGCCTCGTCCAGCTTCACGCCGCTGGAAACCTTGCCGCAGTGCGGGCAGACGAATTCGTTGCCCTGCTTATAGTCCATGTCCGCGTCGAACGTCAGCGTGGTCGTGCAGACGGGGCACGCGAAATCGTGTGCCCAGCCGCTTGTGCGCGCGGGCGTGTCAAAAAACATTTCGCGCAGATGCGCGGCCTGTGCCTGCGCCTTCTGAATGGCGCGGGAAAGCGTTCCCTTTTTCTGAAGCGCGCTTCGGACGAAATCGGCCGAATTGCAGAACGTGTAGCCCTGTGAAAGCATAAAATAACCCCCTTTTCACGGATATTATAAGCAGAAATTCGGTCTCCGTCAACATTTGTGTCAGTTTCCCAAATTACAGAAAATACTGTTGACATAGTATAAACTGAGTGCTATCATTTGTGCATACTCTAACGAAGGGATGTCACGCCATGAGCCACAAGAGCATGGGCACATATCACAAGCCCCGGATGAAGCGGGGCTGGGACGATATCAGCGTTTCCGCGATTGCCTACATCATTGGCATTCTGTTTGCGGTGATCTGCTTTGTCCCGTTTTTGCTGGTTATTATTTACTCCTTCACGCCCTACGACCTGTACCTCAAGAATCACTTCGACTTTTTCCCGTCGAGACTGACGCTTGACGCGTACAAGATGGTTCTGAACTACGACTATATCTGGACGGGCTACCGGAACACGATCTTCATTGCCGTCATCGGCACGGCGTGCTCCATGATACTCATGATCATGACCGCGTATCCGATGGTGAAGAAGGACATGATCGGCCACAAGTTCATGACCACGCTGTGGATCATCACGATGTTCTTCTCCGGCGGCATGATTCCGGATTACTTCCTGATGCGCTCGCTGGGGCTTCTGAACAGCCTGTGGGCGATCATCCTGCCGGGTCTGCTGGGCTGCTACAACCTGATTCTGATGCGCAACTATATGGAAGGTCTGCCCGTGTCCCTTGAGGAAGCGGCGCTGATCGACGGCGCGAACGACATTCAGGTGCTGTTCAAAATCGTGCTGCCGCTGTGCATCCCGATTCTCGCCACGCTGGGTCTGTTCACCGTGGTCGGCTACTGGAACAGCTACTTCTCCGCCATTATTTACCTGACCAAGCGCACCAAGTGGCCCCTTCAGCTGGTTCTGCGCGAGATCGTGTTCGAGTCCGGCGTGGACGAGGTGCAGCAGGGCATGGCGGCCGAGGAGCGCATGAGCGCACCGTTCCTTCTGAAGATGGCGTCCATCGTGGTCGCGACGGTTCCGATCATGCTGGTGTATCCCTTCCTGCAGAAGTACTTCATGACCGGCCTCGTGCTGGGCGGCGTCAAGGAATAAGGGGGCGAAACGCATGACGACGATGACCAAGCCTGTCGGGAGCCGCGTCTCCCTGAAAAAGAAAACCGGCCTGCGGGGCAAGTTCACGCACATGTGGAAGCAGCGCTGGCTGTATCTGATGAGCCTTCCGGGCTTCGCCTTCCTGATTATCTTCAAGTACGTTCCGATGTACGGCGTTGTGATGGCGTTTGAAGAGTTCAACTTCAAGCTGGGCATCGGCGCGAGCCCGTGGATCGGCCTTCAGAACTTCGATCAGCTGTTCACCTCCGGCAAGTTTGCCACGGTGTTCGTGAACTCGTTCGTGCTGAGCATCACGCGCTTCCTGATCACGTTCCCCATTCCCATCCTGCTGGCGCTGATGCTGAACGAGATGCGCATCAAGTTCATCAAGCGCACGACGCAGACGCTGATGTATCTGCCGCACTTCATCAGCTGGGTGGTTCTGGGCTCCATCGCCACCAACTTCCTGAGCGTGACCGACGGTCTGATCAACGACATTATCGCCGCGCTGGGCGGAACGAAGATCAACTTCCTCGGCTCCGCGCAGTGGTTCCGCACTGTCATCATCGGCACCAACATCTGGAAGGAAGCCGGCTGGGGCATGATCATCTACCTCGCGGGCCTTACCGCCATCAACCCCGAGTACTACGAGGCGGCAACGGTGGACGGCGCGAACCGCTGGCAGCGCATCTTCCACGTCACCCTGCCCGGCATCGCCAGCACGGTCGTGATCAAGCTGGTGCTGGACATCGGCGGTCTGATGAACAACGGCTTCGAGCAGATTTATCTGTTCCAGAACGACCTGAACATCTCCGTGTCCGAGGTGTTTGAAACCTACACCTACAACATCGGCATCGTCGGCGGCCGCTATTCCTACTCCACCGCCGTCGGCATGTTCAAGAACATCATCGGCACGATCCTCATTTTCTCCACCAACCGAATCGCGAAAAAGCTCGGAGGAGCTACCTTGTACTAATTATAACGGCATTTGCCGTTATGATAAAATTGTAAGGAGGAGCATCCCATGAAGAAACTTCTGTCTCTGGTTCTCGCGATCGCTCTGCTGATGGGCGTGTGCGCCTTCACGGCTTCCGCCGAAGAAGACCGCCCCACGCTTCGCATGCTGCAGCGCCTGAACGCGGCCTACGTGATTGACGGCAACCCCGTCATCGACGCGTGGGAGGACATTCTCGGCTTTAACCTCGACATCGAGGCGCCGCCGATCTCCAGCTACAGCGACCGCCGCAACGTCATCATGGCTTCCGGCGACCTGCCCGACATCATCTACGTCGGCGACACCGGCACCAACTACGTCAAGTGGGCGACCGACGGCCTGCTGCTTGACCTCACCGAGTACTTCAACGAAGAGACTCTGCCGCATCCCTACAAGGTGCTGACCGAGGACGAGCTGTACTCCGTGCGCATCCCCTCCCTTGATAACCACATCTACTCCCTGCCCCGCGTGCAGACCAAGCCCTGGGACTGCATCATCTATCGCGCGGACTGGCTGGAGAAGCTCGGTCTGGAAGTTCCGAAGACTCCCGAAGAGTTCAAGGAAGTCATGATCGCGTTCGCGACGCAGGATCCCGACGGCAACGGCGTTGACGATACCTACGGCTGGTGCTACAACACCGCCATGGGCGCGGAGCATCGCTCCATGCTGTCCGGCTTCGGCGTTCGTCCCTCTGACGTTCCGGATGAGAACGGCAACTACGTCCTCATGCAGGCGCAGGATGCGTACATGGATTACCTTGACTGGATCAAGGAAATGTACGACGCTGGCGCGGTTGATCCCGAGTTCTACCTGGTCACCATGTATCAGGACGACGATCTGTGGGATGCCGGCAAGATGGGCGCGAGATATTGCAACACCGTTATCGAGCACCTGATCTCCTACGGCCCCTCCCGTGAAGCCTTCAGAGCCGCGAACCCCGACGCCACCCTCGTGGCCGGACCCGCCCTCATGAAGGAAGGCGAAACCGTCGCCAACGTGTACTACAACCCGCAGATCTGGGGCAACTACGCCATCAGCGCGGACACCAAGTACCTGGAAGAGGCGCTCCGCTTCCTCGATCTGGGCTACACCGACGAAGTCAACGAGCTGCTGATGTTCGGCGTTCAGGGCGTCACCTACGAGACCTTTGATCCCGTTCGCCGCTATGCCGCCAAGACCGAAGAGCAGAAGCTCAACTCCGACAAGTACGTCGCCTCCTACGCCACCATCAACTATCAGCGCGAGGACAAGGGCCTGCTGATCGCCAACGGCAACACCGAGGAAGAAGTTCAGCAGTTCATTACCGCGTACGATGAGATCGGCGCGCAGGAGAACCGCGTGTTCTACCTGGGCGGCGGCTCCCTCGTGGGCGTGAACGAAGTCAAGGTTGCCATCGCTGACGCTGGCATCGACGACAAGTTCAACGAGCTGCGCACAGGTTATATCTGCGGCAACGTCGAGCGTGACGAGCTGGTCGATTTCATCAACAATGAAATGGTGCCCGCTTATCAGCCGATCCTCGACATCTACGCCGAGAACGACCTGAACAAGTAATCCACGTCAAACGCGCGCCCTCCGGTTTTCCGGAGGGCGTGTGTGTTTTTGGAATGAAGAAAGGAGTCGGAACGACCGGTTCCTTTCTTCTTCGCGTGCTCAGTTGTATTTTCCGTAGGTTTTCGCGGTTTCTACCATGGCGAAAATGTTTTCGTCCGGTGTGTCGCGGCCGAGCTGGTCGCCGGTGGACAGGATGAAGCGGCCGTTCTTCGCGGCGGCGTCAATCGCGCGTCTGCAGGCCTCTGCCACGCGCTCCTTCGGCTCAATCAGCACGTTCGTGGTGTTCAGGTTGCCCATCAGGCAGAGCTTGTCGCCGTACAGGCGCTTGACCTCGGCGAGGTCAACGTCGCCCATCGGCGGCTCCTCCAGCGGGTTGATGCAGTCCAGATCGGTCTCGTTGTATAGCATCTCGAGGAAGGCCATCGAGCGGCCGCAGCTGTGCAGCATGGAGGGGATGCCCGCTTCTTTGCACATGCGCGTGATGGTTTTGATCGTCGGCAGCGCGTACTTGCGCACGAGCGCGGGCGTGGCCAGCGTGAGCGTGCCCGAGCCGCCCAGCAGAAGCACGTCCGGCTTCTGATCCAGCATCATTTCGGCCATGCGCACATAGTCGCGATCCATCAGCGCCGCCCATTCCTCCATGATTTCCGGCTCGTCGTAGCAGGCGTATACGGCGGCTTCCACGCCGCCCTCAATGGTGCCGATGAACGCCTGAATGCCCGGGTAGCCGACGGTCAGGCAGAAAATGCCCTTGTCGCCGCACATGGCGCGCTGCTCCTCCAGAAGCGGCGTTTCACAGCTGACGATCCTGCCCAGCATCTTCTTGTAGATGGGGAAATCGCGCACAATGTCCTTCATCAGGCGCTCCGTCTGCGCGGGGGAGTCGGCGACGAACATCGTCTTGCCCTGCGTCAGAATGTCGCCGTCAATGTCATAGCGGCTGTGAATGGTGAAGCGGTTGTTCTGAACCGGGTCGACGGTGCGCGTAACCTTGATATCCGCAAGGCTTTCGCGCTGAAAGGTCATGGCGGAGTTTGTCTGGAACCAGCCGTCAATGCCGAAATACTCCACCGCTTTGGAATAGGCTCTGTACAATGCCGCGTTGCCCTCCATATAAATATCCCAGAAGGGTTTGCCCGTCAGGCGGCAGGGAATCATATTCGAAAAGTCAGGCATGCAGGGCACGCGATCGGGGATGCCGCCGCGCAGGACGGTCATCAGGCGTTCCTTTGAGGTCATTTCAGAAAAGGCCATCGGAAAAATCTCCTTTGGGTTCCCCCTGCGGGAATTCGTGAAAAAGGGGCCGCGCAAGGCGGCCCCCATAGGGATTGGTCTGGTCGAGATTAGTCGACGTACTGACGCTGATAGGCGACGTCCGCCAGCTCGAGGAAGCGCTCGAGGCCGATGTTGTTGAGCTCGGCCAGGAAGGCGTCCTTGTCGTCCAGGAAGGAAGCTTCCTGACCGAGGACGTACAGGGTGCGCTGCTGGTTGACGAAGGTCTTCAGGTTGTTGCGGATTTCGCCAAGCTCTTCGATCTCAGCGGCGGAGAAGTTGAGGGTGGGGCAGTAGGTTTTCGCGTCGGGCTTCAGGCTCTGATAGACGCCGGTAGCCAGGTTCTGACGGACAGCGCCGCTGTTCTCATAGCCGGTAACGAGGTTGCCGTTCTCATCCTTGTAGATGTAGCCGCCTTCGTTCTCGATGTCGCCGGAGTAGTAGGGGCTCTTGTCGAACCAGTTCACGTTCTGAACCTTGCCGAATACTTCTTCAACGCCCGGGAAGTCGAACAGGTACTTGGGCTCATAGCCGAGGGACGCATAGGAGGCCTTGATTTCGGCGCCCGGATGATCCTTCAGGTAATCCTCAACGGTGATCCACTGCTTGCCTTCGATGCCGAAGCGGCCGAACAGGAAGCTCTCCTCGGAGAAGAGGAAGTCGCCCACGCGGAACGCCAGTTCAGGCTGCTGGCAGTAGGTGGTCACGGCCCACGCGATGGTGGTGGTGGACTGGGCATACGCAACGGTACGCACGCCTTCGGGGCCGGTCAGCGGATCGCAGCAGGTGTACTGCAGACGGGTCTCAACGCTGGCGCTTCCGAGGAAGCCCAGAGAGGAATCGAACAGGCAGCCAACGCGGTTCTTGCCGTCAGCGGCAGCGGCCACGATGTCGGGGCGGCCATAGGTGAAGGACTCGGGGAGGAGCAGGCCTTCCGCTACGAGGTCCTTGATGTAGTCAACGGCTTCGAACCAGCCATCCTGGATGTAGGAAGCGGTGACGTGGCCGTCCTTGAGCATGAGCATGTCGCCGTCGCCTTCATGCACGAAAGCGTTGGTGAGGAACTTCACCGGGCTGCCGCCCCAGGAGGAGGAGCCGAGCAGGGGGAGTTCGTCCTTCTCGCCGTTGCCGTTGGGATCCTCGTCACGGAAACGGATGAGCATCTCTTTGAATTCCTCGGTGGTGGTGGGGAGTTCCATGTCCAGCTTGTCCAGCCAGGTCTGGTTGATCCACAGCTTATACTTGGTCTCGTTGGAGGGAGACACCTGGATGCGCGGCACGCCGTAGATGGAGCCGTCGAAGCAGGTGATGTTGGTGATCAGGTTCCAGTCGGGATGCTGGGCGACCGCCTTGTCGGCGTTCACGGCGAGGCCGTTCTTGTAGTAGTCGCTCACATCAAGCAACGCGCCGGCCTGGCCATAGTTGTAGGCGTCAGACACGCTGATGTTGCCGGTGCAGATGATGTCCGGAAGCTTGTCGCCGGAGTTGATCATGATGGCGAGCTTCTGGTTGGCGTCGTCGCTGGGCAGATACTCGAACTCGAGGTTCACGTTGCAGCTGCTCTCGATCCAGCGGGTGAGGTCGTTGTCCTTATAGTCGGCGACTTCGGGACGCTGCGGGATCAGAACGGTGAGGGTGTAGGGCTCGTCGCCGGTCCAGATGGGCAGGACGCCGGGCTCGCTGAGGTTGGCGCTCTCGGCAAACGCGGGCGTGAGGGCCAGCACGAGAAGCAGCGCCAGGAACAGAGAGGTTACTTTGCGCATGGTTTGATCTCCCTTTCTTTATTTTCAAGAAGCGGTTGCTTCCTGAATTACAATTAAGGCAACGCCGCACAAATGAGGTGGTCGGCCGGCGAATGGATTTTTCGTCAGATGCAAATGAAAATTCCGAAGGTTTACTGGAGGTAAATCGAGGAATTTTCATGCCGCGCCAATCATGACGCCCTTCATGAAATACTTCTTGACGAACGGATACAGAATCAGAATCGGCGCGGAGGAGATGACGATCAGGCCGTACTTCAGCAGATCCTGCAGGGACTGGTTGTTCATCAGCTCGTCCGCCAGCGCGCCCGCGGCTTCGGAGTCGAAGGCGTTGAGCATCAGAATTTCGCGCAGGATGATCTGCAGCGGGTACTTGCTCGGATTCTTCAGATAGATGAACGCGGTGAAGTAATCGTTCCAGTGACCCACGGCGTAGTACAGCGACAGAACCGCGATAACCGTGCCGGACAGCGGCAGAACCATCTGCAGGAAGAAGCGCGTGTCCGTGCAGCCGTCCACCTTGGCGGCCTCCTCCAGCTCGGAGGGGATGTTGTTGATGAACGTGCGGGCGATGATCATGTTGTAGACGCTCATCGCGCCCGGGATGATCATGGCCGCGCGGGTGTCCATCATGCCCAGCGAACGAACCAGAACGTAGTTCGGGATTGTGCCGCCGCCGAAGTACATCGTGAACATGAACAGCCACGTGATCCACTTGCGGCCGGGCAGGTTCTTGCGCGCCATCGGGTAGGCGCACACCATCGTCATGGTGATGTTCAGCGCAGTGCCGACGATCGCGTAGAAGAACGTGTTGCCGTACGCCTGCCACAGACCCTTGTATTCGAACACGGCTTCGTAGCCTTCCAGGCTGAAGTCGACCGGCCAGAACAGAACCCAGCCGTAATTGACCGCCTCGGGCGACGAGAACGAGGACGCCAGCACGTTCAGAAGCGGCATCAGAACGATGATCGTGAAGACGCCCAGAAGCACGTTGACAATCGCGTAGTAAATCCGGTCTCCGGCGGAAATCTGGATGGTATTGCGGACGGCGGACTTTCCGACCGTCTTTTTGAGTTTCTTTGTGTCAGCCATGTGTGCCGCTCTCCTTTACCAAAGTCCGCTGCCGTTTACCTTGTCGGCAATCTTGTTCACCAACAGCACGAAGAACAGGTTCACGCCGGAGTTAAACAGGCCGATGGCCGTGGCGTAGGAGAACGCGTCGTTGGCGGTGGACGTAAGACCGGCTTTGTAAACGTAGGTCGCGATGACTTCGGAGGCCACGAGGTTGGTGTCGTTCTGCATCAGGTAGGCCTTGTCGAAGCCGATGCCCATGACGGAGCCGAAGCGCAGGATGAGCGTGACGGTGATCGTGGGGATGATGGCGGGAATGTCCACGTGCAGAACGCGCTGCAGACGGGACGCGCCGTCGATCGTCGCGGCTTCGTGCTGCTCCGGGTCGACGCTGGACAGCGCCGCCATGTAAATGATGGATCCCCAGCCGGTGGACTGCCAGATGCCGGACAGAATGTACAGCACGCGGAAGTTGTGTCCGCCCATGAACATGTTCAGCGTGTAGTTCACGCCGGGAATCAGCTCCACAAGGTTGTTGATCATACCGGTATTAATGTCGAAGATTCGGCGCAGAATACCGACCATGACGACGGTGGAGATGAAGTGCGGCATATAGGTGACGTTCTCGACGACGCCCTTATATTTGGTGCTGCGCACGGAGTTCAAAAGCAGCGCGAAGATGATCGGGATGGGGAAGGTGATGATCATCGACATCATCGACAGATACACCGTGTTGAAGACGGTGCGGTTGAACTGGTACGACTGGAAAAAGCGCACCAGATACTCGAAGCCCACCCACGGGGAGCCGAGAATGCCCGCCTTGGGCGCGTACTTCTTGAAGGCAATCGTTACGCCGTACATAGGCCAGTACTTGAAAACGATCAGCCATACCATGGGGATCAAAAGGAACAGATACATCTGCCAGTTTTCCAGTATGCGCTTTGACAGCGGCTTACCGGTGTGAACACGTTTTGACGGGCCATTGGGTGCCTGCACGGGGTAAACGCCTCCTTAGTGAAAACCACGCGTGAGACAGCGCGCTTTGTGCAAACTGCCTTTACGTGTATCTTGAATTATAGAGCACTCGTTGCACAATGTCAAGCGGTTAACGCAAAAATCAAGTCAAACTGACGGGTTTTTGCAAGTTCGCTTTAGGACACTGCTACACAATTTGGCGGCGCGCCGGTCGATGTCTTATCCGCCATCTGCGGCATGAAAATTTCTCGATTTACCTCCGAAATTTTCATTTGCATCTGACGAAAAATCCATTCGCCGGACGACTACCTCATTTGTGCGGCGCTGCCTTGGGAAACTTTGGACACGTGCCTTTGAGTCAGAAACACGCAAAAAAATGGCGGAGGAAACGGTTCCTCCGCCAGAGGGCTACAGCGAATATCTGGCCCGTTCGCCGCCGATCAGCGGCGGGCGCGTGCGCGCGCAGGTGAGCAGCGCGCCGCCCACGCGATCCGCGCTCAGCCGAACCGGCACGGCCACGGCGCGCAGGTGCATGCCGATCAGCGTCTGTCCGACGTCCATGCCCGCGTCCGCGGAAACGGAAGCGACGAGCACGGGATCCTTCATCAGCCGGTAGGCGGCGCTCGCGCAGCTGCCGCCCGCCTTGGGATGCGGCACGGCGAACACCACGGGAAGAGAGAACCGCTCGGCGATTTCGCGCTCCACGACGAGCGCACGGTTCAGGTGCTCGCAGCACTGGAACGCGGGCGCGAAGCCGACGGAAGCGGCGGCGTCCAATACCGCGCGGGCGATTTCCTGCCCGAGGCCGGGGCTGGACGCGCGGCCGATCGTGCCGCCGCCCACCTCGCTGGTGGAGCAGCCCACGGCCAGCAGCCGGACGGGATTGAAGTCCGCCCGATCGATCAGCGCCAGCTCGCGCGCGAGCGAATACACGGTTTCATAAACGGTCATATTACACCTTTTTGAGCGCAACCCAGTCGTTCTTCGCGCTGGATTCGTAGATCGTCTTCACCAGGCACAGCGCCGGGAACGCGCTGCGGCCGTCGATTTCGAACTTCTCGCCCTTCTGGAGGCAGTCGTACAGGCGGGTGATCTCGAGAATGTGACCCGCGCCCCAGTAGCTCTTCACGCCCAGCTCCTTCGCGTCGTCTCCGCGGGCGAGCAGTGTGGGAACGCCGTCCTCAATCTTGAACAGCTTGTCGGCCAGCAGCTGATAGGTGCCGTTCTCAAACACCATTTCCAGCAGGATGGGGGAGTCCACGCCGTAGTTCGTGGTGGCGTGAATCACGCCGGTCGCGCCGTTTTCATACTCGAACACCGCGTGGCAGTTGTCCTCCACCTCGATCACGCCGTTCAGCAGGTCGGTGGACACGTGGCCGCGCACGCGCCTGATCGGGCCGCCCAAATAGCTGAGCAGGTCGAGCGTGTGGATGGACTGGTTGATCAGGCAGCCGCCGCCCTCCGTCGCCCAGGCTCCGCGCCAGCCGCTCTCGGTGTAATAGGGCGCGGTGCGGTGCCAGCACACGGACGCGCGGGCGCACAGCAGCCTGCCCGGCTCGCCGGAATCGATGATCCGCCTGAGCGCGGCGGTGGAGGGAATGTAGCGGTTCTGGAAAATTACGTTCAGCGTGCCCTTCGCTTCGTCCGCGGCGCGGATCATTTCTTCCGCGTCCTCAATCGTGGAGGCCATCGGCTTCTCGGTCAGCACATGCTTCCCGGCCTTCAGCGCGGCGATGGCCATGGGCGCGTGCAGATAGTGCGGGGTCAGCACGTGCACGATGTCAATATCGTCGCGCGCGACGAGCTTCGTCCAGTCCTCCATCGGCTCCGCGCCGGTCTGCGCCGCGGCGGCGGCAAGGCGGTCGGGCTTAATGTCGCACACGGCGACGATTTCGGCATTGTCCATCTGCATCAGTGCGCCGATATGCTGGCGACTGATTCCGCCGCAGCCGATCAGGCCGGCGCGAATACGTTTGCTCATGGCGAAAACCTCTCATCCGTTGATATTTTTAAATGTATACATGGCGATGGACGCGGCCACCGCAAGGTTCAGAGAATCGATTTCGTCCGACTGCGGAATGCGCACGGACTGGCCGTAGGTCCGGAACACTGCGGGCAGCCCGGCGGCTTCGTTGCCGAACACGAGCGTGTGCGGATGTCCGGCGTTCCGCGCCGCGTCGTTCAGCGGGACGGAGCCGTCCAGCATGAAGGGGCAGGTTTCCCTTTCGGGGAACTCGGCGCGGTATTCGTCAAACGAATCATATACGCGCGCGTTCAGCCGGAAAAACGCGCCCATCGACGCGCGCAGCACGTGCGGGTCGAATACGTCCACGCACGGGCGCACGACGGCAAGGTTCCGGTAGCCGAAGCCCACGGCGGCGCGGCACGCGGTGCCCAGATTCCCGCCGTCGGAAATCTGACAGAACACGGCGTGATCGGCCTCGGGATCGAGCGCAAGCTGGTATTTTTCAAACACCAGCGCCGCGAAGCAGTTGTCCTTTTTGCTTTCCCGCTTCAGCACGCGCTCGGCCATTTCCTCGCGAACCCCCAGCTCCGCGCAGCGCCCGCGCAGCTTTTCCACGCCCTCGCTGCCCAGCCCGTCCGGATGCAGAAGCAGCCGCTGCACCGCGCCGGGACGACTGTCCAGCAGCGCGTGGCACGGGTACAGACCCAGACAGTAGCTGTAATCGGCGCGCTTGTCGTAGGGCTCAAGCTTCGGCATGAAATTCCTCCCCGGACGGTCTCAGTTCGCCTTTATTATACATCAGCCGCCGGAAATAAGCAATTGTATTTGTGAGATTTTCGCGCGGAAACGGGAAAATGAACAAATGAAAGCGCTGACGGCATGAGAAAACGCAATGGAGCGGTTGACGAAACGGCGTTTTGCGCGTATAATTTCGAGCACGGAAAACCACGGAAAAACCATGCCCGTGCGATGATGTTCCGGCGAACCATCGGTTCGGAAACTGAAAGGAGTATCTTCATTTATGAACCATGCGAATATGAACCTGCGCCGTTTCCGTCCCTCCGAAAGGGAGGACGACAATACCCGGCTGCTCGTGGGACTGGGCTATGTGCCGATCCTGTTCTTCCTGCCGCTGATTGTGCGCCCCGACTCCAAGCCCGGCCGCCATACCGCCAATCAGGGTCTTTCCCTGCTGGCGCTCACGATCCTGCTTTCGATCGTGAAGGCCATCCTGGGCGTCATCCCCATCGTGCGCGTCGTCACGAATATCATTCTCATCGCGGCAATCGTCCTCGTGTGGGCGTTCGCGATTCTGCAGGCGTATGTCTACTATAAAAACGGCACGCTGTCCGAGCTGCCCTATTCCCTGAGAGTCTTCCATTAAGTCTTCCATACTTCCATATTAATAGGAAGAAACTCCGAAAGCCGTTCCCGGCCGCCAGCGGTCGGAGAACGGCTTTTTTATGAGCGGGAGTCGCGGCGTCAGAACCCGGGAGAGCCCGGAAGAGCCGCCCTCCGTTCCTCCGGCGCGTTCCCTCTCTCAGGCTGCGGGCGTCGCCGTAGGCTCAGCCGTCGCGGCGGGCGCCTCGGTGTTCAGAATCCCATCCGCGGGCGTGGTCGCCGCCGGTTCCGTCGCGGCGGGTACGGTCACCGCCGGTACCGTGGGCGACAGCGCGTCGGTCGGTTCGTTGGTAGAAGCGCAGCCGACCAGCATAACGGCCAGCGCCAGCACGATCAGCAGGGGCAGAAGCTTTCTGATTTTCATAAAAAGGGGCCTCCCGATTGAATTCCGGTTTTTCCCGGTATCGGGTATTATATCCGCCCCGCTTCCCATTTATCCCTGTAAATCGAGCACGGCATGAGATGTTTACGCTTCCAGCGCTTCAATGACCCAGTGGATCCTCGCAAGGTCAATGTCCTTCGGAATGGAGCAGTCCGCGCCGATGATCAGTCGCTCGCGGCCGACAGACCAGAGAAGCTTGCGGGTAAACGCCTGAATATCGGCCTTGGAGCCGGAGGTCAGCAGGGTTCCGGGGCGATTATTGAAGCCGCCCAGCAGAACTCTGTCGCCAAATCGTTTCCGGCCATCGGCCAGCGAAAGCCCTTCCACGTCCACGTCCCAGTTGATCATGCGAGTCTGATAGCCTTCCCATCGCTCCAGATGATCCGGAATGCCGTCCCAACCGCACATATGCAGCAGGTTTTTATCGGAATATTTCTGCGCGCATTCGACTACGGCTCGCTCGGTCGGCGCAATCAGGCGAGCGTAATCCTCATCGCTGAAACGACCATGCTCTGCACCCTGCAGGGGGAGCATCATACCCATCGTGCCGGACTCCGTCAGAACAGCCTTCACAATCTCGCAGGTGTCCGCACAGATGATGTTCAAAAGATGCAGCGCGGCCTCCTCGTGCTCACGAATAAGGGCCATGCTCTTTTCATCGCCCAATGTGTGCTTGAGCGTGGCATAGGGAGAAAACGCATTGTAGAGCGTAAACGCCTCTCCATGCAGCGCTTCATTGATCTGAGAAGCCCGCTCTGCCTGTCCCCTTACATAATGGGAAGCAGAACCCAACGGTTTCATGCGCAGAATTTCCTCAGGCGTAGCGTTTACGTCCATTGGATAAACGAAAAACTCGTCGCACATCATCTTGAGCAGATCGATGCCGCTGTCATGAAAATAGGAAAGATGGGCTTTTACAGTTTCCGCCGGTTCGAGGTTCCCGAAGTGCCGCCAGAAGCAGACGGGCGGCCTGTCAGCAGGGCGGCCCTCAAGTGTATTCAGGATGCGTTCCTTCTTCGTCATATTTACAATTCCTTTCTATCGTTCTTGCCTTTGTCATACAGTATAGCATAAACCGTGACGACATTATAGCCTGTATGTGCCGAATTTCGAGCATTTTCGATTATTCTTGAAAAAGCAGACGATCGCGATCGCGTTTAATCCCGCATGACACAGGGAAAAACAGGAAAATTGCTTAACGCGGACGATAAAACCACTATTTGACCAGAACGGAATATAACAGGAATGACGGTTTTGCTATGTGACGAAAATGATCGTTTTTGCACGATTTCTGCTGCTATATGGGGTTGTTTTGCCTTGCAGGCATATGTAAAATAAAGATACGAAACGACAGAAATGGAGTGGCACACATGACGTACATTCCCGCTGAAAATCGATATGACACCATGGTTTACAGACGCTGCGGCAGGAGCGGTATTCTGCTCCCGGCGATTTCGCTGGGCCTGTGGCATAACTTTGGAAACATTACGCCCTTTGGCGTGCAGCAGAGTCTGCTTCGAACAGCGTTTGACAACGGAATCACGCATTTTGATCTCGCCAACAACTATGGCCCGCCTTACGGCGAGGCGGAGCGCAATTTCGGCGTTCACATGGATCGCGACTGGCATACGCACCGCGACGAGCTGATCCTGTCCACCAAGGCCGGATATGACATGTGGAAGGGCCCGTACGGCGATCACGGAAGCCGGAAATATCTGATGGCTTCCATTGATCAGTCCCTCAAGCGGATGCATGTAGATTACGTCGACATCTTCTATCACCACAGGCCGGACCCCGATACGCCGATTGAGGAAACGATGGGCGCGCTCGACTCGATCGTTCGAAGCGGCAAGGCGCTTTACGTGGGAATTTCCAACTACAAGCCGCAGGAAGCCGCGCAGGCAATCGAAACGCTTCGGAAGCTGGGAACGCCCTGTCTCATTGAGCAGCCAAGCTATTCCATGCTGAATCGATGGATTGAAGACGGCCTTACGGATGTTCTGCGCGAAAAGCAGGTCGGCTGCATCTGCTTCGCGCCGCTCGCGGGCGGAATTTTGACCGGAAAGTACCTGAACGGCATTCCGGCGGATTCCAGAGCCGGTCACGATCCCCGCTATCTGAAGCCGCAGAGCATCCGGCCAGAGCAGCTGGATAAGGTTGCGCGGCTTGCCGGCATCGCCGAATCTCGCGGTCAGACGCTTTCGCAGCTGGCGCTGTCCTGGGTTCTCCGGGATCCGGTCGTCACCTCCGCGCTGATCGGTGCCAGCCGTCCGGAGCAGATCACGGAAAACATCCAGGCGGTTCACAGAACGGAATTCACGCAGGAAGAACTGAATGAAATCGAAGCCATTTTAGGCTGATGAGGAACTCTATGGACACCCACATGATGGAAACATACCTCGCCATACTCCGAGAAGAGCTGGTTCCGGCGATGGGCTGCACAGAGCCGATTGCTCTGAGCTATGCTGCCGCGCAGCTTCGAAAGACACTGGGCATGGAACCAGAGCAACTGAAAGCACTATGCAGCGGAAATATCATCAAGAACGTCCGCTGTGTGCAGATTCCCAATTCCGGCGGCATGAAGGGAATTGAAGCAGCGGTCGCACTGGGCGTCTTTGGTGGGAACGCGGATGGCATAATGGAGGTTCTTGAATCTGTTACCGAGGAGCAGCGTCAAAAAGCACGAGCCTTTGTTTCCGAAGGTCGATGCGAGGTTACGCTGCTGGAGTCGGACGCACCCCTGCATTTCATCCTTGAGGGGCAGGCGGGCTCGCACAGTGCGCTGATTGAGGTCTGCCACGAACACACGAACGTGATTCGCATGGAAAAGGACGGCACGGTCATTTCCCGCTCAAGTGCAGCCGTGCAGCACAGCTTGCCGGCAGACCGGTCGATTCTAAACCTTGATAGCATCTACGCATTCGCGAATGAAGCGCCATCGGAAGCGCTGAACGTGCTTTTCGAGCCGGTCATTCGCATGAATATCGACATTGCCTGCGAGGGACTGTCAGGCGACTACGGCCTAAGTATCGGGAAGGTTCTAATGGAAGTTCACGCAGATCACATCGAAACGCGCATGAAGGCCTACACCGCCGCGGCGTCGGAGGCGCGCATGGACGGCTGCGACATGCCGGTCATCATCAATTCCGGTTCCGGCAATCAGGGCATTGCCTCTACCGTGCCGGTAATTGTGTATTGTCGGGAAAAGCTGATCGGCCGGGAGAAAATGGTGCGAGCGCTGGCGTTTTCCAGCCTGCTTACCATCTACCAGAAGGAATTTATCGGCAGACTCTCGGCATTCTGCGGCGCGGTTTCGGCCTGCTGCGCGTCGGGCGCGGCGATTACCTATCTGGCGGGCGGCACGATGGAGCAGATTCGAGCAACCATTGACAACACGCTTGCCAATATCCCCGGCATCATATGCGACGGAGCCAAGATTTCCTGCGCGGCAAAAATTGCCACGTGTCTGGACGCCGCGATGATGGCGCACCATCTGGCCATGCGCGGAAAAGCCTATCAGGCCTACACGGGCATCCTGCGGCAGAATACAGGCAAGACCATATCCTGCGTAGGCCACATCGGCAGAGTAGGCATGAAGGAAACCGACCGCGACATTCTGAACATTATGCTGACATAGAGGGAGAAGAGCCAATGCGAACGATATTCACGGACAGGGATGGAAAGCCGATCTACGTGCTGGGGCTTCAGGCGCACAATTCGAGCAACGGGTGCTGGGAAATGATCGACAGTGCCATTGATGCGGTAAAGCAATACCACGGAAATACCCTGGAGGTTCCGGTATACTGGTATCAGCTGGAACCAGAGGAAGGCGTTTATGATCTCTCTCAGGTAGAAGAATTGATTCTCCGCGTGCGCGCATCTGGATTGAAGCTGATAATTCTCTGGTTCGGCTCCAGCAAGAATTCCGATATGACGTATGTTCCGGAATGGGTAAAAGCCGATCCGGATCGATTCTGGATGGCTGTAGCGCCGGATGGAGAGGTCACGCCTCAGATTTCGCCTTTCTGCACAGCCTGCTATGAGGCGGATAAGGCCGCCTTTGTCGAAATGATGAAGGCAATTCGCAGAATCGACGAACAGGAGCGCACGGTAATCGCCGTGCAGGTGGAAAACGAAATCGGCCTGTATCCACTCGATCGCTGCTATTCGGAGACAGCAAATCGGGTGTTTGCCGATGGTGTGCCGGATGCGCTGATGAATCTGGTGATTCCGGACAGCGGTGCAAAGGACGCGGGACGCGACTGGTACGATCATTTTGGAAGGCACGCGCAGATTTACGATCTGCCCATGTATATGAACGCCGTGGTTGGCGAGCTGCGTCAGGAGCTCGCCGGACAGAGTTACTCTTCCGGTAGCCCGGTCGGCCGCGTAATCGACGTATACAAAATTGGCGCTCCGAGCATTTCGATCTGCGCCCCGGACATTTATATTCCCAATAAGGCCGGATATCTGCGCGTATGCGCGTCGCACACGCGGGCGGACAATCCGCTCTTCATCCCGGAGACCGGCACGGCGGACGATTCCTTCGCAGTCAATATTCTTCACGCGGCCGGCGACTTCGGCGCAATTGGCATTTGTGGATTTGGCGCGGAGCACACGTTGAAAACGGACGGAACGCTGACAGACGCTTCGCAGCCCGTTGCGGATTCCATGCAGATACTCTCCCTGATGACGCCCGCGCTGCTGCGCTACGGTGGAACGGAAAAAATCTTCGCCGTATCGCAGGAAGAATATCAGGATCTGACACATGTGCTGCGCAAAAACTGGCACATCACCTTTTACTATACGTCGCGCGGCAAAAAGGGCTCTCCACTCGGACGAAACATGCGCGTAGCTCGCAGGCTTTCATCGCAGGCGTCGGCTTCACGGCACGCTTTCTCCGGCGGGCGGATCCCCATGATCCGCATCCGTACACGACCTACGTCAGCCGGGCTTCCACGGAACTAGCGGCGCTGACGATTGAAGAAGGACATTTTGACGAAAATCTTAACTGGGTCTGTGAATTCCAGCGCAGAGGCGACGAAATCGACTGCGGCGCGTTCGTCTATCCCGGTATCATCCTGCGCGTCAAGCTGAATCCAAAACCCCTGAACGGATACAGGCATTAGGAACCCCCTCCCCAAATGGGGTAAAATACTGTACAATAGAAAGGAAGGAAACCAAATGAAGCGCGTTCTCTGCCTCGTTCTAATGGCGACGATGCTTTTCTCCATGGCGTTCTGCCATGCGGAGACTTCCGTCTACCCGCTGGAGCCCGTCACGCTCACGGTCAACATGGATGAGACCGCACGCGAGAGCATTCCGGACTGGGCGCTTGACTACTACATCTGGGACATCATCGAAAAGCAGACCGGCGTGAAGCTGGAATGCTGGGGCGCGGACGGCCGCGCGGGCGGCAACACCGAGGATATCAATGTGATGATCGCCGGCGGCAACTATCCGGATATCTTCATTAACAACTGGCTGAGCTATCCGGGCGGCCCGTCGAAGGCGATTGAATCCAAAATCATCATTCCGCTCAACGACGTAGTTGAACAGTACTGCCCCAACCTGACCAAGGCGCTGGCGGATAACGAGCGCTGGGCCAAGGACGTCGTTACGGACGACGGAACCATGTATGTGTTCCCGCTCCTGCGCGCCGCCAGAGATCAGACGTTCTACGGCTTTGGCTATCGGCAGGATAAGCTGGACGAACTTGGCCTCCAGGTTCCCACTACGCCCGAAGAGCTTGAAGAGGTTCTGACAGTCTTCAAGGAGAACGGCATGGAATGCGGGCTCACCTTCGAGTATCGCTTCCTGTTCACCGGCGACCAAGGCTATGGAACGATTCTGCAGTCCGGCTTCGGTCTCAAGTCCGGCTGGTATCTGGATAACGGCGTGGTTCATTTCGGCGAGTATGAGGAAAACTACTATGACTTCCTCGTATGGCTCAACCGCCTGTTCGAAAACGGCCTGATCGACCCCGATATGCCCTCGATCAACAAGGCGACCTCTCTCGCCAAGTTCTCCAACGGCGAAGCGTGGGCCTGCATCGCGCAGTCCTCCGCGACGATCGCGGGTCTTCAGTATACGAACGCCGATAAGGGCTGGGTTGGCGTCGCCGGGCGCTCTCTGGCGGAAGAAGAGGGCGCGGAGCCGCAGTTCGGCCATATGCAGAACAGCTATGCGGGCAACGCCTCCGCGGCCATCTCCACGAAATGCTCGAACGTCGAAGCGGCGGCTCGCTTCCTTGACTGGTTCTATGGCGAGGAAAACCTTGCGACCTTCCAGCATGGCGTTGAGGGCTTCTGCTACGCGATTGTCGACGGCGAATACACCCGCGACCTTCAGTATCTGATTCCGCTTCAGGGCGAGGGCGCCGATAACGTCGCGACCCGCATGGTGTACGGCATCCTCGGCACGAACTGGCCGATGAAGATGCTTGACGGCATGAGCCACAACTATTATCAGTACCCGGCGGAAACCGAGAAGGTGCTGGAAGTCTGGCGCGATAACAACATGAGCGAGCACATCATGCCTCCGGTCACGATGACGGTGGACGAGGCGAACGAGTACGCATCGCTGTTCAATGATATTGACAGCTACATGAAAGAGCAGATTTCCCTGTTCATTCAGGGCAAGCGTTCACTGGACGAGTATCCGGAATACCGCGCCACGCTGGAATCCATGGGCATTGAGCGGATGATTGAGCTGGAACAGGCAGCATACGACCGTTATATGGCGAGATAACCGGTGCATGGCTCCTTGCATGCGGGCTCAACTGCATGCGAACCATTTGGGGAGGGAAATGTATGCAGAGCAAGGAAAGAAAGTTTGCGTGGGCCAACATAAAAAGGGATTCCAGGCGTAACTGGATGCTGTATCTGATGGTGCTGCCTGCCGTCGTGTTCTACTTCATGTTTGCGTATATTCCGATGGCCGGGAACATGATGGCCTTTACGGAATTTGTTCCCGGCATCGGCTTCAAAGGGTTCTTCGTGGGCGAATGGAACGGTCTTGCGTATATCGTAGAGTTCATCCGGAACATCTTCTTTGGCAGGCTCGTTCGAAACACGGTTCTGATCAGCCTGTACAACCTGATTTTCGGTTTTCCTGCGCCGATTCTGCTGGCGATTCTGCTTTCGGAGCTGCCGTTTTACAGGTTCAAGCGTATTGCCCAGACGATTACCTACCTGCCTCATTTTGTATCAACGGTGGTTATCTGCGGTCTGATCGTCAATTTCTCCCTGAGCACAGGCTTGTTCAGTGACATTCTGGTTTTGTTCGGCGGACAGAGGATTTCGTTTTTGCAGGATTCCCGGTATTT
>SFHK01000107.1 GCA_004556395.1 Clostridiales bacterium
GTGCGCCCGTTCGATGCCGCGCGCCCGCAGGAAGTCATACAGATCGTCCGCGAACCGCCGAAGCGTAAACGCCCCCTCGCCCCGCGGCGAACGCCCATGCCCGCGCGTGTCCGGCGCGAGCACGCGAAACACCCTCGAAAAAGGCTCCATCTGCCGCGCGAAATATTCGTGACTCTCCCCGTTCCCGTGCAGAAGCACCAGCGGAAAGCCCGCGCCGCGCTCTTCATAATATAAGGAAATATCCATGCTCTTCCCCTTCTCGCTCCGCGCGCCGCGCGATTCGCGTGTTCCTTTCATTCAGCGCGCTTCCGCCGTCTGTTCCGCGCCGCAGCGCAGGAGCAGGGAGACGAGCAGAAGCACCACGCCGATCACCGCCGACAGGCCGCCGTCGATGTCGCTCAGCAGCGCCGCGCCGAACGATTTGTGCAGGATTGCGCTCACAATTAAAGCCACAAGCGGCAGCACGATGGCGCGAACGCCGAGCGCGCGCATTTCGTCCGCGCCGCGCACGGTGAAGGGCGTGCCGTCGGCAAGCTCCGCGCGCGCGTAGCGGCTGACGTACAGCGCCAGCAGACCGTTCGCCGCAGCGAACGCAGCGTCGGAAAACAGCGTCGCCAGCACCTGCTGCCGGGTTTTGCAGTTCATGTGCGCGCGAATCTGCCCGGCAAGGCTGCTCTCGCCCGCCGCGCAGGCGACAATCGCCGCCGCCAGCGCGCAGATTGCGTACAGGAAACAGGCATACTCCGCGATTCGCGCCAGCACGCCGACCGCCTTATAAATCTTCTGAATCTTCGAAAGCGTCTTCATACTTCTTTCTCCTTCTCTGTCAAATTGTTGTTGACCGCGCACACAGATGCCGCGCTGCCGCGTTCAGCCCTCGCCGTTGGCCATTCGGGCGTAAATATCCTCCGGAATCATGGGGGAGCCGATTTCCGCAAGCAGCGCCGCGTCGATTTTTTCTTCGCGCGCGTACTGTTCGCCGGCCTTCTTCACCAGCGCCAGCCGCGGAGCGGTGACGTTCGCCAGCTCCGGCACGTTGAACAGCGGGCTTTCCGGCACGGTCACGATGGTATGCCGGTTCGGGAACATGTATTTGAATTCCAGAATCATCGGCTCGAAGTTATGGCTGCCGTCCGGGAATCCGCAGCCGCTGATCATCAGATAGCGCAGGCGCGAAAAATCCGCCTGTGCCGCGTGCTCATAGCGCTCGCCCTCCCGGCGCATCGCCATGGCGGACAGCGGCATGGTGCGATCCATCAGCATTTTCAGCGGCGCGGGCATGCCGTAGCAATACAGCGGAAAGCTGAACAGCAGCACGTCGCTCGCCAGCATTTTCTCAAGAATCCCCGCCATGTCGTCGCGCAGAACGCACGTGCCGCCGTTGCGCTTGCAGGTGAAGCAGCCTCGGCAGCAGCCGATGCGCTTCTCCGTCACGTGAATCAACTCCGCCTCCACGGGAACCGCCGCGCGCATGCCGTCCAGAAACGCGCGCGTGATGTGCAAAGTGTCGCTCCTCTCGCCCTTGGGGCTTCCGTTTAAAATCAGTATTTTCATACGTTTCCTCCTCGCAGCGGTTCCAAAATAGCGCGCGTCCGCGCTTTGTCCGCGCCCGCGGCGATCAGCGCGCCGCAGCCCATGCGGAACAGCTTCTCCTTCGCTTCGCCGCGCGCGGCGGTCATCAGCCCGGCGATCAGCAGCGTGACGATTCCGTGCGCGCAGATGATGCAGTCCTCCATCCACGTCCGCGCCGCCTCCACGGGAATTTCCAGCTCCGCGGCAATCGCGCCCGCGTTTTTGCGGATGCTTTCCAGATTGAAGATGGACAGGAACTCGCCGCCGTGCGCGCGGCCGTCGGGCGTCTGCGTGATGAAGCGCAGAAGCCGCGGGCAGTCGTACGCCAGATCGATGTAGCCCGTGCCGATGCCGTAAAACGCCGCCAGCGGGTCGGCCGCCGTCGGCCGCACGCGCTCGGTCGCGTACGCCACCGCCTCCGCCGCCAGCGCCGCGCGGAAGCCATCCATGCCGCCGAACTGCCACGAAATCGGCTGCGTCGAGCAGCCCAGACGCTCCGCCACCGCCGTGATGCGGATGCTTTCGTAGCCCTCCTCCATCAGCATTTCCAGCGCCGTGCGCAGAATCTGCTCTCTTGAAATCTGAGGCCGACTGGGCACGCGTATCCCTCCGTTCTATAAATCCATTTACTGTAAATCGATTTATATTATATGCGGGAAGGCGCGCGGTGTCAAGACCTTTCAAAGAACTTCCTGACATCCGGGCGCAGGCGCGATATAATAACGTCGTTATATAACGCTGTTATCCGAAGAGAGGGACGAATATGCCGCCGAAAAGCCGAATCGAACGGGAGGAAATTCTGAACCGGGCGTTTGAACTTGCGCGCAGGGAGGGCTTTGAGTCGCTCACGGCGCGCGGGCTCGCCGCGTCGCTGGGGTGCTCCACGCAGCCGATTTACGACGCGTTCGCCGATCGGAAGGCGCTGGAAGCCGCCGCGGCGGGACGCGCGTTCGCGTTCATGTTCCGCCGCATGCGGGAAAACCCGGAGCCGGACGTTCCGCCGGACGCGGCCACCGCGCTGGGGTATATCCGCTTCGCGCTGGAGGAAGGGCACCTGTTTCGCCTGATCGCGCGAAACGGCCTGTTCGCCGCGCCGCCCGCGCCCGAGGGAAACCGGCCGAGCGCCGACCTGCCTGATATGGAAAGCGCCCAGCCAAACGCCGCCGAGCTGCCTGTCCTGCCCGACCCGCGGCTGACCATCTTCGCCAACGGTATTCTGTTTATGGCGCTGTATGGAACCCTCCCCGCGGACTGGCCGTCGATTCGCGCGCTGGTTCTGTCCGCGCGCGAGGCCTTTCAGAATGTGGATATACATCTTGGGACGCTATGAAACCCGATACCGCCGCAAGCTGAACATGCTGGAGCCGGGCACGCGCATGCTGAAGCTATCCGCGATTCTGGCCGCCGCCGCGGGGCTGTGCGCACTGTTTAAATGGACGCTCGCCGCGCGGCTTCTGGCGCTGGCCGCTGGATTGATCGCAGATATTTTGCTGCTTCTGGTCGCTGTTGAACTTCATCAGGATAAAGTTCTGAACGAAATCGCCGCGCAGGAAGCCCTTGACATGCCGCGCGATTCCCTCTATCGCGAAGCTTCACCCGCCCCGCACCGCGCGAAGAAACGGAGGAATCCCCATGAACAACCGGATTGACAAGGAACGAATTCACCTGATGTCCCCGTGCGCGACGGTATGCGCCGCGGGCAGCCATTGAAACGGTTTTACGCGCACGCTCTTCTGCGCTGCCGCGCCATGCTGGACGCGGACGGCGAAACGCGCTTTGTGCCGAGGAAACGGAGGAACCCCCATGAACAACCGAATTGACAAAGAACGAATTCATCTGATGTCGCCCTGCGCGACGGTATGCGCCGCGGCGGAAATTGCGCCCGTCGTGGAGGAAAGCGTGCTGCGGGCGGCCATTGAGAAGGTTCTGCGCGCGCACGCCATCCTGTGCTGCCGCGTCATACTGGACGCGGACGGCGAGGCGCGCTTTGCGCCGAACGGCGCGCCGGGCGTGGGGAAGAGCGGGCTGATGCGCCGCGTCGCCGGGCGGCAGCGCGCCGCGGGACACGCGGTGAGCCTGTTTTCCTGCTCGTCCGACCCGGACAGTCTGGACGGCATTGTGGACGAGACGCTGGACGTCGCCATGCTGGACG
>SFHK01000007.1 GCA_004556395.1 Clostridiales bacterium
TTTTCCTGATCACGGCGACTCTCAAAGCGGTCGTTGGCACACAACAAATGGAGAAGTATGGGGGGATAAAAGCGCGTATATTTATAGTCAGGAGGACTTTGATCGAGTCAGGGAGTCGATAGCCGCATGCGGCAAACCCGTCTTCACGTTTTCTCATTATTCCTTTATGGGCGGGAATCGTGAATCTCCCCTGCTCAGCAGGTTCTTACCTCTGCCTGATAACGTGCGAATGCATTTTTATGGGCATGCCCATATCGGAGATGCGAAGTGGGCCGGTAAGGATTGCTTCAGGAAGATTGCTTCCGTGGATAATCAGCCGATTGTCCAAATCAACTGTGCGTCGCTGGAAAACTTCCGCGGCAGCGCAATACGCTCCGTTTTCTTCGAGATCTATGACAACGGCGATGTTGGCGTTATATTCAGGAATCACACCAAGCACCAGTGGGACGATATCTATTTACAGCATGCGAACAGCGCCAGATAATTGAGCCGGTACCCGCTTAGATCCTATTCACATTTTCTCTGGCAAGGCAGGATAATTTTTCCTGTTGCCGTATAACAAGGCTCCCTCCTATTGGACAGTGTTTTTTCACCGTCTCTCTCGGAGGGAGCCTGTCATTTAGGTGTATATTACAGAATCAGCGACGGATAGAGCATCAGGGGGTCTTCGCCGGTATAGCCGAGGCCGCGGGCGAGGGGGAGGCAGCCGGGGGCTTCGAGCCAGACGTCGAAGTGGGAGCAGGAAAGGCCGAGGGAGGCGAAGTAGAGTCGGGCGTCCTCGATGAGGTAGGAAGCCACGCCCTGTCTGCGCCAGCGGCGCGCCGTCTGGATGATGCCGATCACGCCCTCGCCGTCCTCCGTCCACACCAGCAGCTCGCCGCACAGGTCGTCCGGCGAGACCATGAGAATGCGCGCGAAATCCGGCTGGGAGGTGATTTCCTCCAGCCATTCCTCGCCGCAGCGCATGCCGAAGCAGGCGTTATAGCGTTCTAAGAAGAATCTTCGCTCGGTTTCGTCCGCGAGGAAGTCGCGCACGATGGTGCAGCCCTCGGGCATCAGGCGCACGTTCATCTGGCCGGTCACCCGGCGATAGGTGCGAACGACGCCGTCGCCGTCCGAGAAGCCCAGCGCGTGCAGAACCTCCAGCGCGCGCTCGTCGCCCACGCCGACCTCCGCGTACACGCGGGCGGGCGCGTTTGTCTGCGCGGCCAGCGCGCGGGCGCGGGCGACCGCGGCGCCGTACAGAACGTGCAGCGCGCGGTCGTCGCCCTCGGCCTCGATTACGTATTGCCGCGGCATGTCGGGAAACAGCCCCATCCGGCGCGGCTGAACGGTGCACGCGCCGACGGGCGTGCCGTCGTCCTCGCGGGCGATAAACGTATTGTCGGCGCTGATGTCCGAACGAAGACGTTCATGACTGATTTTCATCTTGCGTTATTTCGGCTGCTTACCGATGGAGGCCAGAATGCCGCCGTCCACGTACAGCACGTGACCGTTGACAAAGTTGGAAGCGTCGGAGGCCAGGAACACGGCCGGACCCATCAGGTCGCTCGTGGTGCCCCAGCGCGCGGCGGGCGTCTTTCCGATGATGAACTCGTTGAACGGATGGCCGGGCACGCGCAGCGGCGCGGTCTGCGGGGTCTCGATGTAGCCGGGGCCGATGCCGTTGCACTGAATGTTCTTCTCGCCGTACTCGGCGCAGATGTTGCGGGTGAGCATCTTCAGGCCGCCCTTGGCGCTGGCGTAGGCCGACACGGTTTCGCGGCCCAGCTCGCTCATCATCGAGCAGATGTTGATGATCTTGCCGTGGCCCTTTTCGATCATCTGCGGGATGACGGCCTTGGAGCAGATGAAGGGCGCGTTCAGATCCACGTCGATGACCTTGCGGAAGTCCGCGGCGGACATTTCGCACATCGGGATGCGCTTGATGATGCCGGCGTTGTTCACCAGAATGTCGATCACGCCCACCTCTTCCTTGATGCGGGCGGCCAGCGCGGTGACCTGCTCCTCGTTCGTCACGTCGCACACATAGCCCTTCGCGTCGATGCCGATTTCCTTATAGGAAGCCAGTCCCCTGTCGACGAGCTCCTGATTGATGTCGTTGAAAACGATTTTCGCGCCCGCCTCGTGGAACGCGGTGGCGATGGCGAAGCCGATGCCGTAGCTGGCGCCGGTAATCCAGGCAACCTTGCCCTTCAGACTAAAGGAATCGAGAATCATACGTTACCCCTCCTGCCGATCGTTTTTCTTTTCGTGTTCTGGAATGGTATAGCCGCGGCGGCGCAGAATGGGCATGGCGACGCGCCTGCGAAGCGTTTCCGCCCATTTCGGGCGCTTTTTATCGCGCGCGTCCCAGCCGAGCAGCATATCGGCGGTGAACATCGCCTCCAGCCTGCGGTTGTCGCGCCTGGCCTGCCCGCCCGGCGTGGGCGCGCCGAAGCCCTTTACGCGGAAGCCGAGCCGGCGGCAGATCAGCCGGGAACGAAACACGTGGTAATCGCTGGTAACCAGCGCCACGTTTCGCCTGTCCGCGCCCAGAATCTTCCTCGCGTTGACGATGTTCTCCGTGGTGATCATCGAGCGATCCTCCAGCAGCACGGCGCTTTCCGCCACGCCGAGGGAGACCAGCTCTTCCTTCAGCACCTCCGCCTCCGTGCGGCCGCTGCCGCCCGTGGGGCCGCCGCAGGCCACGATCACCGGCGCGGTGCCCGCCTTCCACAGCTCCGCCGCCTTCCTCGAGCGCAGAAGCATTTCCTCCTGCGCGCTCCCGTCCGGGTTGAGCCGAAGCCCAAGAAGGAGAATCGCGTCAAACGTCCGCTTCATCGCTCCCGCCACCCCTTCCAAGTATCCTGTCCTAATTATAGACGCGCCCGCCGCCAGTGTCAAGAGCGGACAAAAATCAAAACCGCACTTCGCGGTTAATAAGAGGACTCGCGGCCGCCGGAGCCTTCTGCATCCGGTCAGCCGCGAGTTTCTTCTTAAAGCGCGCTTTCTTACAGCGCCTGTTCCTCAAGCCATTTAACCGTCTTCCAGACCGGCGCGCCGGTATTTGCCTGCGGCGTTCCGGGCGTGCTGCGGCCGTCAAGAACGTATTTCGTGAGCCTGTCTCTCAGCTCGCGGGCGACGTCGGGATACTCCTCGATGACGTTATGCGTCTCGCGCACGTCCTTTTCCATATCGAAGAGCTGGAAGGCCGGAAGCAGGCTCGTGTCGTCCACGCCGGGCTTCGGATAGCTCCAGCCGCCGGAGCCGGGGCACATCGCCAGCTTCCATTTGCCGCTTCGAATGGTCAGCGAGCCGTCGATGCTCTGCTGAACCGCGTCCTCGCGCACCGCGTCCGCCGACGGGTTTCTCCACAGCGGCAGGTTGCTCACGCTGTCCTCCGCGCAGTCGTCCGCGAGCGCGACGCCGAAATAGTCGGCCAGCGTCGCGTACAGGTCGGAAAGGCTTACGAGCCGGTCGCACGTCGTGCCCGCGGGAATGGCGTCTGGCCAGCTGATCAGGCAGGGGATTCGATGGCCGCCCTCGTAGATGTCCGCCTTATGGCCGCGGAAGATATAGCTGGGATTATGGCCGCAGGCGCGAAGCTCCTCAAAATCGGCCATGGGCGAGCAGCCGTTGTCGGCCGTCAGCACGAGGATCGTGTTTTCATACAGACCCTTTTCAATCAGCTTATTTCGAACCTGTCCGACCACGTCGTCGCACATCAGCACGAAGTCGCCGTATTCATTCGTGCCGGAGCGCCCCTGAAATTCCTTCGTCGGGAGGATGGGCGTGTGCGGCGCGGGCAGCGGGAGATACAGGAAGAACGGCTCGTCCGCGCTCGCCCCGTCGATGATGGAGAGCGCCTTTTTCGTGAAGGTGGGCAGCGCGTCCTCGTGCCGGAAGCCGGGCGCGGTCGGGCCGGGCCGCCAGAACTGCTTGCCCGTGTTCTCCGTAACATGATCCGGAATTTCCGTGAAACGGTCGTTTTCGATATATACGTAGGGCGGCATATCGAGCGACGCCGCGATGCAATACGAATAGTCAAAGCCGTAGGCCGTGGGCGAATGCTCGATTCTGCCGTGATAGTCGATGTTCGGAATGTCCGCGTAGGTAATGCGCTCGGGCGCTTCGCCGACATAGGGCATGCTCATGCCGAGGTGCCATTTTCCGACGGCGTAGGTCCTGTAGCCCTGCGATTTCAGAAGGTTTGCAACCGTCTGGCGGCCTTCCTCGATCAGCGGACGGGAATAGCCCACCAGCACGCCCGTTTTCAGCGCGCTGCGCCAGCTGTAGCGTCCGGTCAGAATGCCGTAGCGGGACGGGGTGCATACGGCGGATACGGCGTGCGCGTCGGTAAACGCCATACCGTCGGCGGCCAGCGCGTCAAAATTCGGGGTGCGGAAGGCGCTCGCGGGGTTCAGGCAGGAGACGTCTCCGTAGCCCATATCGTCCGTCAGGATGTAAACGATGTTCGGTCTTTTCTTCATTGTGCTGTCCTCCGGCATGTCGGAAGCGGGAAGATCCCCTCCCTCCGCGCGGGGCGGAGGGAGAAGGGGAAGACGCGTTATTTCATGGCGTCGTAGGCTTCCTGCTGAATCGACAGGTAATCGCTCAGTCCGATCACTTCAAGCTCGTTCAGGTACCAGTTCCACTTTTCGTCATCGTGCACGTCGTAAACGCCCTTCACAAAGAAGGTGTAGGATTCGTCAAGGAAGGACGCAATGTCCGTCGCGTAGGCGACGCACTTCGCGGAGGTTGCCGCGTCCAGCCACAGCTTCGTGGGCATGTAGTTTTCAAACGGCACCTTGTGCGGTTCGTATTTCGTGGTTGCCTTGTAAAGCTCATACGCCTGCGCGCCCACCTTGGAAGCCTGCGTGGAGTGATTGTAGATGTTGTTGAACGGGCGGCTCTCCCAGCAGTGGTTGACGGCCGTGGTCGTCGCGTAGCTGGACAGGCGCTGCCAGACCGCGGGCTCTCCGTTGATGCCGATTTCGCCGTTTGTACACAGCTCCCAGTTCTTGCCCTCGATTCCCTCGGCGCACGCGAGCGGAATGCGAACATCGGCGAAGAACGCGTCGTACCAGCGGCACACCAGCTCGGGATACTTGCAGTTTTTCGTGATGAGCAGCACGTTCGCGTCGTACTGCTCGTAATTCCAGACGCAGTAGCTGACGCCCTCGGGGCCGGTGAGCGGCTCAAGCACGTTCGTGAAGCCGGTAAACTGCTCGGTATCCGCCGTGGAAATGCCGGTCATGGCGTTGGACATGGTTACGCCCACGGTGTTTCCGCCGGGCGCCATGGTGAGCTCCTTCACGTTGCTGTCCTTCACGGTGAAGGTGGTGGAGTCGATCAGGTTCTCCCTGTAAAGAAGCTTCAGATATTTCAGCGCCTCGCGGTATTCGTCGGACGTATACGCGCACTTGACCTCGCCGTCGTCCACCCACAGATGCGTGTTCGTCGCGCTGTCATAGCAGAATGCGTTTACGAGGAACGAGCGCATGGATTTGTAGCTCGCAATCAGGGGCTTTTCATCCCTGAGGCCGTTGCCGTTGGGATCCTTGTCGCGGAAGGCGACGAGCATGTCGTAAAACTCGTCCGTCGTCCTGGGATTCTCCAGCCCCAGCTTCTCCAGCCACGGCTTGTAAACAAAGCACTTGTAGCCGCCGACGTGATTATGATAGGCCTGCGAATAGCCGACGTTGACGCCGTAGATGTTCCCGTCCGCGCAGGTCATCTGGCTGAGCGCCGTATCGTAGCCGATGAACTCATCCAGATACGCGCGGTAGGCGGGCATGCAGTTTTCGATGTAGTAGTTCAGAGGTATGAACATGTTCTGGCTGCCGTAGTTGGCGATTTCCGCGTTGCTCAGGCCGGAGTTGATCAGAATATCCGGAAGATCATCCGACGCGAACATCAGGTTGCGCACATCGTTGAAGGTGTCGCCCTCGGTCACCTGCTCGAACTGGAGATGCACGCCGGTCATCTCCTCCAGCATAACCGTGAAGGCGTTGGTCTGAATGTCCGTCACGCTGGCGGGCGGCAGCGGCATCAGAACGCGCAGCGTGAATTTTTCGCTTGCTACCGGCGAATAGGTTCCCAGCTCGTTGTACGCGCTGGTATCCTCCGCCACGGGTCTCGCCTCGGCGACAGCGATTCCCAGCAGCATGAGAAGCGCGATTGCCAATGCCAGTACGCGGGATGTGTTTTTCATGGGTCTACCTCCTTCAATATATGATCCGCTTTCGGCGGAAAGCGCCCGGGTCATCCCTTGATGGAGCCGATCATAACGCCCTTCACAAAGTATTTCTGCACAAAAGGATACATGGCCAGCATGGGCAGCGTGGCGAGCACGATGATGGAATACTTGAGCGAGTTTTTAAGCGCCTCCATTCTGGCGGCGATTTCCGGATCGTAGGAGTCGATCAGCCCCGCGTCCGCGGAATTCAGCAAAAGGATGTTGCGCAGCACGACCTGAAGCGGCAGCAGGCGGGACGTGCGCAGGTAGATCATGGCGTTAAAGTATTCGCCCCAGTGCGCGGTGCCGTAGAACAGCGCCATAACCGCGATGATCGCGCCCGACAGCGGCAGCGCAATGCTGACGAACATTCGAAAGTCCGAGCAGCCGTCGATCTGCGTGGCCTCGCGCAGCTCCTGAGGCACGTTGCTTTCCATGAAGGTTCGGGAAACGATCACGTTGTAAACCGCCACGCCGCCGGGAATGATCAGAACCCAGACCGTGTCGATCAGCCCCAGATTCTTCATCAGCAGGTAGCTTGGAATCAGACCGCCGGAGAACAGCATCGTGAACGTCAGAAGCCCCATGAACAGCTTCTTGAGCGGCAGGTTCTTCTCGCTGAGGGAGAACGCCATCAGCATCGTCAGTATCAGATTGAGCGCCGTGCCGGCGACCGTGTAGAAGAGGGAATTCAGATAGCCGCGCCACAGCTGCCCGTAGCCGAACACCAGCTTGTAGTTTTCAAGCGTCACGCCGACGGGAAGCAGGAAAACGCGTCCCTCCGTGATGGCGATGGGATCGCTGAAGGAGGCGCTCAGTACGTAAATGATCGGATAGGCGACAACGATGGCGACCAGCGCCAGTATGACGAAATTGACGGCGACAAACAGAGTGTCCGCCCGGCTGCGCTTTACCGTGCTCATGTCCTCATCTCCTTACCAAAGACTGGTTTCGCCCACTCTTCGCGCAATCTGATTCACGGTAGCGATTAACAGAAGGTTGATGACCGAATTGAACAGCCCGACGGCCGTTGAGAAGCTGTACTGCGTCTGCTGAATGCCCTGCTTGTAGACGTAGGTGGATATGATCTCGGAATAATTCAGGTTGATCGTGTTCTGCATCAGATAAATCTTCTCATAGCCGACGCTCATGATCTGCCCCATTCGCAGAATCAGCATGATGACGATCGTCGGGAAAATCGAGGGAATGTCGATGTGGCGGATCTTCTGAAAGCGCGTCGCGCCGTCGATCGTGGCGGCCTCCTCCAGCGCCGGGTCGATCGCGCTCAGCGCGGCGACGTAGATGATGGAATTGTAGCCCATGTTCTGCCAGACGTTGCTCAGCACGTAGATATGCCGAAACAGCGAGCCCTCGCCGAGGAAATAAATCGAATTGCCGCCGAGCGCCTGAATGATCGTGTTTATGACGCCGTTGTAGTAATCGAACATTTTTTCAATGATGGCCACGATGACCACCGTCGTGATGAAGTGCGGCGCGTAGCTGATCATCTGCACCGTCCTGGCAAACCGCCGGGAGGCGCATTCGTTGATCAGCACGGCGAGAATGATCGGTATGGGGAAGCCGACCAGCAGCTGGTAAAACGAGATGACCAGCGTGTTGACCATGACGCGCCTGAACATGTAGCTTGTGACAAAACGGTTCAGGTTTTCAAGCCCCGTCCAGCGGCTGCCCGAAATTCCGTTCGAGGCGATGAAATCCTTGAACGCAATCTGAACGCCGTACATGGGAACGTAGTTAAACACCAGCACCCACAGAAACGGCACGAGGAACATGACATACATCTGCCACCGGCGACGGATGATCCTGAGATTCGACCGGAGCGCGCTCCGCTTCGCGAGCCCCCGGCTACTGAATTGCCTGTACGACGTCATACTCCCTGCGCCTCCCGTTCTTTTTATGCCGCCGCCTGTTTTCCGCAATCGCTAATCGATTAGCGATTGCGGAAAACAGGCATCCGCACCCGCGGAGAACCGAGCGTATAGCGCTAATCGATTAGCTGCTTTCAATTATAGCATCAGCCGCCGCAAAGGTCAATACGAGATATAAATTTCCACCGAAACGACATATTTATCGGCGAGAGTTTATGCGTTATCCATATAATTAAATATTCGGTTTATCAGATTTGACGGATGGAGACGGTATACTGAATTTCCGCGCGAAGGGTTTCAACGCGCGGCGTCTGCGTTTCGTCCGGGTGCTCGATTTTGCGCACGATGCGCTCCGCGACCCGGCGGCTGATTTCATCCATCGGCGGAATCACCCTCGTAAGGGGCGTGGGAAGAACGAAATCCAGCTCCTGCTCGCCGAAGGCGATTGCGGAAACGTCCTCCGGAATGCGCCTGCCGAGCTCGATCAGCGCGCGGATCATGCCGTAGCTCATCGTCAGATTCGAGCAGAGCAGAGCGGTGGGCGGGCTTTCCGCCAGCATCAGCCGCTTTGTGGCGTGATAGGCGTCCTCCAGATTATAGTTGCCGTCTTCGATGAGGGGCGCAAGACCGCTTTGGCGCATCGCGTCCAAATAGCCGCGTACGCGCTCGGCCGCGGTATAAGTTTCGTATGGGCCGCGGCAGAGCGCGATGCTTCGGTGATTCAGGGAAATCAGCTTTTCGGTCGCGGAAAAGGCGCTTTCATAGTTGTTGATGATCACCGCGTCGCACTGAATGCCCTCGATCAGATTGTCGACCAGTACGACGGGAATTCCCTGCCGCAGTATCTTTTCAAGAAGCTGCTTTTCGTTTGTGGCCGGGAAGAGGATGATGCCGTCCACATGCCACCTGAGCAGCACGTCCAGATGCCGAAAATCGATCCGGTTGTTGCGCCGATAGCCAAGAAGCAGCGTGGTGTAGCCCTTATCGAGAAGAATTTTCTGAATTCGGGAAATGATGGACGCGTAAAACCGGATGCCCAGCGACGGCACCAACACGCCCACGAGAAAGGATTTTTTCGTTTTCAGATTGCGCGCGACTTCGTTTACCTGATAATCAAGCTCCCGCACGGCCTTCTCCACCCGCGCCAGATACTCCGGCTTCAGGTTTCCGCCGTTGATGTACTTGGATACCGTAGCCACCGAAACGCCGGCGTACTGCGCCACCTGCTTCACCGTCGCGCTCATGCATGCAAAACCCTTCCGATACAAGACTGTTTTATCAAGTATACAGCGTCTGCCGTCTTTTGTCAAACCGCGATTTGCCGGCGCGGCGCCAAAAGCGCGAGCCTGCCGCGGAACAGCGCTTCCGCGGCAGACCCTCAGGTGTGGCGCGTCAGTTCAGACCCGGGATATGGCTCAGGGTTTTTTCGGCCATATCGGAGATGGTGGAGAGAGTGAAGCCGAACAGGGAGGTGTGGAGCGTATCGTTGAACGGCTTCGTCCAGTACTCGGGGATGGAGGAAAGGCCGCGGAGCATGCCGACGATGGAGCCGACGGTCGCGCCGTTGCAGTCGGTATCGAAGCCGGTCTGGACGGCCATGCAGGCGGACTTGCCGTAGTCGCCCTGACCATAGAGCAGCGACGCGGCCACGATCATGGCGTTGGAGATGGTGTGGCACCAGCCGTGGCCGGTGTATTCATCCCACATTTCGTGAATCTTCTTAAACGCGTCCTCCTGCGAAACGCCCGCGTGGAAGTCGCCGATCACGCCGCGGATGGCTTCGTACAGGCGGGAGGTCTCCGGGATCTCCTTAAGGCCGGTCTCGATCACGCGCGCCACATCGCCGTCCGTCGTCACGGCAGCCTCGGCGAGCATGGCGGCGACGAACATTTCGCCGTAGACGCCGTTTTTAATGTGAGAGATGCTGGCGTCGCGCCACGCCATATCGGCGGCGGCTTCGGGATCGCCGGGGTTGATGTAGCCGAAGTAGTCGCCGCGAATCTGCGCGCCGATCCACTCGCGGTAGGGGTTCTGGAAGCGGGCGGTGTCCGGCGGCAGGTAGCCCTTCACGGCGTTGGTGAAGGCCACGCGCTCGGCGGTGCAATAGGCGTTCTTGGGCTGCATGTCCAGCCAGAACTGAATCATGTTCGCGGGCGTGAAGTCGCGGCCGAAGCGGTTGATCAGAAGCTGCGCCAGCACGGTATAGTTGGTGTCGTCGTCCGCCGGCGCGCCGGAAAGCTGGTCGACCATCCACCGGGAACGCTCGCGCAGCGGGAACTTGTATTTATCCTTCATGTCATCCGTCACGTCGGCGCTCAGGATGAAGCGGTGCATCGGCCAGTTGCCGGTTTCCTTCAGGAAGGGCTCGAACTCGTTCGTGCGGATGCCCTCCACGGGCTTGCCGAGCGAGCAGCCCGCGACGCGGCCGTACCACGCGCCGGCGAGCTTGTCCTTCAGCACGTCGAGGGACGGGAGCGGCTTCTTTTCGCCCGCGCCGGCCGGACGGAGCGCCCGAATGGCCTCCAGCTCGCTGGGCTCGTTATAGGCATAGTCGGCGCGCTGCGGCGCCTTTACGATCAGCTCATAGAGAATGTCCGCCAGACGCGCCTTCTCCGCGCAGCGCGGCATTTCGGCAATGGCGTCAAAGAGCTTTTCAAATTCGTGAATGTCCTTGCCCTCTTCGATCGTCTGCTGCTTTTCGGTTTTCATTTCGCTGGAATACAGCTCCCACGCGTGAAGGCGGTCGTAGGCTGGCATGGGCATGGCGTGTTCGTTCATTGTGTCGTCCTCCTTTGGGTATTCCCGGTGTTCTTTTTCGCCGCGCGCGGAAAAATTCCTGCCGGGCGGCCAAAAAGAAACAAGGATATGGTATAATGTTCGCCAGAACACACGCGGGAGGCCTTTTATGAGCACGAACGGAATCAACGCGCAGGGGTTCGTCACTCGATATTTCGTGTGCGGCCCCTTTCTCTCCGAACCGCGCACCGAGCTGCGGGACAAAAATCAGCTGAGATTTGAAAAGAAGCTGCGGGCGGAAATCGCCGCGGGCGACGAAATCGCGCCCGAAAGCGGCGTTGCGCTGGGCGCGGACGCGGGCGGCGGCCAGAAATGGCGGCTGAACATGCCCGGCAACGACTGGTTCATCGACATGAGCGCGTTTTACCACCTGCTCACGCGGGTGGAGGCGCGCGCGTACACGCGGCTTCTAAGCGACCGCGACCGCACGGTCACGGCGCTGTGCTGGACGTACACCGCCGCGGACGTCTGGCTGAACGGCGAACGGATTCTGAAAAACACGCCCGCCGTATACAAGCCCATCAAGCGGCACGAGCTCGCGCTGCCGCTGAAAAAGGGCGAAAACGAGCTCTACATCCGCATGCAGACGCTGGGCGCGCGCGACACGCGCACGCTGCTCGCCCTGCAGCTGACCGGGGATTTCTCCGGCGTTTCGGTCGACCTTCCCGGCGGCGCGGAAATGGACGAAATCTACGCCCGCGAGGACTGGCTGCGCGCCCTTCGCGCGGAAAACGGCAAATTGATCAGCCGGAGTGTCCCGCCGGCCGGCACAAGAATCCTCGACCTTGAGCATTCCGGCGCGCCGGACGGAATCGCGTGGGAACGCGGAACGGAATTCACGCTCGCGCCCGACGCGCACGTGTTCACCGTGAACTGCGACAGCGCCGGCACAAAGCTCTCGCGCCGATTTGAGCTTTTCGAGCGGGGCGTGCGCTACGGCCTCTCGCCGGAGGCGGACTGCGAAAGCCGCGTGAAGCGCCTGTGCCACGGCCCGCAGACCGAGAACCTGCCTATGACCGCCATCATGCACTACGAAAACGGCACGAACACGGACGCGGACTACCAGCAGATTCTTCAGTTCTTAGACGTGATCGACAGCCGCGCCGACTGCAGCGACTTCTATTTTAACGCGCTGTTCCGGCTGGTGAAAAAATTCGAGCTGCCCGCGGAGCTGCTCGAGCGCTTCAGACATACGGCGCTCAACTACCGCTACTGGATGGACGAGGACGGCGCGGACGGCATGTGCTTCTGGAGCGAAAACCACGCGCTTCTGTTCTATTCAAACCAGTACCTTGCGGGCGGCATGTATCCGGACGACGTTTTCGTGCGCTCCGGGCTTACGGGGCGGGAAGCGCGCGCCCGCGGCCGCGAGCGCTGCCTTGGCTGGCTGAAGGACGTTTCCACCTATGGCTTTGAGGAGTTCGCGTCCTCCAGCTACGCGGTCGTGACCTCCTGCGCGCTTCTGAGCCTGATCGACTACGGCGAGGCGGCGCTTCAGGCGCCGGCGAAAACCGTGCTGGACGGACTCATCCGGCAGATGGCGCTGCACGTGTTCGACGGCGCGGTGATCGCGCCGCAGGGACGGGCGTACCGCGCCGTGCTGCGCCCGCAGACGCAGGCCTCCACCGCACTCATGAACCTGTGCCTTCCGCACATGCGGAACGTGAGCAGCAACTGGCTGTGCGCCTTCGCCCTCAGCGAATACAAAATTCCCGCAGACGCCGCCGAAATCGCCGCGCGCGACCGCGACATGCGCTACGCCTGCGGCAACGCGGAAATCCACGTGTGCAAAACGAAGGATTATATGCTCACCTCCTGCGCGTCGCCCAGGACGCTGGACGGCGGCTGGCAGCGCGTGTCCGAGGGCGAAGCCTTCAGCAACGAGTGGATTCGCACGCTCAACGAGCGCTTCCATGGCACCACGCTCATCCGCCCCGGCGTGGACGGCTATCAGCAGCACCTGATGTACGCGGCGGTTTCCAGCGAGGCGGCGTCGTTCGTCACCCATCCCGGCGGAACCAGCGACATGAGCCAGATGCGCCCCGGCTACTGGAACGGAAACGGCGAAATGCCCGCGATCGTCCAGAAGGGCGCGCGGCTCGGCCTTGTGTACAGCATATCCGAGGCGCATCCCGTGAGCTTCACCCACGTGTTCTTCCCGGCGTGCCGGTTCGACGAGACGCGCGCGGACGGGCACTACCTGTTCGGCCGGGTGAAGGACGGCTACATGGCCGTCTGGATGAGCGGCGACGCGGTTCCGTTCGACGACCTGCTGACCGGCTGCGAATACCGCGTGTACGGCAGGACGGCGGCGTATCTGTATACCATGGGCAGCAGGGACGAATCCGGCGGCTTCGAACAGTTTATTGAAAAGGTGAAGAATGCGCCCGTCTCGTTCGACGGAACGACGCTCCGCGCGGACGACCTTGAAGTGACGTTTACTCGCTGTACCGACGCTTCTCAGGTTGTTTAAAGCAGCGGCGCCAGCTAACGAAAATTTGACAGACGGCGGCGGCCTTCTTTGTTGCGAAGCGCCGCCGTCTGTGTTATAATGTCATGGTGCCCAACAGGGCTTATTTCTCACTTTCGCGGATTCGCGCGGCGGTTGCCGGTTTCCGGTGCCGCTCGAAGACGAAGCGAAAGGCGGAAAAAACGAATTAAGGAGGAACCCCACTATGGCAGTCATTTCCATGAAGCAGCTGCTCGAGGCCGGCGTACATTTCGGCCATCAGACCCGCCGCTGGAACCCCAAGATGGCGCAGTACATCTTCACCGAGCGCAACGGCATCTACATCATCGACCTGCAGAAGACCGTTCGCAAGATCGACGAAGCGTATATGTTCGTGCGCGACCTGGCGCTGGACGGCAAGACCATCCTATTCGTCGGCACCAAGAAGCAGGCGCAGGAGTCCATCGAGTCCGAGGCGAAGCGCTGCGGCATGTACTTCGTGAACAACCGCTGGCTGGGCGGCACGCTCACCAACTTCCGCACCATCCGCACCCGTATTGACCGCCTGAACAACATCGACAAGATGGAGAAGGAAGGCCAGTTCGAGCTGCTTCCCAAGAAGGAAGTCATCAAGCTGCTCGCCGAGCGCGAAAAGCTGGAAAAGAACCTGGGCGGCATCCGTGAAATGAAGAAACTCCCCGGCGCGCTGTTCGTCGTCGACCCGCGCAAGGAGCACATCGCCGTGGCGGAAGCCCGCGCGCTGAAGATCCCGATCGTCGGCATCGTGGACACCAACTGCGATCCCGATGAGATCGACTACGTCATCCCCGGCAACGACGACGCCATCCGCGCGGTCAAGCTGATCGCCGGCAAGATGGCCGACGCCGTTCTGGAAGGCAAGCAGGGCGAGCAGGTCGAGGAGACCGTCGAAGCGCCCGTCGCCGAGGAAGCCGCCGAATAATCATCCCGCGACAACACGTTTCAGGAGGAATGCAACATGGCTGAAATCAGCGCAAAAGTGGTTATGGAGCTCCGCGGCCGTACCGGCGCGGGCATGATGGATTGCAAAAAGGCGCTCGCCGCCACCGATGGCGATATGGAAAAGGCGATTGACTTCCTGCGCGAGAAGGGTCTTGCCGCCGCCGCCAAGAAGCAGAGCCGCATTGCCGCCGAAGGCATCGTGGACAGCTACGTCTGCACCAAGTGCATGACCGGCGCGCTCGTCGAAGTCAACTGCGAGACCGACTTCGTCGCCAAGACCGACAAGTTCAAGAACCTCGTGCACGAAATCGCCGTGCAGATCGTGAAGAACGATCCCGCCGACGTGGACGCGCTGCTGGCTCAGAAGTACTATGCCGACGAGACCAAGACCATCGGCGACCTCGTGACCGCCGCCACCGCCGAAATCGGCGAGAAGATCAGCGTCCGCCGCTTCGCCCGCTATCATTCCGATAACGGCGTTGTGGACAGCTACATCCACATGGGCGGCAAGGTTGGCGTGCTCATCGAGGCCGAGGGCGAAATGGGCGAGAACGCCGCCGAGGTCATCCACGACTGCGCGCTGCAGATCGCGGCCGCGTCCCCCGTCGCGCCCGAGTACGTGCGCCGCGAGGAGGTTCGCGCCGATCACCTCGAGCATGAGAAGGAAATCCTCATCGCTCAGGCCCGCAACGAAGGCAAGCCCGAGAAGATCATCGAGAAGATGGTCGAGGGCCGCATTAAGAAGTTCTATCAGGAGGTCTGCCTGCTGGATCAGATGTTCGTCAAGGACGGCGAGATCAGCGTCGAGACCATGATCAACCAGAAGGCCAAGGGTCTCACGATCGTCCGCTTCACCCGCTACAAGATGGGCGACGGTCTCGAGAAGAAGGTCAACGATCTGGCTGCCGAGGTTGCCGAGCAGGCCGCGAAGATGGGTCTGTAAGACACGGTTTTTCGAGGGTGTTGCAAAGTTTGCAGCACCCTCTTCGTATGCCCGAAATACATTCTTGGAGGACGAACGATGTATAAGCGCATTATTCTCAAGCTCTCCGGCGAAACCCTCGCGCCCGACGCGTCCAAGCCCGACGCGCCCCGCGGCGTGTTCGACGCGCAGCGCGTGGACGCGGCGGCCGAAATGATTTTAAAGCTTCAGGCGCGCGGCATTCAGGTGGGCGTGGTCATCGGCGGCGGCAACATCTGGCGCGGCCGCTTCACAAAGGAAATGAACGGCGCGAACGCCGATCAGATGGGCATGCTCGCCACGATCATCAACGCGCTGTGCGTGCAGGACGCGATCACCCGCAAGGGCGGCAGGGCCGTGGTGTTCTCCGCGCAGGAAATGAACCGCTTCACGCGTCTGTATACCCGCTCCGCCGCGCTGGACGCAATGAACGACGGCTGCGTCGCGCTTCTGTCCGGCGGCACCGGCAACCCCTTCTTCACCACCGACACCGGCGCCGCGCTGCGCGCCGCCGAGCTGGACGCGGACGCGATCTTCAAGGGCACCACGGTCGAGGGCGTGTACGATTCCGACCCGCGCACGAACCCGAACGCGAAGCTCCTGAAGGACGTTTCCTACGCCGAAGCCGTCGAAAAGCGGCTGCACGTGATGGACACCACCGCGTTCGTGCTGTGTCAGGAGCAGCGCGTGCCCGAGATTCGCGTGTTCTCGATGGAAAATCTGGACAACATCTTGAAGGTCGCCGACGGCGAGCCCATCGGCACCCGCGTACACGAATAAATTCCCGCGGCGAATTGGACAAAATCCGGACAATGTCTGGATTTTGTTCGTCTGGCGGCGTTTGCCCGTTTTCCTTTCCATGCGCGTATGCTATAATAAGCATGTAAACGAAAAACAGCCGCGCGGACGCGCGGGAAGGGAGAATGAAGCATGGATCAGCTGGGTGAAAGCATTCGCAAACTGATACTGGCCGGCATCGGCGCCGCCGCCGTGACGAAGGAAAAATCCGAGGGGCTTCTGAAGGAGCTCGTGAAGAAGGGCGAGCTGACCGTCGAGCAGGGCAAGGTGCTCAACGAGGAGCTGAAGCACAACCTGAAGGACGCGATTCGCGACAACGTGACGGTCAACGTCGTGCGCCCGGACGTGATGGACGCGGTGGACAACATGACCGACGCGGAGCTGGAGGCGCTGAAGGCGCGCATTCACGCCGCCGAGGCGCGCCGCAGCGCGGAAGAGAAGACCGAAGAGGGAACCGGCGAAGCGCCGGAAGCCGAAGTCACCGAGGAAACGAACGAAACCGAAAGCAAATAAGGGGAAGCGCGTATGCCCGAAGCGAGCACGAACCGAACCGAAAACCGGCAGCGGCTGATGGAAATCATGGACGTCGTCCGCCGCCACGACCTTACGCGGGGCATCACGCCCGAAAAGCTGTGCGCCGTCATCGAGGATCTGGGCCCGACGTTTATCAAGCTGGGCCAGATCCTTTCCATGCGTTCCGACATCCTGCCGAAAAGCTATTGCGAAGCGCTGTCGCGCCTTTTAAGCTCCGTCGCGCCCATGCCGTATGAGCAGGTGGTTTCGATCATCGAGCGTTCCTACGGCCGCCCGCTGACGGAGGTGTTTTCGTCGTTTGACGAGCGCGCGCTGGGCAGCGCGTCCATCGCGCAGGCGCACGCCGCCGTGCTGACCACCGGCGAAAGCGTCGTTGTAAAGGTGCAGCGCGAGGGCATTCACGACGTGATGAGCCGCGACATTCTTCTGCTCAGGCAGGCCTGCAAGCTCCTCAAGTACACGCCGGTCAAGGGGCTGGTGGACTTCAATCAGGTGCTGGACGAAATGTGGGTCGTCGCGCAGGAGGAAATGAACTTCCAGACCGAGGCGGCGAACCTCGAGAGATTCCGAAAGCTGAACGAAGGGGTGGCGTTCGTCACCTCCCCGCTTCTGTACCGGGATTACACCACCACGCGCGTGCTGGTGATGGAGCGCATCGACGGCCTTGCCATTGACGACCGCGCGTCGCTCGTGAGCGCGGGCTACGACCCCGCCGAGATCGGCGCGAAGCTGGCCGACAACTACATCCGCCAGATCATGGAGGACGGCTTCTTCCACGCCGACCCGCACCCCGGCAACCTGCGCGTGCGCGACGGCAAAATCGTGTGGCTGGACATGGGCATGATGGGCAGCCTGTCCGACCGCGAGCGCGCGCTCATCGGCAAGGCCATCACCGGCATTGCCCGCGGCGACATCAACCTGTGCCGCGACGCGGTGCTGGGGCTGGGCGAGTTCCGCGGGAAGGCGGACAAGCGCCGGCTGTACCGCGACATCGAGGAGCTGCTGGACAAATACGGCGCGGCGTCCCTCGGCGACATGGATCTGGCCAAGGTGTTCGAGGACATGACGGACGTCATGAAGGCCAACGGCATCGCCATGCCCGGCAGCCTGACGATGCTGGCGCGCGGACTCACGACCATCGAGGGCGTGGTGGCCGCGCTCAGCCCGGAGATCAACATCATGAGCGTCGTCACCGCCCGCATCGGCGACGATCTGCTGAAAAACATCGACTGGCGCGCCGAGCTGATTCAGGATTCCCGCGCGCTGTACGAAAGCGCGCATAAATCGCTGGAAATCCCCGCGCTGCTGGCCGACATCATGCGCAGCGGCCTGAAGGGCGAGGTGAACCTCGGCATCGAGCACCACGCCGGAACCGATGTCGCCCAGCTCGCGCGCGAGCTCACGCTGAAGCTCTGCGCCGCGCTCGTCGCCGCCGCCCTGCTCATCCTCGGCGGCCTCGTCCATGACGCGCCCCCCACGGCCTGCGGCCTGTCCGCCTGTACCCTCGCCGCCCTCCTCCTCGCCGCCGCCCTGCTCGTATGGGCGTTCCGCCCGAAAAAGAAAAAATAACCCCAAAATGCAGACGCATGCGCCGGTAAAATCGCGCATGCGTCTGTTTTCCTATAGCGCCCGAAGCAGAAAGGCCATATACAGCGGAAGCGTCAGCACCGGCCCTGTGCGCCCGACGTTGTAATCGCCCAGCTTGATCGCGCCGCCCACATGGTATTTCTCCGGATGGTTCAAAATCGTTTTTGCGCTCTTGATATTTCCGCTCGCCGCCTTCACCTCCACAAGCGTACACGCGCCCTTATAGCGAATCACGAAATCCACCTCAAGGCCGGAATCCTTGTGGAAGTAATACAGCTTCCGTCCCATCTTGGCAAAAACGTCCGCGACCAGATTTTCAAAGATCGCGCCCTTATAGCCGTAGAGGTTGCCCTGCAGGATGTCATACTGCGTGCCGTCCTCCAGCATGCTGACGAACAGACCCATGTCGCGCATGTACACCTTGAAGGTATCCTGCTCGGCGTTGCCGTCCAGCGGCAGCTCGGGAATGGAGAGGTTGTAGCAGCGGGCGATGATGCCCGCATCCTCAATCCATTGCAGGCTTCCGGCGTACTGGGCGGCGGTGGAGCCCTTGTGAACGACGGAATACTGAAACTTCTTATTTTCCTTGGCCAGCTGGCGCGGAATGGACTGAAAGCATTCCCGAATGCGGGATTTGTCCTTCTTTTCGGCGTACTTCACCATGTCGTCCTCATAGGAACGCACGATGTCGCGCTGGATGCGCAGCACCTCGTCCATCTGTCGGTCGTCCACGAAGGTCTGCACCGCGTCCGGCATGCCGCCCACCACGGCGTATTGCAAAAGAAGCTGTCTCATCCGGCTGTGGAGCGCCTCGGGAACCGGCGTTTCATCGTCCAGCGCCTTTTGCAGCAGGGCAATGACCGGCTCCGAAAGGCCATTCGCCCACAGAAATTCCTCAAAATCCAGCGGATACATGTCGATCACGGTTTCCGAGCCCACGGGAACCGATTTCGGCTCCTTCCCGTAGCCCTTCACGCCCAGCAGGGAGCCGGTGCCGATCACATCGTACCGCCCGTCGATTCGGAAGAATTTCAGCGCCGTTCGCGCTTCGGGGCAATCCTGAATCTCGTCCAGCACCAGCACCGTTTGCCCGGCTTCGAAGGTTGCTTCCTTCCCCAGCAGCGCGGAAAGCAGCATGATGATGTTGTCGATTTCCAGCGAGCCCGCAAAAACGGACGCGTAGTCCGGGTTCTCAAAGAAATTCAGATAGACGACGTGTCTGTAATTCTTCCTGGCGAACTCCAGCACGGAGAAGGTCTTTCCGCACTGCCTGCACCCCTTGACGATCAGGGGCTTGTGCCCCGGCGTGTTCTTCCATTCCACCAGCCGCTGTTCGATTTTTCGCTTCAGCATCGCGCGTCCCTCCCCGCCGTTTTCTGAATTATTCCCACTATAGCACAGGGCAGCAACTTTTTCAAGGGAGTTTTTCGCCCAACCCTCAACTTTTTCAAGCGACTTTTTGCGTCAATCCTCAACTTTTCCTGTTTTTAAGCGGCAAAACAGACCGCCGGTTTTCCGGCAGCCTGTCTGTGGTTGTTCAGGGGTGCATACTCGAATGGGAATAGATGAAAAATTCCTCCTGACAGGGGAGCGTCTTTTTCTCCCTCGGAGGGAAGCGCTTGTCGTATTCCTCCGCTTCGCGCTCGTCGATTTCGCAGGCGGGGCTTTCGCTGAAGCGCCAGCGCCGGCCGTCGAACGCGTCGTCCGTCAGCGGCTTTACCAGAAGCGCCGTCGGGAAATATCCGTCGCCGACGCACACGTTTACGCGCAGGCCGCTGACGAAGCCGCGCGCGACGTAGTTGGACGGGTGGCCGAAGATGACCACGCTCTCATAGCCCATTTCCCGCGCCTTCTCGAACGTCTTCTCGATCAGCGCCCGCCCGACGCCCCGGCGCTGATAGTCCGGATGCACGGCGATGGGGCCGAACGTCAGGCATTTTTTCACGGTTCCGTCCTCCGCGGTCAGCGTCGACACGGTGTACAGGATGCTGCCGACGAGCTTCCCGTCGAGCTCGGCCACCATGGACAGCTCGGGCACAAAGTCCGGGTGCCTGCGCATCCGGTGCGCCAGATAGGGCTCCGACGCGCCCGGCACGTGCTCGTTCCAGAACGCGTCCCGAATCAGAAGCTCGACCGCGTCCCAGTCCTCCGGCCGCTCGTTTCGAAGCACCAGCCCGGCCAGCCGGTTCCTGAGCGTCTGCTTCACCCTCTCCAGATTGGAATCGCACAGCAGCGGCAGCGTCTCGGCCAGCGCCTCCGGCGGAAGCTCCCACCAGCGGAAGCGCAGAAGCAGGTCGGTCAGCTCCGCGTCGAACCGGTTTTTCAGAAGCCGCGCCGGGTTTCCGCCATAGACGGTGTACGCGGGCACGTCCCGCGCCACCACGGAATACGCCGCGATGATCGCGCCGTCGCCGATCTTCACGCCGGGCATGACGACGCTCTCCCTGCCGATCCACACGTCGTTTCCGACCACGGTGTCGCCCTTGTGCGGAAGCTGCGACAGGTGCGGCGGCGTGTTTTCCGTCCACGCGCCGCCAAACACGCTGAACGGATAGGCCGTCACGCTGCTCAGCCGATGGTTGGCCGGCCCCATGATGAACTTCACGCCGGACGCAATCTGGCAGAACCTGCCGATGATCAGCTGCTCGCCGAACTCCGGATCGTTGAACAGCACGTTGTTCTTCTCAAACCCCACAGGGTCGTCCGCGTCGTCGTAATACGTATAGTCGCCCACATGAATGTTGGGCGTGGTGATCACGTTCTTGAGAAAACAGGAGGTCTTGTATTCATTCGGAAAAATCACGTTCGGGTCCGGAATCCGCATGATTCGTTTCTCTCTTTCTTTGTCGCTTCAATCATTTTCTTCATATGCCCGCGCCATCACCGCGTCCCGCCGGGGCGCGCTCATGACCACCAGCTCGTGCCCCTTGTTCCCGCAATGATACGGTGGATGCACATGCGGATACGGGTTTTCCACATAGCCGTAGCGCTCGTAAAAGTCCTTTCGCCGCCGGGCGATTTCGTCCACCGGCGGATCGATTTCCAGAATCCGCGTGCGCGCCGGCAGCGCCGCGAGAATGCTTATTCAACTTCCTGCCGAAGCAGCTCCGCCGCGGTGGCGAGGAGGGCGGCGGTGGTGGGCTTGCCGCGGCGCGCGTCGATGGTGTTGCCGAACATGGCATATTGGCGGTCGCTGTTGCCGGTCGTCCATGCCGCGTCAATGGCGCGGCGCAGGCCGTCCTCCACGCGGCGGGGCGTGGTGTGGAAACGCTCGGCGACGGCAGGATAGACCGAGTGCTTCAGGCGGCCCGCGTTGGCGGCGTCGTTTAATACCAGCGCGACGGCGTACGCGAGCCGGCGGCGGTTTTCGCCGGGCGCAATGTCCATTTGCGCCAGCAGACGTTCCGCGCGGGCTTCGTCCTCCGGGCGCACGGGAAGCGGCAAAGTCTCGGCGACGCGGGCGCGAATCGTTTCCGCGTCCGGGTGTGCGTCGACGCGCGGCCGCATGCCCTGCGTCATCCGCTCCGGCAGATACGACGGCACAAGGTATACGATCGCCGGCCGCCGGGAAAGCCGCAGCCGGTCAACCTGCGCCGTCGCCGTTCCCGCGTCCAGACCTGCCGCGAGCGCATGAACGAAAATCATCTCCGGCAGAACCCGCGCCGCCGCGTCCAATGCGCCCGTCCAGTCGGCACAGACCGCGGACACCGTCAGGCCGGTCGACGCAAAAATCCCGACCAGCGTCTCGCGCGCGGATGGGTCGGGATGTATGAGGATACACGTGACTTTGTTCGAGCCTTCCACTCCGGTACGTCTCCATTCGTTCTGAACATTCCCATAGCGCGGCCGATGCCGTCGCCAGACCCGCCGCGGGCGCGTGGGCGAAAATCCGCGCCGCCGCGTCCGGCGTGCCCGGCCAGTCGGCGCAGACCGCGAACACCGTCAGGCTGGCCGACGCAAAAATCCCGACCAGCGTCTCGCGCGCGGATGGGTCGGGATGCGTGAGAATGCATGTGGTTTTCTTTGAGTCATCCATCCCTGCCCACCTCCGCTCGCATCGATAAAGGGATTTCGCCGCGCCTTTCAGTGACCGGCGACAGAATCGATTTCCTGAAGCTCGAAGCGCCATGTCTGCGCAGCGTTCGGGTATTTTTCGCGGTCGACGGGCTCCAGAAACATGGCCAGCGGCCGAATCCACAATCCGCAGTCGCCGTAGAGCTTGCGGTAAATCACGTAGGCCTCGCCCGTCTCGGAATGCTTCGCCACGTCCTCCACCAGATAGTAGTCGCCCTTAAAATGGCGATAGATTCGTTTGACCTGAATTTCGCGCATGCATATTCCTCCGTTTCCGATCCTCTCCCAATATTACAGCTTAACCATACCACCGACCGCCGAAGCTGTCAACCTTCCTGCGCGAAAAGCGGATGCGAGCCTCTCCCATGGGGCAGGAAAAGCTCGATAAAGCCGGTCTCTGATCGAAACAGCAGGCGAAACGAAAGCGCGTTTCGGGGTGAAACGCGCTTGGGGGAATGGTTTTACCGCGTGATTTCAAAGGGATGGGTGAAGATCAGGGTGTAGTTTTCGGCGTTGAGGGCGGTGGGGTCGTATTCGTATTCGCCGACCTGTTCGCCGGGCAGGCGCTGAAGCGTCAGGTTTTTGATTTTGGGGAGAGTCAGCTCGTCCAGCACGGCCTGCGCGTCCATGTCGTCAACCAGCAGGTTTTCCGGCGTAAGCACGAACGCGGGGTCGGGCTCGCCCATGCGCTTGGCGTAGGTCAGCTCGATTTCCACGGGGCGGGGCGCGATGACGAACGGACAGGCGCGGTTGTCGATCTCGTAGTTCCTGCCCGCGTCGGCGTAGGCGATGTAGCTTCCGGCGTTCAGCGCCGTGCCGAGCACGCGCACGTGTATGCCCGGGCAGGTGGCGGTGGGCATGTGAAGCTGGCCGTCGTAGACAAATTCGGTATCATCCCAGTCCACGGTAATCGGCGCGCGGTGAATGGTGAACGCGCAGACGGGGTTGGTGATTTCGTAGCCGTCCTCTGCGACGGCCTCGGCCAGATAGGTTCCCGCCTCAGTTCCGCCGCCGACCACGCGAATAATCATGCCGGGATAGGCGGCCATGGGCTGGTGCGTTTCTCCGTCGTAGACAAATTCGGTGTTGAGCCAGTCCACACTGATTTCCACCGTTTCCCACGGCTCTTCCTCGGAACCGTCGTCCTCCGTCGTGACAGGCGCTTCCTGCGGCTCTTCCTCGGAACCGTCGTCCTCCGTCGTAACAGGCGCTTCCTGCGGATCCTCCTCGGAAACGTCGTCCTCAGCCGTGATGAGCGCTTCCCCGGTCGTTCCGTCGTCCGGCAGCTCCTCGGCGAAGCCGGCGAACAGACAAAGCGCCAGCGCCAGAAGCAGCGCCGCGAATCGTTTAAAGCATAAGCCAATATCCATGGTTCATCCTCCATTGAGTGCATAGAGTGCATAAAACTGCGCATACGTAATCTTAGTATGCATTATAGCCGGAAAACCAGAAGCTGTCAAGTCCCGCTTCCAGAAAACAGAAATGCTCGGAGGTCAAAAGGCCTTCGAGCATTCATTCAGTGCGGTTGACGAGACTTGAACTCGTACTCCTTGCGGAACACGCCCCTCAAACGTGCGCGTATGCCGATTCCGCCACAACCGCGTGAACAGATGATATTATAGCATCCGTTCGCGCGGTTGTCAATAGCTTCACAAAAAAGTTTTTGGAATATGCCGTTTTTTTACTTTGCGTAGCCGTTGGGGTTATGGCTCTGCCAGTTCCACTGGTCGCGGCACATATCCACCAGCGTCTTTTCCGCCTGCCAGCCGAGCTTTTCCTTCGCCTTGGCGGGGTTGGAATACACGGTGTCGATGTCGCCGGGGCGGCGCGCGCCGATGACGTAGGGAACCTTGATGTGGTTGGCTTCCTCAAAGGCGTGCACCATGTCCAGCACGCTGTAGCCCACGCCGGTGCCCAGGTTGATCGCGTCCGAGCCCTTGAACGTATCCGCGTAGCGGACGGCGGCGACGTGGCCGCGCGCCAGATCCATCACGTGAATGTAATCGCGCACGCCGGTGCCGTCGTGGGTGTTGTAGTCGTTGCCGTACACGGTCAGGTGGTCGCGGCGGCCGACGGCGGTCTGGGAGATATAGGGCATGAGGTTGTTCGGAATGCCGGAGGGGTCCTCGCCGATGCGGCCGCTCTCGTGCGCGCCGACGGGGTTGAAGTAGCGCAGCAGCACCACGGTCAGTTCCTTGTCGGCCACGGCGGCGTCGCGCAGAATCTGCTCGTTCATATACTTCGTCCAGCCGTAGGGATTCGTGCATCCGAGCTTGCCCGTCTCGGTCAGCGGAACCTGATTGTCGGCGGAGTACACGGTGGCGGAGGAGGAGAAGATCATCTTCTTCACGCCCACGGTCTCCATGGCCTTCAGAAGGCGAATGGTGCTGAGCAGGTTGTTCTCATAGTAGCGCAGCGGGATGCGCACGCTTTCGCCCACGGCCTTGAGGCCGGCGAAGTGAATCACGCTGTCCACGCCATGCTTTTTCATGATTTCGGCGAGCTTCTCCTCGTCGCACGCGTCGGCCTCGTAATAGGGGAAGGTCTTGCCCGTGAGCTCCATAACGCGCCTGAGCGCCTCGGGGCTGGAATTGTCGTAATTGTCCACGACTACGATGTCGTAGCCCTCGTTCAGAAGACAGAGATCGGTGTGAGAACCGATGTAGCCCGCGCCGCCGGTGATCAGAATGCTCATATGGCCGCCTCCTCGGAGATGATTCTCTCCATGTCCTTCCACTTGTTCTCCATATCGCTGACGAGCTTGAACTGCGTGCGGCAGCGATCCAGATTGTGTTTTTCACGATGAATGCGGAAATAGGTGTCGCCCTCCAGATAGTCGGTCAGGAAGCGCACGCCGCATTCGAACGTCATCAGCTTCGCGCCCATGGGCAGGGTGCGGATTTCGTCCTCGGTGAGCTTGCCGCCGCACGCGCCTAAGAATCCGCGCACGTAGGCCGCGTACAGATCGAGCGACAGGGTCATTTTGCCTAAGTCGATTTCGTCCTCGGCGGCGGTGGCCGCGCCGAAACGGATGGAATCGCCGAAGTCATTCGCCGCAAGGCCGGGCATCACGGTGTCCAGATCGATGATGCAGATGGGCCGGCGCGTCTTTTCGTCAAACAGCACGTTGTTGAGCTTGGTATCGTTGTGCGTCACGCGCAGCTTCAGCTTGCCTTCCTTCAGAAGCTTCAGCATCACGCCCGCTTCCTCCTCGCGCGCCAGCGCGAATTCGTACTCCGCCTGAACCTCTTTAAGCCGCCCCATTTTGTCGTTCGCGGCGGCGATTTTCAGGTTGTTCACGCGGTTGGCGGTGTCGTGGAAGCGCGGAATCGTCTCGGACAGCACGGCCGCGTCGAAGCCCGCCAGCTGGTTCTGGAACGAGCCGAACGCCTGCGCGCTCAGGAAGAATTCCTCCTGCGTCTCCGCGCGCTCAAGGCACACGCTCTCGTCCACGAAGCGGTACACGCGGTAATAGCCCGTCTCGTCGTGATGGAAGCACTTGCCGTCCTTCGTGTGCACCAGCTGAAGCGAATGGCGCGGGTCGGGATCGCACGCGCGCAGATACTCCGTCACAAGGCGAATGTTCTCCATCAGCGCCGGAACGTCCTTGAAGATGGAGTCGTTGATCTTCTGCATCGTGTACTTGTTGCCCGCCTCGTCGGTCAGAAGACAGGTGCGGTTGATGTGGCCGTTGCCCATCGGCACGCAGGTCGCGGGCGCGGCGTCCAGCAGAAAGTTTCTGGCGGCGTTAAGCATGATTCGGTTATCCCCTTTCCCACAGGCGCTCCGGGTACGCGCCCTCGTCCTTCATACGTCGGATGTTCGCTTTCGTTTCCGCGAGGTCTTCCAGATACGTCATGCCGAACCACTTCGCCGACGTGGGCAGCACGGAAACCGTGGCCTTCTTCTCGGCGAGCAGCTGGTTTGGCACGCTGGGCAGGTAGTATTCCGCCTTCAGCGGCTTCTCGTTCAGGCCGACCTTCAGGAAGGCGTGAAAGCGCGCCTCCAGCTCGTCAAAGATGGAATGGCGGAAGATCCAGAAATTCAGGGACACCGTCGCGTCGCCGGAGATGGGCGTGTAGGTTTCGCCGTCCTCGGTGAACGCCGCGTCGTTTCCGCGCGCGACGATCTTCGTGCGCTCCACGACGCTCAGAAGATGACCGTTCTCATCCACCGTGCACACGCCGCGGGCAACCGCGCCGTTGGGCGTCATGGTGTTGCGCAGGCGATAGCCCACCATGGCGTGCGCGTTGGCCGCGCCGGGCTCGTTCAGGAAGCGGATGGCGGTCTGATACGCGTCCGCGCCGTAGAAATCGTCGGCGTTGATGACGACGAAATCGCCCGGCGTCTGCCCGTGCGCGCACAGCGCCGCGTGACCCGTGCCCCACGGCTTCTCGCGCCCCTCGGGAATCCGGAAGCCCGCGGGCAGGAAATCGTTCAGCGTCTGGTGCGCGTAGGCCACCTCGATAAACGGCGACACGCGGCTGCCGATCGCGTCGTGAAACAGCTTCTCGCTCTCGGGCTTGATGACGAAAACAACCCTTTTGAAGCCCGCGCGGATCGCGTCGTAAATGGAATAATCGATGATCAGGTGCCCGGCCTCGTCCACCGGCGTTACCTGCTTCTGCCCCGCGCCCGCGCCGAAGCGGCTGCCCAGACCCGCGGCCATGATCACCAGCGTATGATTCATGCAAATACACTCCTTGTCCATGGATTGCACTTTTCGTATTGTATCACGCGCGCGCAAAATCCGCACGCGCGTTTCTGTGAATTCGAGCTCTTACACCGTCGCTTCCACGTTCACGACGCGCCCTGCACGGCTCGCGCGCCCGCGCAGCTTCTTGCCCGCCGCGCGGCGCGTATAAGTCACGCGGTATTCGCGCCCGCGCAGCTTCCTGGTTGCCGCGCGGCTGTGCGCGCGCTCCCGTGAATTCGAGCTCTTACACCGTCACTTCCACGTTCACGACGCGGCCGGGCTTCAGCGGAAGCGCGCCGCCGTTCGGAATCCGCTCGCCGTCCGCGGTCACGGAGAAGGTTCCCGTGCGCGTATAGGTCACGCGGTATTCGCAGCCGCGCAGCGTCTTGGTCGCGGCGCAGGCGTTCCAGCTCGCCGGCAGGCAGGGATGAATGTGCAGGCCGTCGATATCCGGCTGCAGGCCGAATACGTACAGCGTCATGGCCTTCACGAACCACTGCGTGGACGCGGTGCGCCAGCTCTGGCCGGGCGTGGCGTAGCGGTAGCCGGTCTGGTCGCCGAAGTAGGAATTGAACAGCATGTACGGCTCGCCCTCGGTGGGCGCGTAGGTCTGATCCCACGGAACGATCTGCCGGATGTCGCGCTCCACGCGCGCCGCGTCGCCCAGCATCGCGTCCACAGCCAGCCGCCACGCCATCGTGTGCAGGTAGATACCGCCGTTCTCGTGCACGCCCGCGCTCTTCTGGGTGACGGAGCCGATGCGGTTGTCGATATGCGTGTACGCCGGCCAGCTTACGCGCGTGCCCAGCGGCGCTTCCAGCAGCCGGTTCGCGCTTTCCATGGCCGTCTTCACGCGCGCCTTATCGTCCAGATCGGCGAGCACCGCCCACAGCTGCGGAATCAGGAAGATTTTGCCCTCCTCGTTTTCACGCGAGCCGATGTCGCGCCCCTCATCGTCGATGGCGGTCAGATACCATTCGCCGTCCCAGCCGCGCGCGTCCACGGCGCGGTTCATCTGCTTCAGAACCGGTTCGAGCGCGTCCGCGTCCGCGTCGTGCCCGGACAGGCGCGCGATGCGTATGAGCATCTTGCACGCGCGAATCCACGCGATGGACAGCCACACGCTTTCGCCCTTGCCGCCGAGACCCGCGCGGTTCATGCAGTCGTTCCAGTCGCCGCCCCAGATGCGGACAAGCCCGTCCGGGCCGGTGAAGCCGGAGAGGAACTCCACGCTCCGGCGCGCGTGTTCGTACACGGTGCCCATCGCGCCGCTATTGAAGGGCACGACCTCGTTCAGGAACGAAAGGTCGCCCGTCTCGCGCAGAATCGCGTCCAGCGCGAAGGGAATCCACACGGCGCAGTCGGAGAAGTTGTTGTCGCAGATGCGGCCGCCGATGAAGGTTCGCGGCGCGTAGCCGTTTTCATACTGATAGGACAGGATGCGCCTGAACCGCGCGCGCGCCAGCTCCGCGTTGAAGCTGGACAGGCACTCGGTGTCGCTGGTCATGTCGCGATAGCCGTTGTGGCGCACGCGCGCCCAGCGGCTGCCCATGCAGGTGGCGTACTGGTAGAAGCCGTTGAACGCGTCGTTCAGGCGCGCGTCCGGCGTGGTGATCGAAAGGCCGGAAATCTCCTCCGCGCGCTTTTCGCGAATGGCGGAAAGCAGCCCCTCGGAACCTGCGGCCATCGCGCGAACCGCCGTCAGGTCGGAAAGCGTTCGCTCCGCGCCGATCACGACGGTGAACGCCTTTTCCTCGCCGGGCTGCAGATCGGCGTGAATGTCCAGCGCCAGACAGAGCTTTTCGCCCAGCGCCTCTTCGCCGCGAAGCCCGCGCTTTTCCTCCAGCGCCTCGGGGCACAGCTTGTTCCCATACACGCCGATAAACGCGTTGCGCCGTGCGCAGAAGCTCGCCGGCTCCGCGTCGGACAGCATGTAGGCGTACATCGGCGCGGGATCGTCGGATTCATACGCCTGAAAGAAATGCCCCCACACCGCGCCGTGCGCCGCGTCGAAATTGCCGTAGTCGGTGTTGTACGCCTGCGGGCGGTACGAATCGTCCGCGTCGGTGTCGACGAAGGGAATCAGCGAAAGCCGCGCCGGCTTTGCGCCCTCGTTGACGGCGCGCACGCGCCAGAGTTCGCGCCGTCCCTCCTCGGGCACGAAGAACGTGAGCTCCGTGCGCACGCCGTCCTTCACGGCGGTGAGCACGGTATAGCCCAGCCCGTGACGGCACTCGTATGCGTCGAACGCGTCGCGCATCGGCAGGCCGTTGGCGGACGACCACACGCCCGTATCGCGGTTCACCACATACAGCATGCGATCCTTCACAAGCGGAATGCGCCGCCCCAGACCGTCCTGCGCGAAGCCCTCGCCGAAGCCCACCTGAGAAAAGAAGGCGACGTATTCGTCGTTGTACATATAGTTATGCCAGTGCCGCGGCGTTTTGCGGCAGGTTACCACAAACTCCCGGCCGCCATTTTCAAAGTGTCCGTATTCCATGGAAACGTTCCTCCCATGCATGCACTCGATTCCAGTTTCCTATTATAATCGAAAAAGGCCGCCTTCGCAACCATTTCCCGTGCGAAAACTGCGCCCCTCTCATCAAATGCCATCGTCATCTACTCGATCGCATGGAGAATATCCAGCTTCAATTCCTCATCCGTGCCATATGTTCCGTCCATAATGGCGGTCATAATTCGATGAAGCAGGGGCTTTCGGATTTTTCCAGCTGCGACAGAATAGCTGATATTCTCTGTAATCTCAAAGAAATTCTTTGCCACGGCCATATATCCATTAAGCAGCAAAAACTGCGCAGACAACGTGATCGCAAGGCGCTTATTGCCGTCTGCAAAGCAATGAAACTCGCATGTGCAATAGAACAGATGGGTAATCTTATCTACAAAGGTAGGATAATAGTCATCATTTTGAATGTTCATAAGAACGCTATCAAGGCGTCCCAAATCGAAATGTTCGTATGTACCACCGCCACTATACGTAATCGTTTTGGCGTGAACGGCTTTTGCCTGTTCAAGCGTGATGTATACAATCCCGTCCATTTATTCGCGCTCCTTAAGGCGCTTCAAAACCGCCTGGTTTTCCTGCATCAGCCGCTCAAGCTCATCACCGGCAGCGCCAAGGAACTTTTGATATTCGTCCTTGTTAAGCGGTTCAATATACTCTGCCAGCTGGTAATGAAACGCATCTCGAAGAGCCATATCCCGGCTTGCCATTTTCACGCGTCCTCGCTGAATCAAGGGCTTCCAAAGAGCCATGTTTTCGAATTCGCGGAATAAATCCTCGCCCTCGCGGCGCGAAAGAGGCCGTCCAATTCTTTCGCTCTCTTTTTGGATTGCGTCCGCAAGTCCGCTTTCGTAAGCGGCAATTATATCCAGAATCTCGCTGTAAAAGGTATCTCTGACTTTTTCGTTTGCCTTCAGATCAAGAATCTTTTTGTATTCATTTGCTTTCTCTCTGAAAATGCTGACATAGACCAAATCCGTAAAATGCGCATACTTATAGCGATCATCTTCAATATATTTTTTAAGTGCGTCCGTAAATTGTCTGCGATAGCTATCCTCCTGCAACGAAGAAAACACGAAATTTCTGTCCCGCTGGTTGATGTACTTTGTACCGCCGCCGGTTTTTCGATTGATAAGATCAATCACAATGTCCAGCATAAGCTGTCGCAACGCGCGCGCCCTGTCGCTTTCAGACAGAAGCATCGCCATGTTCAGGAAAGCGCGGAGGTCGAATACACCCAGCACCGTTGTTTTGGTAGGGACATAAATGTCCTTACCAGAAGCGTTTGCTGCATCAATAAATGCTTTCAGTCGTTTTCCCCGCAGCACTTCATAGCCATTGGAGGAAAGCTCTTCACTGTTCTGTTCGATGCATCGGCTGATCGTTCGAATATCTACACCGAAAAAGCCGGCTGACATTTCACGCGTAAGAAATGTTTTTCCTTCCCACGGAATTCCTTCCACGCCAGATTTACGCTGTATTTCATCAATAGCAATTTCGTTATTCAAGATATTCTGGCGATCAAGCCTCGATGTTGTCAAATCCTTCGCCAACGCTCGCGCCTCCAATCTTCGATTTCATCCCATCTGTTGCGGTTCTCTCTTCCGTCTCAATCGCTGCCGCTATGACCTCACAGAACCTGCTCATCTGTTTGTCTGTCTCATCGTATGGCACAGCAGTTCCCGTGCGAAAGCGGCGTAAAAGCCTATAGAACCCCGCGAATCATGCCGCGCCGCGCGCCCTCGGCCAGACACATATAGGTCATGGCCGCGTCAAAGCGCGCGTCATGCGCCGCCGCGCCGCCGCCAAACCATGCCTCGCTGTTTTTCTCGATGGCCTCGGTCGTCAGCTCCATGTATTCCGCCAGCTCGATCAGCTTGGGCGGCTTGGGGCGGCCGGTGCGGAATTTGCGGCGAAGCTGCATGTCGCCGGTGAAATAGTTCATCGTGCAGAACGTGCGAATCCTCGGCAGCTCGTAGCCCGCGCGGGTCAGCTCCGTGCGCAGGAAGCGATCGTCGAACGCCACGTTGTGCCCCACCAGCAGCTCGCAGGCGGAGAAATCGTCGAAGATTTCCTGCGCGCGATCCTCAAACCGTTCGCCGCCGGATAATTCCTCCAGCATTTCCATGCTCATGCCGTGCACGGCCTCGGACGATTCGTTCATCTCGTCCACGGAGAAAAACAGGTTCTTGCCCGCCACGACGCCGTCCGCCGCGATCAGATAGGACAGCTGGCAGATATGTCCCGGCCGCAGGTCGGTGGTTTCGGTATCGAATACAACCAGCTTCATCGCTTCTCAACCGCCTCGCCGATGCGCCGCAGCGCTTCGCGCAGATTGGCGTGCGTCATCGCGAAGTTCAGGCGCACAAAGCCGCGCCCCTGCTCGCCGAAGGCCGCGCCGTCGTTCGGAATCACGCCGCACTCGTCGATGAAGAAGCGGTTCAGCTTCGCGCTGTCCATGCCCAGCTCGCGTGCGTCCACCCACATCAGATACGTGCCTTCGACGTGCGCGGGCTTCAGGCCGGGAATCCTTGAAAGCCCGTCCTCCAGCAGGTCGCGGCTCTCGCTCAGGTAGCAAAGCAGCGCATCCAGCCACTGCGCGCCGGTTTCGTAGGCCGCGCGGGTGGCAAGGCGGCCGAACAGGTTCGTCTCCGCCATCGCGTCGTTCAGGCTGGCCGCAATCGCCTTGCGCGCCGCCTCGTCCGCGCACAGAATGGTGGAATGCCGGAGCGCCGCCAGATTGAACGTCTTGGTGGCGGAAATCATCATCACCGCGTCCTCCGCGCCCGGCACGGACAGAATGGGCGTGTGCGCCGCGCCCGCCAGCTCGAAGTCGGCGTGAATCTCGTCGCAGATGATGCGGGTATGATACGTCTTGCACAGCGAAACCAGCGTTTCCAGCTCCGCCTTCGTCCACACGCGCCCCACGGGGTTGTGCGGCGAGCAGATCATGATCGCGTCCGCGCCCGCGCGCAGGCAATCCTCTAAGTTCGCGTAGTCCATGTGCCAGCCGGTCTCGTCGTGCAGAAGCGGGTTCTCCACGCACACCATCTTCGCCTTCTCGATCATGGCGCGGAACGGCCCGTACACCGGCGGCTGAATGACGACGCGCGCGCCCTCCCGATACAGGCCGCGCAGGATATGATACATGCTGTCCACCACGCCAGGGCTGTACAGCACCCATTCGGGCGATACGTCCGTGTGATGGCGCGTCTTTATCCAGTTCACGACGGCGGCGCGGTCGCGCTCGCTGTCCTGACAATAGCCGAAAACGCCGTGCGCCACACGGGCGGTGAGCGCATCCACGATGCCGTCCGCCGTGCGGAAATCCATGTCCGCCACCCACATGGGCAGCGCGTCGGCGTTGCCGAAGTTTTTGCGGTTGTCCCACTTGATGCATTCGGTGTTCACGCGGTTTACCGGTTCGTCGAAACGACGGTACAGCTGCTGGTTCATCCTGCGTATCCTCCTCATAACAAAAGCAGAGCACGCGCGCACTCTGCTTCTTTTCCTTCTGTTTGCACGGACTCAGCCGATTACGAACGGCTTGATCTCCTCAAGCAGGTCGTCGCACTTATCCTCGTATACCTCCAGCGTGATGGGCTTGGAAAGGTCGAGAGAGAAAATGCCCAGAATCGACTTTCCGTCCACAACGTGGCGGCCGACGCGCAGATCGATATCGTAGGGATAACGGCTGGCAATGTTTACGAACTGCTTCACGTTCTCGGCCAGGCTGAGCTTGATGTTTACGGCTCTCATCGATTGGAAATCCCCTTTCCATACGGCGCTGCCCGCGCCGCGCCGCTTGATGTCGTAATCCATATTACAGGGTGGAGTTTAAAGTTTCAAGCGCTCGAATTGAATTTATCCACCTTTTAACGAAGTTGCCATTTCTTCGCGGCTGTGATATGATACATGTGAACGAAAAAACGGAGCGGGGACGGCAGTATGCAGATGTTTTCGACGAAGACGCGCGAATGGTTTCTCTCCTCGGTCGGAACGCCGACCGAGGCGCAGCGCATGGGCTGGCAGGCGATTTCAGAGGGGCGCGACGCGCTGATTTCCTCGCCCACGGGCTCCGGCAAGACGCTGGCGGCGTTTCTGTATTTTCTGGATGAAATGCGCAGAGAGCTGGACGCGGGCGCGCTCGCCGAGGGCCTGCGCATCGTGTACGTTTCGCCCCTGAAGGCGCTGGGCAACGACATTCGCCAGAACCTCGAACGCCCGCTGGCAGGACTGGGTCTGTCAGACGCGGTGCGCGTGGCCGTGCGCACCGGCGACACCGACGCGAAGGCGCGGCGCGAAATGATCAAACATCCGCCGCACATTCTGATCACCACGCCGGAGTCGCTGTATCTGCTGCTCACGAGCCTGTCCGGCCGCGACATGCTGAAAACCGCGCGCACGGTCATCGTGGACGAGCTGCACGCGGTTTTGTCCTCCAAGCGGGGCGCGCATCTGTTTCTGTCGCTCGCGCGGCTGGACGCGCTGTGCGGCGGCCACGTGCGCCGCGTGGGGCTTTCCGCCACGGTGAACCCGCCGGAGGAGGCCGCGCGCCACCTGACCGGCGGCGAGCCGTGCGCCGTGATCGTTCCGAAAATCGAAAAGCGCACGGAGCTGACGGTGGATGTGCCCGTTCCGGACATGCGGCAGCTGCCGGAGCGCAGCGTGTGGCCGGCGATTGCCGACCGCGTCATCGAAGCGCTCGACCATGTGCGCACGGTGCTGGTGTTCGTGGATGGACGCGCGGGCTGCGAGCGGCTGGCGCTCAGGATCAACGAGCGCGCCGGACAGACGCTCGCGCGCACGCATCATGGCTGCGTGTCGAAGGAGCAAAGGCTCGAAGCCGAGCGCATGCTCAAAAGCGGCGAGCTGCGCGTGATGGTCGCCACGTCGTCCATGGAGCTGGGCGTCGACGTGGGCGAGATCGATCTGGTCGTTCAGGTCGGCCCGCCGCCGGGCGTGTCGGCGCTGTTGCAAAGGCTGGGGCGGGCGGGGCACAATCCCAGCCGCGTGAGCCGCATGCGCGTGTATCCGCGCACGGCCGCCGAGGCCATCGGCTGCGCGCTGGTGTGCGAAGCCGCGCGCGAGGGGCGCATTGAGCGCGTGCGCGCGCCGGAGATGTGTCTGGACGTGCTTTCCCAGCACCTCGTCTCCATGGCGGCGGCCGGCGCGTACACGGTGGACGAAGCCGTGGAAATCCTCTCGCGCGCCTATGCCTATCGCCGTCTTGCATCCGAGGACGTGAAGGCGGTGCTCGGCATGCTCTCGGGCGACTATGAGCGCATGGACGACCGCCCCGTGAAGCCGCGCGTCGTCTACGACCGGCTGTCCGGCCGCGTGAGCGGAGACGCGTACACGCGCATGCTGGCGCTGTCCGCGGGCGGCACGATTCCCGACCGCGGCTGGTTCGCCGTCACGCTTCCCGACGGCACGCGGCTGGGCGAGCTGGACGAGGAATTTGTGTTCGAAGCCCGGCTGGGCGACAAATTCTATCTGGGCGCGTTCCCGTGGAAAATCGAGGAAATCACGCGCGACCGCGTGATCGTTTCGCCCACCTCGCCGGAGGGCGCAGCCTCGCCGTTCTGGAAGGGCGACCGCGCCGCGCGCGCTTATGAGACGGGCGCGTTTTACGGCTCTTTGCTTTCCAAATGGGAGGACGCGGCGCGCCGAAGCCCGGCGGCGCTGCGCGCGGCTCTGTGCGCGGCGGGACTGACCCCGGACGCGGCGGAAAACGCCGCGCGCGTGCTCGAAAGCCAGCTGCGCGCCGTGGGCTGTCTGGCCACCGACCGCGTGCTCGTGGCGGAGCACTTCTCCGACGAAGCGGGCGAGCACCAGCTGATGCTGCATTCCCCCTTCGGCGACGCGGTGAACCGCGCGCTGGGCATGCTGCTCGCCCGTCGTGCCGCCGCCGCGACCGGCGAGGACGCCCGCGCCTACGACGATGACGACGGCGCGCTGATCTGCTTAGTCGGCGGCCAGCCCATCCCCGACGCCCTCCTCCCCACCCTCGCCGCCACCTCCGCGCCGGACATATATCCCGTCCCCATCACCCCGAACACCGTATCCAACACGAGTTCGCGCGACGCGTCCGGCGCGCAGCTCGCGTTCGACAATCCAGCCGCCGCGTCCGGCGCACGCTTCACGTTCATCAATCCGGACACCGCACCCGGCGCAAACTGCGTGTCCGCGAACGCGAACGCCGCGTCCGGCGCACGCTTTACGTCCATCAATCCGGACACTAAGCCCGACGCAAGGCACGTACCTGCGAGCGCGAACGCCGCGTCCGGCGCGCAACTCGCGTTCGACAATCCAGTCGCCGCGTCCGGCGCACGCTTTACCTCCATCAATCCGGACAACGCACCCAGCGCAAGCCTCGTGCCTGCGAGCGCGAACGCCGCATCCGGCGCGCAGCTCGCGTTCGACAATCCAGTCGCCGCGTCCGGCGCACATTGTACGTCCACCAATCCGGACACCGCGTCCGATGCAGACTGCGTGTCCGCGAGCGCGAACGCCGCGTCCGGCGCGCAACTCGCGTTCGACAATCCAGTCGCCGCGTCCGGCGCACGCTTTACGTCCACCAATCCGGACACTAAGCCCGGCGCAAACTGCGTGTCCGCGAGCAGGAACGCCGTGTCCGCCGCACGTTTCACGTCCATCAATTCGGACACCAAGCCCGGCGCAAACTGCGCATCCGCGAGCACGAACGCCGCGTCCGGCGCGCAACTCGCGTTCGACAATCCAGCCGCCGCGTCTGGCGCGCGCTTTACGTCCATCAATCCGGACACCAAGCCCGGCGCACAGCTCGCGTTCGACAATCCAGTCGCCGCGTCCGGCGCACGCTTTACGTCCATCAATCCGGAAACCAGGCCCGGCGCAAACTGCGCGTCCACGAGTGCGAACGCCGTGTCCAGCGCGCAGCTCGTGTTCGACAATCCAGTCACCGCGTCCGGCGCACGCTTTACGTCCATCAATCCGGAAACCAAGCCCGGCGCAAGCCCCGTGCCTGCGAGCGCGAACGCCGCGTCCGGCGTGCAACTTGCGTTCGACGATCCAGTCGCCGCGTCCGGCGCACGCTTTACGTCCATCAATCCGGAAACCTATCCCGGCGCAAGCCCCGTGCCTGCAAGCGCGAACGCCGCATCCGGCGCGCAGCTCGCGTTCGACAATCCAGCCGCCGCGTCCGGCGCACGCTTTACGTCCATCAATCCGGACACCGCGCCCGACGTAAGCCACGTACCTGCGAGCGCGAACGCCGCGTCCGGCGCGCAACTCGCGTTCGACAGTCCAGTCGCCCCAGTCGCCGCGTCCGGCGCAAGCCGCGTGCCTGCGAGCGCGAACACAGCGCTCGGCGCGCAAGTCACGCCCGACAATCCAGTCACTGCATCCGGCGAGAGCCACGTGTCTACGAGCGCGAACGCCGCGTCCGGCGCACGCTTTACGTTCACCAATCCGGTCGCCGCGTCCGGCGCGCGCTTTACGTCCACCAATCCGGACACCGCGCCCGGCGCGCAGCTTGCGTCTGCTGACCCGAACGCCGCGCTCGGCTCTCGGCTTGCGTCCGTCACTCCGGACGCAACCTCCGTTCCCCTCTGCGGCGCGGCGGCGGAGGTGCGGGCGATGCTGCCCGCGTCGCCGATGTTCTCCATGGCGTTCCGCTATAACGTGCAGCGTGCCCTGCTGAACGGCGTGCGCGGCGGCCGGCGGCAGCCGCTGTGGGTGCAGCGTCTGCGCGGGGCGGAGGCGCTCGGCGCGGCGGCCGCGCACCCGGAGCATCCGATGATGCGCGAAACCCTGAACGAATGCGCGGACGGCTATCTTGACCTGAACGCGCTTACGCGGCTGCTCTCGGCCATCCGCGCCGGACAGGTGCGCGTGTACGAGGTGCACACGGACGCGCCGTCACCCCTGTGCCTGAACCTGCGCAGGCAGGTCGAAGCGGAAATGATGTACGACACCGCGATTCCCTCCGCGGCGGTAACCCTTTCAAAGGAAGCGCTTCTGACGCTCGCGCCCACGGAGGAAGCCGTGAAGTCAGCGTCGCGCCCTGCGCGCGCGCCCCGCAATGCGGACGAGCTGCACGCGCGGCTGCTTTCCGAAGGAGACCTGCTGGCCGGAGAAGCCTGCGCGCCCGCGGAATGGATGGACGCGCTGGAAATCGCCGGGCGCGCCGTCTACATCGAGCCCGGATTGTGGATCGCGCGCGAAAACGAGGATGAATACCGTCTCGCACTGGAGGAAAACGACGCGGCGGCGCTTTCGCGCGTCGTTCGCCGCACCGCGCGCTTCCACGGCTCACAGACGGCGGAGACGCTTTCCGAGCGCTACGCCGTCGACGAAGTACGCGCACAGGAAGCCCTGAATACCCTGTGTTCCGAGGGAATCCTGCGCGAATTTGGCGGCGCGTACGTCCACGCGGAGCTGTACGAGAGCGCGCAGCGCATGACCGTCGCCCTGAACCGCCAGCGCGTGGAAACCCAGCCCGCGCGGGCGTTCGCGCGCATGCTGTCCCAGCGCGTGCGCGGCGCAGGCTCAAGCGCGGCGCAGCTCGCGCAGGCGCTCGTTTCCCTGCGCGGCTGCGCCTATCCCGCCGCGGCGTGGGAGGGCTACCTTCTCCCCGCGCGCGTCGCCAACTACCGCCCCCAGCTTCTCGATGAAGCCCTCGCCCGCGGCGAAGCCGCCTACCGCGTCCTCCCCGCCGAGTGTCCCCAGCTTCCCAGCGAAACCCGCGCTCAGGCCGCCGCCCGCCCGTACGGCGCGGCTTCATCAGACGCCCGCATTTCCGTCGACGGTTCCCAGCTTCTCGGCGAAGCCGTCGTCCGCGACGAAGCCGCTGAGTATCCACAGCTTTCCAACGAAACCCGCGCTCAGGCCGCCGCCCGCCCGTGCGGCGCGGCTCCATCAAGCGCCCGCGCTTCCGTCGACGGTTCCCGGCTTCTCAGCGAAGCCGCCGAGTGTCCCCAGCTTCCCAGCGAAACCCGCGCTCAGGCCGCCGCCCGCCCGCGCGGCGCGGCTCCATCAGGCGCCCGCATTTCCGTCGACGGTTCCCAGCTTCTCGGCGAAGCCACCGAGCGCGACGAAGCCGCCGAGCGTCCCCAGCTTCCCGGCGAAACCCGCGCTCAGGCCGCCGCCCGCCCGTGCGGCGCGGCTCCATCAAGCGCCCGCGTTTCCATCGACGGTTCCCGGCTTCCCGGCGAAGCCGCCGTCCACGACGAAGCCGCCGAGCACCCCCAGCTTTCTGGCGAACCGCGCGCTCAGGCCGCCGCCCGCCCGCGCGACGCGGCTCCATCAAGCGCCCGCGCTTCCATCGACGGTTCCCAGCTTCCCGGCGAAGCCACCGAGCGCGACGAAGCCGCCGAGCGTCCCCAGCTTCCCGGCGAAACCCGCGCCCAAGCCGCCGCCCGCCCGCGCGGCGCGGCTCCATCAGGCGCCCGCGTTTCCATCGACGGTTCCCAGCTTCTCGGCGAAGCCACCGAGCGTCCCCAGCTTCCCGGCGAAACCCGCGCTCAGGCCGCAGCCCGCCCGCGCGGCGCGGCTCCATCAAGCGCCCGCGTTTCCATCGACGGTTCCCGGCTTCTCGGCGAAACCGTCGTCCGCGACGAAGCCGCCGAGCATCCCCAGCTTTCTGGCGAACCGCGCGCTCAGGCTGCCACCCGCACGCGCGGCGCGGCTCCATCAAGCGCTCGCGTTTCCATCGACGGTTCCCAGCTTCCCGGCGAAGCCGCCGTCCGCGACGAAGCCGCCGAGTGTCCCCAGCTTTCTGGCGAACCGCGCGCTCAGGCCGCCGCCCGCCCGCGCGGCGCGGCTCCGTCAAGCGTCCGCGTTTCCATCGACGGTTCCCAGCTTCTCGGCGAAGCCACCGAGCGCGACGAAGCCGCCGAGCGTCCCCGGCTTCCCGGTGAAACCCGCGCCCAAGCCGCCGCCCGCCCGCGCGGCGCGGCTCCATCAGGCGCCCGCGTTTCCATCGACGGTTCCTGGCTTCCCGGCGAAGCTGCCGAGCGTCCCCAGCTTCCCGGCGAAACCCGCGCTCAGGCCGCCGCCCGCCCGTATGGCGCGGCTCCATCAGGCGCCCGCGTTTCCATCGACGTTTCCCAGTTTCCCGGCGAAGCCGCCGTCCGCGACGAAGCCGCCTACCGCGTCCTCCCCGCCGAGCGTTCCCGGCTTCCCAACGAAACCCGCGCCCAAGCCGCCGCCCGCGCGCGCGACGCGGCTCCATCAGACGCCCGCGTTTCCATCGACGGTTCCCAGCTTCCCGGCGAAGCTGCCGTCCGCGACGAAGCCGCCTACCGCGTCCTTCCCGCCGAGCGTCCCCAGCTTCCCGGCGAAACCGCCGTCCGCGTCCTTTCCGGCGAGCGTTCCCAGCTTTCCGGCGAAACCGCCGCGCGCGTACAGTCCGGCGAGACGGCGGATTCCCGCTCGATTCCCGCGCCGGAAATCGACGGTGTACCGGCGAACCCCCTCGCAGCTTCCCGCGTCAGAGGATCGGCGGCTTCCGCCTTCGAGCTCCATGCGCAAAGGCGCGGCACGGCGGTTCTCGATCAAAGCGGTTCCGCGCATCCCGAAAGCGGCTTACGAGACGGCCGCGCGATTTTCGGCGAACGGACGCGGGCTTCCCGCGCCGCTTCGGGGGAGCGGGTTCGGGTACAGTTTGATTTGCCGGACGACGAGGGCGAGTACGAACCGCTGCCGGACGACCTGACGGACATGGAGCGGGACGTCCTGCAAACGCTGACCGCGCGCGGCGCGAGCTTCGCGAGCCGTCTGCCCGTCAACGCCGGAGACGCGCTGAAGTCGCTTCTGGCGCGCGGGCTGGTGCGCGCCGACAGCTTCCTACCGGTGCGGGAAATGCTGGCGACGGAATCCGGAAACGTGAAGAAAACCGTGCGCCGCCGCGTGCGCGTCATGGACGCGGGGCGCTGGTCGCGCGTGGGCGTGCTTCCGCAGACGAGCGCCGAAGCGCTGGTAGAGCGCCTGTTTGACCGCTTCGGCATCGTGTGCCGCGAGACGGCGGGCGCGGACTGGAACGCGGCCTTCGGCGTGCTCAAGCACATGGAATATGCCGGAAAGGCCCGCCGCGGCTACTTCGTGAAGGGTCTGAGCGGCGCGCAGTTCATGCGCGAAACCGACTACAGCACGATCACCGCCCAGCTCCGGCAGCCCTCAGGCGAATGCGTCTGGCTCCCCGCCGCCGACCCCATGCAGGCGTGGGGCGCATATCTCGCCCACGAGGAAGGCCGCGCGTTCCTGCGCGTCCCCGGCGCCGCCGTCGCGCTCATGGACGGCGCGGTGGTCGCGGTCTCCGAAAAGCAGGGCGAAACCCTCCGCGTCTTCGACGATCCCGCCGCCCCGGAAGCTCTTCGCGCCCTCGCCGACGCCTTCCGCCGCGGCGCGATCTTCCCGACGCTTCCCCGCCTGCTCATCAAAAAATACCCTCCCACCGCCGCGGCACATCTGGAAGCCGCCGGCTTCACCCGCGAAATGCTGGACTACACTCTCATGCGCCGAGGATGAAGCTGGGGCAACGCATAAAATCCATTGCATCATAAATACCTTCCCGCCGCGGCGCATCTGGAAGCCATCGGCTTCGCGCGAGAAATGCTGGACTACACCCTCACGCGGCGGGGGTAAAGCTGGGGCAGCGCATAAAAACCATTGCACCAAAGATACCCTCTCTCCGCCCTCCATCTGGAAGCCGCCGGTTTCGCGCGGCGGAGATAAGCCGACACCCGTCTGCTTTCATTCTGAAACGCGTCGACGGAAACGCCCGCGCGGCAGAAGCTTCTGCCGCAGGCGTTCCCTTTCTTCTTTCGGTCGCCGCCGGGCAAAAAACGGCGGCGAGGGGTTTACAAAACCCCTTTCTTCGCGGTATAATTGACGCAATAAAAGATTTTGGGGGTGTATACCCTGCGCCCCGTACGAAAGGGATTGATTCCTTTGGCGATTCGCAATTCTGCGAAGGCGCTGATTGTGCATGGAGACAAAATCCTTCTGAACCGATGCGTGTCGCGGCTGGGCATTTACTACGCGCTGCCCGGCGGCGGACAGCACGACGGCGAGCTGCTCACCGAGGCCGTGCGCCGCGAGGTGATGGAGGAAACCGGGCTCACGGTGGAGCCGATGCGCATGAGCGCCATTTTCGAGCGCGTGAACGAGGGCCGGGAGGGCACCGGCTCGCACAAGATGTACTTCGTGTTCCTGTGCCGCTATCTGGAGGACGTGCCGCAGAAGGAAGCCGTGGAGCGCGACGCGTATCAGACCGGCATGGAATGGATGACGATTGAGAAGGCGAAGAAGGCCGACCTGTTCCCGCGCGTGATTCGCGAAAACCTGTCCTCGCTGATCGGCTACGGTGAGACGATCTATCTGGGCTCGGAAAGGCGCGGGGGCTGACATGATCATCCTTGGCATCGACCCCGGCATCGCCATCATGGGCTACGGCGTGATCGAGTCGGACGGGAACAGGCACCGGCTGATCCAGTACGGCGCGCTGACCACCGCCGCGCACACGCCCACGCCGTCGCGCCTGCGCGCGATCTTCACGGGCGTGAACCAGCTGATGGACATGTTCATGCCGGACGACGTGGCGTTTGAGGAGCTGTTCTTCTCAAAAAACGTCACCACCGGCATGGCAGTCTCGGCGGCGCGCGGCGCGGCGCTTGTGGCCGCGGCGCAGCGGACGGAGAATTTATACGAATACACGCCCATGCAGATCAAGCAGGCGGTCACCGGCTACGGCAAGGCGGACAAGCATCAGGTGCAGAACATGGTAAAACTGCTTCTGAACATGCGCGAAATCGCCAAGCCCGACGACGCCGCCGACGCGCTGGCCGTGGCCATCACTCACGCCAACAGCGCCAACATGAAAAACCTTTACAAGATACAGTAAGGAGCGTCCGAATGTACGCGCATATCGAGGGCACGGTATCCGAAAAAAACGCCGACAGCATCGTAATCGACGCGGGCGGCGTGGGCTATGAGATTTCGGCGAGCGCGGCCACGCTGTCCAGCTGCCCGCCCACGGGCGAACGCGCGAAGCTGTATACCTATTTAAGCGTGCGCGAGGACGCGATGGAGCTGTTCGGATTTCGCACGCGCGAGGAAAAGCGCATGTTCCTGCGGCTGATCGGCGTGAGCGGCATCGGCCCGCGCACGGCGCTGGGCGTGCTTTCCGCGCTGAGCGTGCACGATCTGTCCGTGGCGCTGGTCACGGGCGACGCGCAGGCGCTGGCGCGCGCGCCGGGCATCGGCAAGAAGACCGCGCAGCGACTGGTTCTGGAGCTGAAGGACAAGGTGACAGACGAGGAGCTGACCTCCTCCGGGCCGTCCGTGTCCGTGCGTCCGGCGGCCGACAGCGCCGAAACGGAGGCCATCGAAGCGCTGATGGCGCTGGGATACCCGGCGAGCGACGCCGCGAAGGCGGTTTCCGCCGTGGCCGGACAGGCCGCAAAGACAGACGAGATTCTCCGTCTGGCGCTGCGCGGCATGACGGGAGGAAGGTAAGTGGAAATCCCCGTGTACGCGTCCACGGGCGCGTTTGTCACGCGCGCCAATGGGCGCAATTTTCATCTGATTCCCCGGATCGCGCCACTTCTGGACTGCGACGGGCTGGAATTCATGATGTATGAATCGTGGGCAGGGCAGGAAGCGGAAATCGCCGCCGAGCTGCGCGATTCGGGCGTGCGCTTTCCGTCGATGCATCTGGACAAGCGCATCGGCGAAGCGCTCTCCACCGAGGGCATGGCGGCGCGGGACGAGGTGCTTTCCATCATGAAGCGCGACCTCCGAACCGCCGCGGCCATCGGCTCGAAGCTGCTGGTTCTGCACTTCTGGGGCGGCCCGCCCGAGGACGAGCGGTTTGACGAGACAAAGGCGCTGTATCCCACGCTGGACGCCATGGCGAAGGACGCGGGGCTGACGCTGGCGGTGGAAAACGTCGCGCGGAATAACGACCTCGCGCTCAACCGCCTGAAGGCGCTGCGCGCGCTGTGCCCTGACCTTTCCGTGACCTACGACACCAAAATGGCGCAGCTGAAGGGCGAAAACGAGCTTCTGCGCGCGCCCGAAAACCGCTGGCTGTTCGCGGAGGGACACGTGAAGCACCTGCACATGAACGACACCGATATGGAGCATATCGCCGGCGGACGCATGCCGGTTCTGCATATCGGCGACGGCTGCGTGCGCTTCGACGCCTTCTTCCAGCTCGTCCGCGAAGCCGCCTTCTCCGGCTCCGCCGTGGTCGAAAGCACCTCCACCCGCCCCGACGGCAGCGTGGACACCGATAAAATGAACCGGAGCCTGCGCCGCGTCCGCGAAGCGCTGAACGGCCGATAATACACCGAGCCGGGCAAAGCCAATAACGGTTTGGCTTAACAGTGATAAGGAACTAATTCAAACTTATTACCGACAGCCGATGGATTCAGGTGTGCAGAGGTAACAAACGAAAAGATGACCGCCCGTTTCCGAAAGGAACGGGCAGTCGATCTTTCTTGCCCAGGGAAAGTCAGACATCCAAAATGCTTTTTTGATAGACTATATGCGGGAGGTGAAACAGATGAATATGTTAAAGCAGCTGAACTCCGCTATTGAATATATTGAGGCGAACTTGTGCGCAGAGTTCGATCTTGATACGGCTGCCGGGATCGCTTGTGTTACTGCAGACAGCTTCATCCGCTTCTTCAGCTATATGACCGGCATGACTCTGACAGAGTACATACGGCGCAGACGGCTGACACTTGCGGCGCAGGATCTGCAGCATAGCAAGACACCGATCATCGACATTGCCATAAAATACGGTTATGACAGCGCCGCAGCTTTTTCAAGAGCTTTTGCAAAACAGCACGGCATTACACCGTCTGTTTATCGTAAAGACGGCGGTTCGCTGAAGGTGTATTCACCTGCTTCCTTTCACATTATGATTAAAGGAGCAAAAGAAATGGATTTCAGAATTATTGAGTTAGCAGACACCATCGTGTACGGTGTATCCGGGCAGTATGAGGGACAGGGTTATAAGACCCGCGAGGAGCTGCGCCACTCCATGTGGGCGAATAATTGCGATGACGTGCCCGGTCAGCTTTGTGAGGGCGGTTGGAACCAGCCCGGCAGCACTTCTTACGATGGCGTATGGTATGGCATCTGGCAGGATGGCAAGTACATGATTGCCCGTGAGAAAGCTGATGTAAAGACCCTTGAAGTTGAAGCAAGAACGCTTCCTGCAGGAACATACGCAGCGTTCAAAACGGAATGTGGCGGTCTTGCATGGGAGGAGTTTCCGAAGCTGTTTGAGCTGATCTTCGATTCGTGGCTTCCTGCCTCTGAGTACAAGCAGAAATATGATCTCGCTATCGAAGTCCTGCACCTTTGGACAGACCACGATCTCCGTCAGAAGAATCGGTACTATGAGGTTTGGATTCCTGTGGAATTGAAAAAATAATCGCAAATGACGGTTAAGAAATTCGCTTTCAACATCATACTCTCCTTGTAGGATTCGCAAAAAAAACGGCGTGGCCATGAAGGTCACACCGTTTTTTTGCCCCAGCCGCAAGACTTATGGTTCCTTACGACTGTTAATCCTTTGTCCGGCTCGGTTTTTATGCGCAGAGGAACGAAATGAGCGCGTCGGCGGCGCTACGTCTCGTCGACGACGGTTACGTCCTTCAGGGCTTCTTCCAGCAGAAGGTTGATCAGCTCGTTTCGGGAGCGATTGGTCTGCGCGGAAAGCTCGTCCAGCTTGGCCAGCGTATCCTCGCGCATGCGAACGGAAACCACCTTATGCCCATCCTCGCCCTTTTTTCGGCTGATCAGAATTTCCCGCTTCATACCATCACCTCACAAATATAGTTGATTATAGCTTGACACGGCCTTCAATAATATGATACAATTAGACTATGTTTTGTAGTCTATAAAAACTACAAAACGGGAGCGGAATATTTTTGAAGGAGGTGGAAACCATGAAAACGAGCAACGGCCTGAGTATTGCCGGCTTTGTCGTCTCTTTGGGTTCTCTGTTCCTCGGACTGTGGGGCCTTACCGTGTTAGTCGGCGTGGCGCTTTCCGCCGTGGGACGTTCGCAGGCGGTCAACAGCGGCGGAAAAACCGGTCTTGGCACCGCGGGCATCGTCATTGGCATCATCGGCGCAGTGTACTGCTGGATAATGCTGATTATCGCGCTGAGCTGATGGAACGATTTGGCGCATGGCAGCATCGTTGTCATGCGCCGTTCTTACAGGAGGATGATTTCATGAAAGCCTTTTACGTACTCTGCGCCATTGTAGCGATTGCCCTGATCATCTTCGGCATTGCGTATACCCTGCCCGGGAAATGCGTCAATGTCAGCGAAAAATATATTCCGCGTGACGAGATTTTGTGGAAAGACGATATTGGAAGAGAATACATCAACGGGGACTGCTACAACTACCAGATCGAAGCATCCCTGAAGAGCGGTTACATGAGCGGAGGGATGACCATGAAAAGCATCTCCTTCGTCGGAGGATGGATTCTCCTTTGCCTTGCAATAAGCGCCTATGATCGAAATCGCCGCTTCGATCAGCAAAGCCATGCGCCTTCGTCGGAACCGGGCAATGCGTCATGGAACGAAACCGCAGGGGAGCGAAGCGACGCGGAAAACTGATTCCAAGTAAGCACATCAGAAGATCGCAGTCTTTTATGTTCTCAGGCTTCTCCGGTTTCATACCTCCGGAAGATTTCGGGAAAATTTGGGGATTGGGGTTGACATGGTGGGATTGGGGGGATTATAATAGCATAAAAGGCAAGGACGGAGAGAGTACCGCGGGGGCTGCGCGTTCAGAGAGCCGGGGCAGGTGGGAGCCGGCGGCACGGTGCGCGGGAACATGGCTTCGGAGGCTCTGTGCGCGAGCGCGAGTGAGCGTACGGCGGGGCGTCCCGTTACAGGCGCAGCCGATGGTTGTCGGCGCAGAGGCCCGCGAAGGCGGGTAAAGCAGGGTGGTACCGCGTAGCATCTACGTCCCTCGCGTTTTGGCGAGGGGCGTTTTTACATGGAAGGGAGCGATGCATTCATGGAAAAACCGAAGTTTTATATCACGACGCCGATCTATTATCCGTCCGGCAACATGACCATCGGTCACACGTACACGACCGTGGCGGCGGACAGCATGACCCGGTTCAAGAAGATGACCGGCTACGACACCTATTTCCTCACCGGAACCGACGAGCACGGTCAGAAGATCGAGCGCAAGGCCGAGGAAGCGGGCGTAACGCCGAAGCAGTTTGTGGACAAGATCGTCGCCGAGACCAAGGATCTGTGGAAGCTGATGAACATTCAGTATGACGACTTCATCCGCACCACCGACGAAAGGCACCAGAAGGTCGTTCAGAAGATCTTCAAGAAATTCTACGAGCAGGGCGACATTTACAAGGGCGCGTACGAGGGCTACTATTGCACGCCGTGCGAGAGCTTCTGGACGGTGACGCAGCTCAAGGAGAAGGACGGCCAGAAGGTCTGCCCGGACTGTGGCCGCCCCGTGGAGCTGTCCCGCGAGGAATGCTATTTCTTCAAAATGAGCAAGTATCAGGACTGGATCATCGACTACATCGAGACCCATCCGGACTTCATTCAGCCGCCGTCGCGCGCCAACGAGATGCTGAACAACTTCCTGCGCCCCGGCCTTCAGGATCTGTGCGTCAGCCGCACCAGCTTCAAGTGGGGCGTGCCGGTGGACTTCGATCCCGGCCACGTGGTGTACGTGTGGATCGACGCGCTGAGCAACTACATCTCCGCGCTGGGCTATCTGTCGGACGATGACAGCCTGTTTAAGAAGTACTGGCCCGCGGACATTCATCTGGTGGGCAAGGAAATCGTGCGCTTCCACACCATCTACTGGCCCATCATGCTGCACGCGCTGGGTCTGCCGCTGCCCAGGCAGGTGTTCGGCCACGGCTGGCTGCTGTTCGGCGGCGACAAGATGAGCAAGTCCAAGGGCAATGTGGAATATCCCGCGCCCATCGTCGGGCGCTACGGGACCGACGTTCTGCGCTATTACCTGATGCGCGAAATGCCCTTCGGCGCGGACGGCAACTACACCAACGAGGCGCTTCTGAACCGCATGAACAGCGACCTGTGCAACGATCTGGGCAACCTCGTATCGCGCACGGTGGCGATGATCGAGAAGTATTTCGGCGGCCGCGTGCCCCGGCCCGGCGCGTATGAGGACGTGGACAGGCACATCATCGAGCTGTTCGAGGCGCTTCCCGCGCAGGTGGAGAAGCAGATGAACGCGCTTCAGTTCTCGCTGGCGCTGACGGAAATCTGGAAGCTGATCGGCGAACTGAACCGCTATATCGACCTCACGCAGCCGTGGGTGCTGGGCAAGACCGAGGAGGGCAGGCCGAGGCTTCAGACGGTCATGTACGTGCTGGCCGAGTCCGTGCGCGGCGTGGCCGTGCAGCTCGCGCCCGTGATGCCGGACACCCCCGCGCGCATCTACGCGCAGCTGGGCGTGCAGGACGACACGCTGAAGACGTGGGAATCCGTTCAAAAGTTCGGCGCGCTGCCCGCCGGCACGGTCGTGACCAAGGGCGAAGCGCTGTTCCCGCGCGTGGACGTGAAGAAGGAGCTGGAATCCCTCGCCGCCGAAAAGCAGGCGAACGCGCCGAAGGCCGGGGAAAAGAAGCCGGAAGCGAAGAAGGCCGAGGAGAAAGCGCCCGAAGCACCCAAGGCGGACGACGGCTATGTGACCATCGACGAGTTCTTCAAGACCCAGCTGATCGCGGCGAAGATTCTCGCCTGTGAGAAGGTGGAAAAGAGCGACAAGCTGCTCAAGTCCACGCTGGACATCGGCGGCGGCGAAACCCGCACGGTGGTTTCCGGCATCGCGAAGTGGTACAATCCCGAGGATATGCCCGGGAGAACTGTCGTGCTGGTGAAGAACCTGCCCCCGCGCAAGATGCGCGGTGTCGTTTCCGAGGGCATGCTGCTGTGCGCCTCCGATGACGAGGGCAACCTGAAGCTTCTGACCGTGGACGGCGGCGAATTCAAGCCCGGCGCCGAAATCGGCTGACATTTTTGAAATCTTGAAATCGAACGCCGCGACGGAGCGCTTCCGCGCGGCGTTCCCTGTTTTCGGCAGGGGCGAAGATGCGAATTCTGCTGGTGGAGGACGAAAAGCCGCTTTCGCGGGCGCGGTGCTGCTGATCCGGCGCATGCTCCGCCCGGTGCGCGAGGCGTTCGAAAAGCAGAAGCGCTTCGTGTGGGACGCGAGCCACGAGCTGAAAACGCCACTGGCCGTGATCGCCGCCAACGCGGACGTGCTCGCCGGAGAGGTGGGCGAGAGCGAGAGCCTTTCCTACATCCGCGCGGAAATCGGCCACGCCGACGCGCTGATTCGCAACCTGCTCGCGCTGGCGCGCATGGACGACGGCGCGGCGCGGGCGCGCTTTCAGACCTTCGACCTCGGCCGCGCACTGCTCGGCGCGGCGCTGCCCTTCGAGAGCACGGTGTTCGAGGCGGGAAAGACCCTGAAAACGGACGTGCCGGACGGCGTTCTTCTTCGCGGCGACGCGGAAATGATCGGCCAGCTGGCGACGATTCTTCTGAGCAACGCGCTCAAATACGCCGACGCAGGCAGCGAAATCACGCTTTTCCTGCGCGAAAGCGGCGCGAAGCGCGTGTTCGGCGTGCACAATTTCGGCCCCGCGATTCCCCCGGACGAGCAGGCGCGCGTGTTCGACCGCTTTTTCCGCGGCAGCGCCGTGCGTGCCGACGGCGACGGCTGCGGGCTCGGTCTGTCCATCGCGCAGACCATCGCCCGCCTGCACCGCGGGACGATTTCCGTAAAGAGCACCGAAAAAGACGGCACGACCTTCACCGTCACCCTGCCGGGATGAGCGGTAATCCCTGAAGAAAGCGCACCCATGCGATCCGGCGGGTGCGCTTTCTGCTGCCGCAAAAAAGCTTCGGTTCGCTGCAAAAAAGTTTTCGCGTTTCAAACCTGTTTCAAACTTCGCCGGTTATACTTCCCATCGTACCGGGGAGATACCCCGGAAGACGAAAGGAAGGATGAATCATGAAGCTGAAAAAATGGATTGCGCTTTGCCTGTGCGTATGCATGGTGCTTTTGAATCTGGCCGCGGTTGCGGAGACGACGCAGGCCACGCCGCCGGAGCCTCCGGCCGGCATGGGAACCCCGCCGCAGGGCGGCACACCGCCCGAGAAGCCCGACGGCGAGATGGGCAATCCGCCGGAGCGTCCCGACGGAGAAATGGGCACTCCGCCGGATGGCGCTCCGATGGGCAACCCGCCGCAGGGCGGCATGGGCGGCCCCGGCGGCATGAGCGCGCAGCCGGAGAGCTACAGCGCCGTGAAGACCGTTTCTGAGGACGCGTCGATTTCCGGCGAAACGATCGAATCCACCGGCACGGACGAAAACGCGCTGCTCGTCACCGGCGGAAACGTCACGGTGACCGATTCGAAGCTCGTTCGCGAGAGCGCCGATTCCACCGGCGGAGACAGCGCCAGCTTCTACGGCGTGGGCGCGGCGGCGCTGGTCACCGGCGGCACGCTGACGATTGAGAACACCGAAATTTCCACCGACGCGGAGGGCGGCGCGGGCGTGTTCGCCTGCGGAAGCGGCGTCGCGACCGTGAAGAACACCGTGATTTCCGCGAAGAAGGGCACCTCCGGCGGCATTCACGTGGCAGGCGGCGGCACGCTGTACGCCGAGAACCTGACCGTGACCACCGAGGGCGCGTCGTCGGCCGCGATTCGCTCCGACCGCGGCGGCGGAACGATGGTCGTGAACGGCGGCAGCTACACCGCGTCCGGCTTCGGCTCCCCGGCGGTATACGTCACGGCGGACATTTCAATTTCCGACGCGACGCTGACCGCCACCGGCTCCGAGGCGCTGTGTCTGGAGGGCAAAAACAGCGTCGCGCTGACGAACTGCACCCTGTCCGGCAGCCTGCCCGACCTTGAGCAGAACGACAACACCTGGACGGTCATCCTGTACCAGAGCATGTCCGGCGATTCCGAGGTCGGCAAGGGCACGTTCACCATGACCGGCGGCACCCTGATTTCCAACAACGGCGGCCTGTTCTACACCACCAACACCGACAGCGAGTTCACCCTGCGGAACGTGACGCTTCAGGCGAGCGCGGAAAGCGAGTACCTGCTGCGCTGCACCGGCAACTCCAATGGCCGCGGCTGGGGAAGCACCGGCAGCAACGGCGCGAACTGCGTCTTCACCGCCGCCGAACAGCAGATGAGCGGCCGCGTGCTCTGGGACAGCGTTTCGAACCTCACGCTTTCCCTCACCGAGGGTACCTCCTTCACCGGCGCGATTCTCGACGATGAATCCTGCGCGGGCGAGGGCGGCAGCGGTATGTGCGCCCTGACCATCGACGAAACCTCCGAATGGATCGTCACCGAAAACAGCATGCTCACCACCCTCACCTGTAAAGGCCGTATCGCCGACGCCGCCGACCGCACCGTGACCGTCACAGACCCGTCCGGCAGCGTCCTCGTCTCCGGCGAAAGCGACCTCACGATCACCGTATCTGAATATATCGCCGAATAAACATCCACCGGCCAAGCCGGTGGTTTTTCACGTGCGGGCAAAGCCCTATAATACTATCGGTGCCCTCGAGGGCGCTCAAACGATCTGCCAACTGCTTATACACAAAAGGAGTTTTTCTGTCTTCCTCTCCGCCTTAGGCTTCACCGAAACCCACGCCTACCGTGGGGTTTTAGAAGATACACAAGAAGGGCTCCCTTCGCGGGAGCCTTTCCTCGTTCAGAACCGCATATATATGCAATATAATCTGATTATTTTAAAGTCAATTGAGAACTTGTCTAATAAATCAGGCAAGTTCTCAATTGACTTTTTGCTGCATTCAAAAGAGAGGAATGCTCTGTAGCTCTCGGCTGCGACTCACGACCCCATGGGAGAGCGCGAGAGGGTGTGAACCCTCTCGCACCCCCAGCGAAGCGGGAGAAAAACGAGTCGATTCGAAATTACGAGAACGCGCGCGGCAACGTTTGGCACACTTGGCCGCGTCTTGCGACCCCATGGGAGAGCTCGAGAGGGTGTGAACCCTCTCGCACCCCCAGCGAAGCGGGAGAAAAACGAGTCGATTCGAAATTCCGAGGACGCGCGCGGCAACGTTTAGCACACTTGGCCGCGTCTTGCGACCCCATGGGAGAGCGCGAGAGGGTGTGAACCCTCTCGCACCCCCGGCGGCGCAGGAAAGAAACGAGGGTGATCGAAATTCTGAGGACGCGCGCGCGGCGTACGGCGCACTTGGCTGCGACCTGCGACCCCACGGGAGAGCGCGAGAGGGTGTGAACCCTCTCGCACCCCCGGGGCTTGGTGCCATAAGAAACGGGCGAAGGAGAAAGCTCCTTCGCCCGAAAGGCATTCAGGGAATTATTCCTTGCCGGCGAGCTTCTTGTACATGGCAAGACGCTTCGCGGACTCATGCTCGGCTCTGTCGAACAGCTTCTCGGCCTCGCCGGGGAACTGACGGATCAGGGACGCGTAGCGGTTTTCGCCCTTGATGAAGTCCTGATAGCTGGCGGTCGGATCCTTGGAATCCACGGTCAGCGGCACTTCGTTCTCCGGATTGTAGCGGTACAGCTGCCAGTATCCGGCTTCGACGGCCTTCTTGATCTCCATCTGCGCCTGGTTCATCTTGATACCATGGTTGATGCAGGGCGCGTAGGCGATGATCAGGGACGGTCCATGGTACGCTTCGGCTTCGTTGACGGCCTTGAGCAGCTGGTTCATATCCGCGCCCATGGCAACCTGCGCCACGTACACATAGCCGTAGGACATGGCCATCAGGCCGAGGTCCTTCTTCTTGGTGCGCTTGCCGGCGGCAGCGAACTTGGCGACCGCGCCGGTCGGGGAAGACTTGGAGGCCTGTCCGCCGGTGTTGGAGTACACCTCGGTGTCGAGCACGAGCACGTTGACGTCCTGATCCTGGGCGAGCACGTGATCGAGTCCGCCGTAGCCGATGTCGTAGGCCCAGCCGTCGCCGCCGAAGATCCAGACGGACTTCTTGACGAGCAGGTCCTTATCCTTCAGCACTTCGCGAGCGAGCGTGCAGGCTTCGCAGGTGCAAACCTTGCCGTTGGCCAGCCACTCGGCTTCCCACTGGGTGCCGGTCAGGTCGACGTCGATGCCGTCCTCGCAGGCGGCGATCAGCTTGGCGGCGGCCTTCTTGCTGCCCTCGGCGTCGTCCATGTTGTCGAGCCATTCCTTGCCCGCTTCCTTGATGTCGGCGGCGGCGTACTCGACGGCGATGAGCTTCTCAACGTTCTCCTTCAGCTTGGCGCGGCGCTGGGTGGTGCCCAGGTTCATGCCGAAGCCGAACTCGGCGTTGTCCTCGAACAGGCTGTTCGCCCAGGCAGGGCCGTGGCCGTTCTCGTTGACGGTGTAGGGGCAGGTGGGGGCGCTGCCGCCGTAGATGGAGGAGCAGCCCGTGGCGTTGGCGATGATCATGCGGTCGCCGAACAGCTGGGTAATCAGCTTGACGTAGGGCGTTTCGCCGCAGCCCGCGCACGCGCCGGAGAACTCGAAGAGGGGCTTTTTGAACTGGCTGTCCTTGACGGTCTTCAGGTTCAGCTCGCCCTTGTACTCAGGCAGCGTCTGGGCGTATTCCCAGTTGGCTTCCTGCGACTGCTGGGTGTGGAGGGGCTTCATGGTGAGCGCCTTCTCCTTGGCCGGGCAGACGGTTACGCAGTTTTCGCAGCCGGTGCAGTCCAGAACGGAGACCTGCATGCGGTACTGGAGGCCCTTGAACTTCGGGCCGAGCGCGGGCTTGGTCTCGAAGGACGCGGGCGCGTTCTTGAGGGTTTCCTCGGTGGCCAGGTACGGACGGATGGCGGCGTGCGGGCAGACCAGAGAGCAGTTGCCGCACTGGATGCACTTGGTGATGTCCCACTCGGGAACCTTCACGGCGATGCCGCGCTTCTCGTACTTGGTGGTGCCGGTGGGCACGCTGCCGTCCACGGAGAACGCGGACACGGGCAGCTTGTCGCCTTCCTGCGCGAGAATCGGGGAAACGACGGTGTTGAAGTACTCGGTGGCCTCAACCTTCACGGGCTCCGCGCCGGTGGTGGCGTTCAGCCAGGCTTCGGGAACCTTGACTTCCTTCAGGCCGCTGATGGCTACGTCGATGGCGTCCCAGTTCATCTTGACGATCGCGTCGCCCTTCTTGCCGTAGGACTTCTTGGCGTAGGCCTTCATGTATTCGTCGGCCTTCTCGTAGGGGATGATGTCGGCCAGCTTGAAGAACGCGGCCTGCATGGTGGTGTTGATGCGGTTGCCCATGCCCACGGACGCAGCCAGGGAGATGGCGTCGATGGTGTAGAAGCGGGCCTTCTTCTCGGCCAGCTTGCGCTTCATGGAAGCGGGCAGCTCGGTCTCGAGCTCCTCGGCGCTCCAGGGGCAGTTCAGCAGGAACACGCCGCCAACCTTCAGCGCGGACACCATGTCGTACTTGGTGACATAGGCCGGGTTGTGGCAGGCGATGAAGTCGGCGCTGTCGATCAGGTAGGTGCTCTTGATCGGGGTGTCGCCGAAGCGCAGGTGGCTGACGGTGATGCCGCCGGACTTCTTGGAGTCGTAGCTGAAGTAGGCCTGCGCGTACTTATCGGTGTGGTCGCCGATGATCTTGATGGAGTTCTTGTTGGCGCCGACGGTGCCGTCCGAGCCCAGACCATAGAACATGCAGCTGACGGTGCCCGCGGGAGCGACGTCCAGCGTTTCGCCGAGCTTCAGGGAGGTGTGGGTCACGTCGTCGTTGATGCCGACGGTGAAGTGGTTCTTCTTCTCGCCCGCCAGGTTGTCGTAAACGGCCTTGACCATGGTGGGGTTGAATTCCTTGGAGCCCAGACCGTAGCGGCCGCCGACGACGGTGATGTCGTTTTTGCCGGCTTCGCGCAGCGCGGTGCAGACGTCCTCATACAGCGGCTCGCCCAGGGAGCCGGCTTCCTTCGTGCGGTCGAGCACGGCGATGGCCTTGCAGGTCGCCGGGATGGCGGCGAGGAAGTGCTCGATGGAGAAGGGGCGATACAGGTGAACCTTCACGAGGCCGACCTTTTCTCCCTTGGCGGTCAGGTAATCGATGGTCTCCTCGATGGCGTCGCAGCCGGAGCCCATGGCGATGATCACGCGCTCGGCGTCGGGCGCGCCGACGTAGTCGAACAGGTGATAGCTTCTGCCGGTGATGCTCTCGACGTCCTTCATCGCCTTCTCAACGATGGCGGGCGTGGCGAGGTAATTCTTGTTGGCGGCTTCGCGGCCCTGGAAGTAGATGTCCGGGTTCTGCGCGGTGCCCATCTGATGCGGATGCTCGGGGTTCAGCGCGCGATTGCGGAAGGCCTTGATGGCGTCCCAGTCGACGAGCTTGGCGATGTCTTCGTAGGAAATGTCCTCGATCTTCTGGATTTCATGGCTGGTGCGGAAACCGTCGAAGAAGTGGAGGAACGGCACGGACGCCTTCAGCGTGGCCAGATGCGCGACCAGCGCCATATCCTGCGCTTCCTGCACGGAGTTGGAGGCCAGCATCGCAAAGCCGGTCTGACGGCAGGCCATAACGTCGGAGTGATCTCCGAAGATGGACAGCGCGTGATAGGCCAGCGCGCGGGCGGACACATGGAACACCGCGGGCAGCTGCTCGCCGGCGATCTTGTACATGTTGGGGATCATCAGAAGAAGTCCCTGAGAGGCGGTAAAGGTGGTGGTCAGCGCGCCCGCGACGAGAGAGCCGTGAACGGCGCCCGCGGCGCCCGCTTCGGACTGCATTTCCGCGATTTTTACTTCCTGACCGAACAGGTTCTTACGGCCGGTAGCCGCCCATTCGTCGGCGACTTCCGCCATCGGAGACGAAGGAGTGATCGGGTAGATCGCCGCCACATCGCTGAACGCATACGCGATATGGCTGACGGCGGTATTGCCGTCTACGGTCTTTTTGATGCTCAACGTAGAGGACCTCCTTAGTTTGGTGTCACATAAAGCTGCTGTGACAGCATAACTTTACATACTACTATTATAGAGCTCGCGGGCGATAAAGTCAAGATAAGCGGGACTGAACTCCCGAAAAGCACAAAAAAGTTTACAATTATTATATTGTAGAAAAAACGCCCTCCGCGCGCGGAGAGCGAGAATTGTCTGAATCTGCCTTCAGACAGGCGGAGCCTGCCGCGGATGATTTCCACGGCAGGCTCCGGAAGAGCTTTGATCGGTTAGCCCTCGATCATGATGGTGTGCGGGCCTTCGACCTTGCGGGCGTCCTTCTTCGGGAATTCGATCATCAGAACGCCGGCGTCGTACTTGCACTTGACTTCCTCGGGCTTTACGTCGCCCACGTAGAAGGTTCTCTGGCTGGTGCCGGAGTAGCGCTCCTGACGGATGACGCGGCGGGTCTTCTTGTCCTCCTCGTCCTTCTCAACGCCCTTGGAGGCGGTAATGGTGAGGTAGCCCTCCTTCAGCTCGATGCCGATTTCGTCCTTCTTGAAGCCGGGCAGGTCGACGGCCAGCTCGTAGCTGTCCTCGGTCTCGTGCACGTCGGTCTTCATGATGCGGGAAGCGTTCTTGCCGTACAGAGCCTTGTCGGTATTCCATACGCTGCGGCTGAACGCGTCGTTGAACAGATCGTCAAACAAGTTTTCACTGAACATCATAGGCAACATAGAGATAACTTCCTTTCTAATTTCGCGGTTTCTTTTTTATGCCCCCGGCGCGCGGTTTTCATGCGCGCCGCTCGGGCGGGATGTAAGCTTGTCCGTACCCGGAACCCTGTCGTTCGGTCCCTTTCCTTTGGTACGCGTATAGTATACTACGCGTTGTTAGCACTGTCAATAGGTGAGTGCTAATTTATTATGTTAATATTTGAAGATGATGACCTGCGCCCATTCCGCCCGTTCGTTGACAGCCCGTGGAATTTGGTTTATAATGAAATCATGGGGCGGAAAGACCCGCGGAAGGCAGGGAAAGGGAATGTTTTCTATTGGCGTATACAGCGCGGACGGGCGCAGACTGGCGTTCACGACCGGCGAAAAGCAGGCCAATCTTCTATATGAAGGTGTGTATCAGGAGGGCGACGAGATCCGGTTTGAATCCGAAACGGCGTACGCGCGCGTGCGCGTGGACGCGGCGGTGGACGAGGCGCGGGTTTATCTGCCCGAGAAGCGGTTTACCTACCGGCTGCCGCTGTCCGGCGACAACCGGAAGGTGTACGCGCCCGGCGCGTTCGGCGGGGAAACGCATCTTTTAGCCATCCGCGTGGACGAGGAAAGCGGCACGTACAATCTGGCGTGCAACCCCGCCGACCAGCGCGGCGAGGTTTCGGCGTATCCGCACGCGACGGCGAACGTGGAAACGCGCAATGAGAGCGTGTTCTGCGCGCGCAACGTGATCGACGGGCTGACCATCGCGGCCGGGCACGGAATCTGGCCGTATGAGAGCTGGGGCATCGGCGCGCGGCAGGACGCGTATCTGACGGTCGACTTCGGCCGCGAGGTCGAGCTGGATCGCGTGGTGCTATACCTTCGGGCGGACTTCCCGCACGACGCGTGGTGGATTTCCGGCGTGATCGAGACCGACGGCGGCGCGCGCTTCGCGTTCCCGCTGGAGGGCATGGACGGGCCGCAGACCATCGAGCTGGGCGGCGTTCGCGCGAGAACGCTGACTCTGAAGGAGCTTGTGAAGTGCGACATGCCGTCGGCGTTCCCGTCGCTTCGGCAGCTGATGGCGTACGGCCGCAATGTGACCGAAATCGGGTAATCTGTCGATGTTTTGCAAGCTTCCGTTTACAGAACCGGAAAAACGCGCTATGATGAAGGCGGATGAATTTGCGCCGGGAGGGTGTTCTCATGTACGGTGAATCGGATTACAAGCAGGCGTCCAGACAGGCGACGCTGCGCGTGGTGGGCGCGCTGCTGCTGGCGGCGGCGTTTCTGGCCGTGATGCTGGTGTTCAACCGGATGCGCCTGCAGGCGCCGACGCTGGCGACGGCGGCGGTCGGGTTTGTTGTGGTATTCTTCCTGTGGTCGTTCAAGGTGTCGCCGTGGACGAAGTACAACCGCTTCCTGCGGGAAATGCGGAACGGACAGCGGCGGCACACCGAATGCAGCTTCCTGCACTTCGCGCCCGAAACGCGCATGCACGACGGCGTGGAGGTGCACGAAATGATCGTCACGGTGGGAACCGGCGAGGAGGACGAGCGTCTATATTACTGGGACGCGGACAAGCCGGAGCCTGCGCTGCGGGAGGGCGAGAAGATTCAGGTGGAGTCGTTTGGGAATTTTATCACAGCGCTCGAGCGCGCGTGAGGTGGACGGGGGAGCAAGCTCCCCCGCCACTGCCACCCCCTGCGGGAAGCGGATACGATTTCCTGCGGAAATCCTCTTGATTGGAAGTTCGAGAGGGCTGCGGCCCTCTCGAGCTCACCCGGAGGCGGAGGGGACGGATTCCCCTCCACACCACCCTTTCTCAGATTCCGCTGAAATCCTGCGGATTTCCGGGCGCGGAATCTGCAAGGAAGCGATTTTTTCT
>SFHK01000108.1 GCA_004556395.1 Clostridiales bacterium
CCGGCAGATCGACGAAAGAGATTATACGGCCATCCTTCGCCGCTTCCGCGTGAAGGAAATCCACAAATACGGCATCGCGTTCTGGGACAAGGAATGCCGGATTGCGACGCGGTAATACAAAGGCCAAACGGGAGGAAGACATGAAGCTGGTATCCTGGAATGTGAACGGCCTGCGCGCGTGCGTGGGCAAGGGGTTTTACGAGAGCATGGCGGCGCTGGACGCGGACGTGATCTGTCTTCAGGAGATCAAGATGCAGGCGCATCAGTACAAGCCGGACATGCCGGGCTATGAGGCGTATTTATACTCGGCGGAGAAGCCGGGCTATTCGGGCACGGCGATTTTCACGCGCGTGAAGCCGCTCAGCGTGACGCGCGGCATCGGCGCGGACGCGCACGATCACGAGGGGCGCGTGCTGACGGCGGAGTTTGCGGATTTTTATCTGGTGTGCGTCTACACGCCCAACTCGCAGAACGAGCTGAAGCGGCTTGCCTACCGCATGGAGTGGGAGGACGCGTTCCGCGCGTATCTGAAGGGGCTTGAGAGGACGAAGCCGGTGATCGTGTGCGGCGACATGAACGTGGCGCACGAGGAAATCGACCTCAAAAATCCCAAGACCAACCACATGAACGCCGGCTTCACCGACGAGGAGCGCGCCAAGATGACGGAGCTTCTGAAGAGCGGCTTCATCGATACCTTCCGCTATTTCCATCCCGGCGAAACGGGGCAGTACAGCTGGTGGAGCTACATCGGCGGCGCGCGTTCCCGCAACGCGGGCTGGCGCATCGATTATTTCCTCGCGTCGGAATGCCTGAGGGACAGGCTTCGCGCATCTTCGATTCATCCGGAAATCATGGGCTCCGACCACTGCCCGGTGTCGCTGGAAATCGAGTAGGCCGTTTTTCTCAAAATCCAGAAGCGCGAAAAGCGACATTTCGTGCGCGCGGGGCAAGTTTTAAGCAAATATGCCTTGAAGCCGCAGGCGAAGCGGGGTACAATATGTACGAAACGAACAAAGAAGGAGAGCCTTATGGAGAATCGAAAACGCGTGAAGGTCATTCATCACAAAAGCGCCATACCGGTCTACGGCGCGGCGCTGGTGTTTCTTCTCTGGGGGCTGATCTCGCCGATTTACAGGCTGTGGGCGATTGCGCTGGCGTGCATTACGTCCGCGGGCGCGTATCTGGGGCTGAGGCTCGCGTTCCCGGGGCGGGACGAGACGGTGGTCGAGGCGCTGCTTACGGGCGATCCCGAGCTGGACGCAGAGATCACGAAGGGCCGCGAGACGCTTGCGCGCTTCCGCGCGGCGGCTTCGCGCGCGGGCGACGGCGATCTTCAGGAAAAGCTCAACCGCATCGCCGCGGCGGGCGAGGCCATCACGGAGGAAATCGTGCGCGACCCCAAGGACAGGGACGCGGCGAACACGTTCTACGGCTACTATCTTCCGGCGCTGGACAAGCTGCTGAATTACTACGTTTCCTTCCTGTCCGCCGGGCGGGGCGAGAACGTGTCGGAGGGCAGACGGCGCATCGAGAACAGTCTCGGCATGGTTGCGGAGGCGTTCGAGAAGCAGCTGGACAAAATGTATAAAAACGAAGCCATGGACGTAAAGACCGACATCGCGCTGATGGAAACGATGCTGCGCATGGACGGTCTGGCGGATAAGAATCAAACGGCAATGGGAAAGGGTGGAAACAATGTCTGAAAATACAGGCTATCAGGCCGCGACGGCCGTCATCCCCGAGTTTGAGGAAGCGCTCAAAAACGTAAACATCGAAATCGACGCCAGGCAGGACGCGGACATGGTGAACCGCGAGCGCAAGTCGGTCTACGACGCGATGCGTGACGTGGAGAAGGTCAACATCCGCGAGACGACGGACATCTTCGCCTACGGCGCGGCGGTGCAGGGCGACCTGAGCAAGTTCTCGGACACGGCGCTTGAAAAGGTCAAGATGAAGGATCTGGGCGAAGCGGGCGACATGATCGGCCAGCTGGTGCTTCAGCTCAAGGGCTTCTCGGTGGACGAGGAGCAGAAGAAGGGCATCTTCGGCTTCTTCAAAAAGAGCGTCGACCGCGTGACGATGCTCAAGAACCGCTATGAGGACGCTTCCGAAAACGTGGACGACATTGTGAAGGCGCTCACCAGCCACAAGATTCAGCTTCTGAACGACATCATCCTGCTGGACGAGCTGTACGCCGAGAACCTTGTGTACTTCAAAACCCTTTCCGTATACATCGAAATGGGCAAAAAGAAGCTGGAGGCATTCCGCGCAAACGACGTGGAGGCCGCCCGCCAGCTCGCCGAGCGCACCGGGCTTCCCGAGGACGCGCAGGCCGCGAAGGATCTCGCCGACAAGGCCGAGCGCTTTGAAAAGAAGATCTACGATCTGGAGCTCACGCGCAACATCTCCATTCAGATGGCGCCGCAGATTCGGCTGATTCAGTCCTCCGACACCGTGATGGCGGAGAAGATTCAGTCCACCCTCACCAACACCATCCCGCTGTGGAAGAGCCAGATGGTGCTCGCGCTGGGTCTGGAGCACAGCCAGCAGGCCATGGAAGCCCAGCGCGCCGTGACCGACCTGACCAACGACCTTCTGCGCAAGAACGCCGAGAAGCTGCGCACCGCCACCGTGGGCACCGCCCGCGAGGCCGAGCGCGGCATCATCGACATCGAAACCCTCACCCACACCAACCAGATGCTCATCCAGACGATGGACGAGGTTCTGACCATCCAGAACGAGGGCCGCGAGAAGCGCCGCGCCGCCGAGCAGGAGCTTCAGAACATCGAGACCGAGCTGAAGAAAAAGATTCTGGAATTTCGTTAATAGAAAGGAATCACCATGAGCCAGAACGCACAGGCGCAGCGTCCCGCCGAACCGGCGCGCGCGGCGCAGGCCGATCCGAAGCGGGCGAAGACCGCGTTTTCCGAAAACATGAATCTCGCCCGCGCGGCGCTGGCGGCCGCGCTGATCGTTTCGCTGTTTGTGATGGGCCCCGCGAAGCTGAGCGGCCTTCGAAAGGACGCGCAGCGCGCCTTCCGCAGCGGCGTGAGCGACAAATACGTCGCATCCGTCTACAACGACATCCGCACCGCCGCGGACAGCGCCGACACCCTCGCCGGCGTCTGCGGCCTGACGCTGGGAACGGAGGATGAGGGCGTAAAGACGCTTTCGTCCATCGCCGCGGAGCTTCGCGAGACTGACGACGAGGAAACGATGCTCAGGCGCTTCAAGGCGCTCAAGAGCGAAACGGAGCGCGTGTACACCGCCTTCACCGACAAGGAGACCGACGCGAACCGCATCGATCAGGCGAAGCGCTGCTATTACAACATCACCAGCGCCTACACGACCGTGGGCAACGATTCGTATTTCGCGCTGGCGGACGACTATAACCGCACCATCTCCGCGTTCCCCGCCAACCTGATGGCGGGCATGCGCGGGCTGGACAAGCTGCCTACCGACAAATAAAGGAGAGTGAAGCCTTGAAAAGAACCCTGTCCGCGATCCTGTGTGCCGCTCTGTGCCTTGTCTTCGCGCTGGCGGGCGCTGCGCGGGCGGACGTCGTGAAGCCGAACGACGACTTCTACTACTACGACGACGCGGGCGTGATGACCGACGCGACGCGCGCGATGATTTATTACAACAACGTCGAGCTTCAGAAGGCTGCTTCTTGCCATCGACGAGGATGACTATTATCTCACCACCGGAACCGGCCTGGAGCGCCATCTGGACGCGGGCACGGTTAAGACCATTCTGGACGAATACCTCGAGCCGGATTTCGCCAGTAAGAACTACGACGATGGCGTTCGCAAGACCTTCGAGGCAATCTTCACGCGCGTGAACAGCGCGTACCGCGCGGGCGTAACGTTCCAAAGCGCGTACAACTGGGAGACGACAGGCGATTCCCTTCCCAGTACGACCCGGACGAATCCGCAGACCACCGAAACGGTGAAAAAACAGCATAAAGGAGGCGGCGGCATGAGTGTGATTTTCGTTCTGATCGTCCTGTTCATCGTGATTGCGGTCATTCGATCGGTGCTTCGCAGCATCTTCCGCCCCTTCGGCCCGGTCTCGTGGTTCGGCTGCATGGGAGGCCCCAGACCGCGCCCCCCGTATCATGACCACCACCATCCCCATGGCCCCGGTTCCCGTCCCCCGCACTTCGGCGGCTTCGGTGGCTTCGGCGGCGGTAACCGCGGCGGCGGCTTCAGCGGCCGTTCCGGCGGCAGCTTCGGCGGCAGCCGTTCCAGCGGCGGCTTCGGCGGTCGTTCCGGCGGCAGCTTCGGCGGCGGCAGCCGTTCCGGCGGCGGCTTCGGTGGAGCCCGCGGCGGTGGTGGCGGCGGCCGAGGCGGCGGAGCCGGACGCGGCCGATAACGCTTTCACAAACTCCCCCAGCCCGACCCTCCCGGATTGAACCCTCCCCCGCTCCCGCACTCTTCCGGCGATAAGCCGCGACAGAGCGCGCGACGGCGAAACCGGACGCGGCAGATAACGCTTCCTGCCCCCCAGCCCGACCCTCCCGGGTTAAACTCTCCCCCGCTTCCGCACTCTTCCGGCGATAAGCCGCGACAGAGCGCGCGACGGCGAAACCGGACGCGGCAGATAACGCTTCCTGCCCCCCCAGCCCGACCCTCCCGGATTGAACCCTCCCCCGCTTCCGCACTCTTCCGGCGATAAGCCGCGACAGAGCGCGCGACGGCGGCTGCGGCGGCGGAGCCGGACGCGGCAGATAACGCGTCGTGCTCCTGCCCGTCGTTTCGTCCAAAGACCCCCGTTCCGTTTGAACCGTCCGCCATCGGCGGAAGTTACGCCAACCGTCTCGACGGCGGCTTCGGCAGAGCCGGACGCGGCAGGCAACGCCCCCGAATCCCCCGTCAATCCCGCGCCGGGCTTTTCCCTCCCGCACTTTTGCGGCGGTAACGCCCCGTCAATCCTGCGCCGGGTTTCCCCTTCCCGCACTTTTGCGGCGGTATCTTCGGCAGAGCACATGGCGGCGGAGCCGGACGCGGCAGGCAACGCTCCCCGAATCCTCCGTCAATCCCGCGCGGCGTTTCCCTTACCGCACTTTTGCGGAAGAAACTGCGGCAGAAACTTTGGCACGACGGCTGTTCGGGCGGCGGCTTCGGCGGAGTCCGTGGCGGCGGTGGAACCGGACGCGGCGAGTAACGTCCCCGAATCCCACTCCGTCAATCCCGCGCGGCGTTTCCCTTACCGCACTTTTGCGGCGGTAGCTGCGGCAGAGCACGCGACGGCGGAGCCGGACGTGGCGGGTAACGCCCCCGAATCCTCCGTCAATCCCGCGCCTGGTTTCCCCCTCCCGCACTTTTGCGGCGGTAACCGCGGCGGAAGCTTTGACGGCGATGGCCGTTCCTGCGGCTTCGGCGGAGTACGCGACGGCGGAGCCGGACGCGGCAGATAACGCTTCCTGAAGAATCGCCCCGCTTCTATCTCCGCATCGTGGGCGACGATTCGCGTTTCTGTTCAATCGGGAACGACCATATAAGGAGAGCAAGAAATTGAAAAGAACCCTGTCTGCGATCCTGTGCGCCGATTTGTGCCTTGTGGTCATGCTGGCGGGCGCTGCGCGGGCGGACATTGTGAAGCCGAACGACGACTTCTACTACTACGACGACGCGGGCGTGATGACCGACGCGACGCGCGCGATGATTTATTACAACAACGTCGAGCTTCAGAAG
>SFHK01000045.1 GCA_004556395.1 Clostridiales bacterium
AATGCCCGAATTGAAGAACGCTTTTTCACGCACTTTCTGTACAGTTCCGGGTATTATCACCTTAGCAAAATATGTTCCCTCGTGATATCTCGTGCTCAACTTGCTCTTCCCTCCTGCAAAAGCAAACGAGCCGATATCCGTAACGGTATATCCGTCAATCATCTGCGGAATGACAATGTTTTCATTATCTTTGTATTGGCCCCAAGCAAATCCCGTTATGCTTGCAGTACCATCTCCCTTCAGCGTATAGCTGAAGGGACCGCTCTTCCCCGTCGTAGCCGCCTGCGCGGGCAAAACCATTGCAAGCAGCAGCACCGCAGCCATCAGGAACCCCATCGTACGCGCGAATCCATGTTTCATGAACTTCTCCTCCTTTAAATAGGAACTTTTCTGCCTATAATTATGCTACTATTCTTCCTATTTGTCAAGCCTTTTAGGAATTATTATTCCTATTGACAGAAAAAAGGAGGAAGAAAAATGCTCATTTCTGATCTTCGCGTAATCGGAAACAATCTGCTGGCCGTTCGAAAAAAGCTTGGCATGACCCAGATGGAGGTCGCCGAAGCCGCCGGACTGGCCGACCGTACCTATGCGGACATCGAGCGCGGCAGCGTAAACATGCGCCTGGAAACCATTCTGCGCATCTGTCAGGCGCTTCATATCACCCCGGATGAAATCCTCACTCAGCCCCCGTCCGCCCTCTCCGCCCGTCAGGAAGAGCTGCTCGCCCGCCTCAACGCCTGCTCCGAAAAAGACCGCGCCACCGCCCTCCTCCTGCTGGAGGTATTCCTCGAATCCCTGAACCGCTGATTTCCCGCGCTTCCGTCAACTGGATAAATCCCCCGCCGCGCCCAAATTCCAACGCGAATTCCTCCATGACGAAATCAGAATAAAACCCCCTTTCCGCGGACAGCGGCATGTGTCCGTGCGGAAATGGGGGTTTTAAGGCAGCGCCGCACAAATGAGGTGGTCGGCCGGCGAATGGATTTTTCGTCCGATGCAAATGAAAATTCCGAAGGTTTACTGGAGGTAAATCGAGGAATTTGCATGCCGCAGATGGCGGAAAAGACATCGCCCGACGTGCCGCCGAATTGTGCGGTGATGCCCACCTTTTGCAGGAAGCTGATCAGGCGGGGGCTTTGGGGGGAGTTGAACAGGTCGTGGGAGGGGCGGTCTTCTTCGACGTGGCCGCCGTCTAAGAAGAGGGTACGGCTGGAGACCTCGCGGGCGAAGCGCATTTCGTGGGTTACGACGATCATCGTCATGCCCTCCTCGGCAAGGCGTTTCATGACCTCGAGCACCTCGCCAATCATTTCCGGGTCGAGCGCGCTGGTCGGCTCGTCGAACAGCATGACCTCCGGGTTCATCATCAGCGCGCGCACGATGGCGATGCGCTGCTTCTGGCCGCCGGAGAGCTGCGCCGGGTAGGCGGTCGCCTTATCGAGCAGACCCACGCGCTTCAGAAGCTCCTCAGCCTTGGCGGCGGCCTTGGCGGGCTCCATGCGCTTGATTTTGATGGGCGCGGCGGTCAGGTTCTGCATCACGTTCATGTTGTTGAACAGGTTGAACTGCTGAAACACCATGCCCATGCGTTCCCGGTACCGGTTGATGTTCACCTTTTTCTGGCAGATGTCGGTTCCGTCAAAGAAGATGCTGCCGGAGGTGGGCGTTTCGAGCAGGTTCAGGCAGCGCAGGAACGTGCTCTTTCCGCCGCCGGACGGGCCGATCACGCTGACGACCTCGTGCTCGCGGAAGGAAATGGAGATGTTGTCAAGCACCTTCAGCCTGCCGAAGCACTTGGTAAGGCCTTCCACACGGATGATTTCGCGATTATTTGCGTCCACGGTTCATTCTCCTTTCCATGAGCGCGATCAGGCGGCCGCCGATGAACGTCATGATGAAATAGATCATTGCGGCGATGAACAGGCATTCCAGCGTCTTGTAGTTTTTCGCCTTCACGCCGTTGGTACGGTACATCAGATCCGCGATGCCGATGACCGAAACGATGGACGATTCCTTGATGATGGTAACGAACTCGTTGCCCAGCGCCGGCAGGATGTTCTTTACCGCCTGCGGCAGAACGACCATGCGCATGGCCTGTCCCCTGGTGAAGCCCAGACTGCGCGCGGCCTCCATCTGTCCGCCGTCCACGGCCTGAATGCCGGAGCGGATGATTTCGGCCACATAGGCGCAGCTGTTCAGGCTCATGGCCACAATGCCCGCGGCGAAGCGCTGAAAATCGGGAATAAAGGAGACGTCCGGGAATTTGACGCCGATCATGGGCAGTCCATAGAAGATAAACATCAGCTGCACAAGCAGAGGCGTGCCGCGGAAGAACTCGATGTACGCGGTGGCCAGCCATTTCAGGGGCTTGAAGCCGCTCAGCTTGGCCATAGCCATCAGAACGCCCAGAATCGTTCCCAGCAGCACGGTGAAAAACGCGATGATCAGCGTGTTTTTCGTGCCCTCCAGAAAGAAGCCGTAATACTTTTCCAGCGTCTTCCCTACATTTATAAAGAAGGTCATTTGGGAAAAGAAATCCTGGATGGCGGTCGCGATGGTGTTCCAGTATCCCTGCACCGTCTGTCCAAAGCTAAGCAATAAGTTCATTTCGGCCATCGACTCCTTGTATATAATCGCACGGAAAGCCGTGAGACCGAATGCAGAATCCGGTCTCACGGCATTTCTGCCGTTCAGCGGAAGGGGTTCTTTCGATTATTCACCGGTTTCGCCGGTCGCGGCGACGGCGGCGTCGTAGGCGGCCTGATAGCTGCCGTCGGAGGTGACCTTCGCGATGACCTCGTTCACCTTGGCGAGCAGGTCGTCAGAGCCCTTGGCGAGCACGCAGGCCTTGCCGAAGCTGGCTTCCTCGGCGCTGAACTCGAAGTTGGCGACTTCCAGCGTGCCGTCGGAGCTGTTCACCATGGACATGCCGACCGCGTAGTCCACCACGAAGCCCGCGATGTTGCCGTTGACGGTTTCGAGCGCCAGGTTCGGATAGGTGTCGAGCTCAAACAGCTCGCTGTCCGGCAGAGCGCTTTCCACAAGGCCGCTCTGGATGGTGCCCAGCTGCGCGCCGACCTTCAGGCCCTTCAGGGACTCCTTGTCCACGTACTTCTCACCGTTGCCGGCCTTGACGATCAGCAGCTGCGCGCTGGTCTCATACAGGTCGGAGAAGTCAATGACCTCGGCGCGCTCGGGGGTGCAGGTGAACGCCGCGATGCCGATGTCCACGCCGCCGGCCTGCACGGCCGGGATGATGCCGTCAAACGCCTGATCGACAACCTCGAGCTTTACGCCCAGCGCGTCGGCGATCTGCTGAGCCAGCCAGATGTCGCAGCCCGCGAAGTTGGCGTTGTCGTCCAGATACTCGTAGGGGGGATAGGTCGCTTCGGTGCCAACGACCAGCTTGCCGGCGGCGAGCACCTTCTCAAGAGCGGTTTCGGCGCTGGCCACGCACACCATGGACGCGCACAGGACGAGAGCAAGAACCAGAGCAAGAATCTTTTTCATGGGATGTACCTCCGTTTTGTATGGTTTTCGGTGACCGTTTATTCATTCACCCGATGCGCATAATTATACGCAAAACTCGGAGCTTGTAAAGCCCTTTTTCAAAAGATTAACGAAGAAATTTTTGCGCCTGTCAAACGCCGAATTTCAGCGCGGAAAGCCGGTCAAACGCCTCTTTCAGCTGTTCTGTCTTCGCCGTGCAGGCGATTCGCACGTGTCCTTCGCCCGTTTTGCCGAAAACGCCGCCCGGACTGACCAGCACATGCGCCTTTTCCAGCGCCGTTTTCGCGAATTCCGCGGACGAAAGCCCGGTTTTTTTGATGCCCGGAAACAGATAGAATGTACCCATCGGCGGAACGAGCGTCATATACGGAATTGTATTTATGCGTTCCGTTGCATAAAAGACGCGGTTTTTATACCGGGTGATGTACGTTTCCCGTATCTCCTCCCGCAGGGACAGCGCACGGATGGCGGCGCGCTGGGAAACGGAGGGCGCGGTATAGATCATGGCGCCGTTGGCGTAGCCGATCGCGTCCACGATTTCCCTCGGCGCGATGATGAAGCCCACGCGCCAGCCGGTCATCATGAAGTTCTTGGAGAAGCTGTTCAGCGTCACCGTGCGCGCTTCCATGCCGGGCAGCGTGCGCATCGGAACGAACACGCCCTTATACAGGTAGCGCGTATAAATTTCGTCCGCCAGCACCAGAAGATCGTTTTCCTTCGCCACATCGGCAATCAGGCGCATGTCGTCCATGGTGAACGCCTTGCCGGTCGGGTTGGCGGGGTTGTTGAAAATAATGGCCTTCGTGCGCGGCGTGACGGCGGCGCGCAGCGCTTCCGGGCGCAGGCTCCAGCCGTCGGCTTCATACGTGGGAACCTCCACGCACACGCCGCCGTTCATCTCAATCTGCTGCTTATACAGCGCGAAGTACGGCGAAATCACCAGCGCCTCGTCGCCGGGATCGAGAATCGCCGTGAGCGCCAGATACATGCCCAGACAGCTGGACGCGGTGACGATCACCTCGTCCTTCGGCACATCCTGCCCGAAGTCCTCGCGCCACGCGGTCTGGATTGCATAAATCAGCTCCGGGTCGCCCTGCGGGAAGCCGTAGCGCGTCGCGCCGCCCAGCGCGTCCCGGTACGCCGCCTCGATGATGCGGCTGTCGGTGACGAAATCGGTGTCGCCGATGCTCAGGTCGATCAGGTCGGTATAGCGCGAAAGCGCGTCCGCGTCCAGCGTCAGTCCCGCCTGCACATGCTGGAATCTCTTTGCCACATAGCTCATTTTTCGCCCCCCTCTCCCATGACGTGCGGAACCACCGTGGAGCCGTTGGGAATCACATAGATGGATTTGCCCGCGAGGTTCGCGCTTTTCAGAAGCTCATCCATGTCGGAAAACGCTTCCAGCCCCATCGGCTTCACGATTTCCGGCTCAATGCCCGTGAGCAGCATCACGCGGTAGCGCCGCGCCTGCTCGCAGTTCAAAAAGAAGATATATCCCGGCACGGTGAAGCGCGTGCGCAGGCGCTCCTCGATCGTTCCGGCGGTCAGGTCGCGAATCCAGTCAAAGTACTCCGGATGCCCGCCGCCGTCGCGCGCTTCAATCAGCAGAATCAGCGTGCCGCCCGGCTTCAGGCCGGATTCCACGTTGTCGATCGTCTTCGTGCCCTGATACAAAGACATATCCTTCGGATAGCCGCCGCAGCTGGCGATGACCACGTCCGCGCGCTCGGGCACGTCCACGCGGTAGATGCGGTCGACCTCCCGGCACGCGCGCAGCCACGAGGTGAGGTAGTGGCCGGAGAAGATCGACGAAAGCTTCATCCGCGCGTTCATCACCAGATTCACCATGAACAGCGCCTTCATCATGCCCGCCGCCTCGCACATGTCCTCGTTCAGCGGGTTGTCTTCCAGCACACCGTTTCCGATGCGCGGATTGCTGCGCAGCCTTTCGGGATCCAGCGAATACGCGTGGTTGCGGCAGATCGTCTGCATGCCGGCAATGCCGGGCACGATGCTCTTGCGCCCGCCACCGTAGCCGGCCATCACGTGCTGGGTGCACGCGCCCAGACACACCACAAGGTCGGACTCGGCGGCAATCCGGTTCACCCACACCGGCGTGTGAAACGACGTTTCGCCCAGATACACAAGGTCGTCCGCCATGCAGTCGTGGTTCACCACGCGCACGCGGTCGTACACGCCGTCCGTCACCAGCCTGCGCAGCGTCGCTTCGTCGCCGGGCGCGTGCGTGCCGTTGGCGACGAGAATGGTCAGCGCCTCCGCGCGCACGCCGCATTCGTCCGTCAGGTAATCGACCAGATGCGGAATCACCAGATCCTGCCGCATCCAGAAGCGCGTAACGTCGCTGATGATCATGGTAATTTTTTCACCCGCATGCGCCAGTTCCTTCAGCGGCGCGCTGTCAATCGGCTCGTTCAGCGAACGCCATAGCGCCGCGCGAATGTCGGCAATCGGCGGCGTTTCATGCCCGCGAAGCACGCCAAGCACCTGCTTTTCGTCCAGCCCGGCGCGTACGCTGCCGTCTCCGTAGGGAAAAATGTATTCCTTCATGGCCGTGAACCCCTTTGGATTTGATTCATACATTATATAAGCCCGATTGTAAAGATACAAGAATGTGCATGAAAATCCATCATGCACATTCCTGTCAATTTTTATTTCTGTCCGGCGGCGAGGTTGCCGGCGGGCACGCGGCTCAGCGAAATTTCGCGTCTCAGATATAATCCGAGATATAGGGCATCTCATGCAATATACAATCGTCCAGCCGATTAATCGTTTCTCTGTCGCCCTCGATTCTTCCCATCTGGTACAGACGCGCCGCCGTCTTATAGCCCAGCAGCAGAGTCGTCAGCGTGGCAATCGATAGCTTTACCCGGCTATGCGTATGAGCTTCGGAAACGGAACATTCTCCCTTGTTGAAACAGACTGTGATTGCGCGATTATTCCACGCCAGGAAGGAATCTTCCATTTCGAACGTGATCATGGCGTTATCAGCCGCCGCGTCGCAATGATATTTCTGAAAAAACTGCTCCGCGTCTACAATGCGTCCCATGATGTAGGGGCGAATCGTCTCTCGAATATCGCCGTCCTCTAACTCAAACGCGATGGGCTCGCCGGTATACGAGCTGCCCCGAACCTCATCGATCATCGAATCGTGCGCTCGAATAAATTCCCACAATCCATTCTGCGCTTCGCGGGTAAGATAGATCATCTCCTTGATGTGCATCACATCGTTTTTGATGAGATAAACCATATATCCGCAGGGCTTCTCGTTTGTGTCATAATAAATCGCCACAACCGTATCGTCCTCGTCCCAGCGCCAATATTCGTCCCACGCCAGCGCGTTTCGAAACAGGCAGCCATGCGTCATGGCTGCAAATTGCATATGCAGATTGCGGAAATCCTCATTTTCCCAGGCTACGCGGCGCACATAGCCCGGCGCGGACGCCTTCACCGGAATCTGACTGTCCTTCACGGAATAGGTGATTTTGTTTGAAACGATTTCCCACCCCATTTTGCGATACAGCGGAATGGAATAGGGAAACAGCAGCGCGAGAGACTGATGCTTCTGGCGCATATGCTCAAGGCTCTTTTGCATAAGCCGCTTCATCAGACCCTTTCCTGAATACTCCGGATAGGTGCACACGCTGGTGACAAACCCAACGTGATAGACCGCGTTATATACATTCATTTTCAGCGGGTAGACCGCGATCTGAGACACGAGCGCATCCTGGTCGAAACAGCCCAGCACATCCGCGCGTTCCAGAATTGGGAATTTTGATTGCTTGATTTCATCCCCGCGCCAGCCGCTGAGGGCAAGCTCCTGCTCTGTGATTTGAAACGCGTAGCGCAAAAGCGAATTGTACTGCTCCACGTCATCCGTTTTCAAATATCGTATGTCATAGTCCCTGGTTTGCTTCATGGTATTCTCCGTTTTAGCCATTCATTAATCGTAAATCCCCGTCTGCGCGTTCACAGAAAGCTCAGCTGCTCCGCGTTGGCGAGCCGCCACGAGCGGGCGTATTTCTGAATGTCCATCTGCGAAACGTCGTGCACAGGCGTGGCGCCGCGGGCGATGATCACGCGGTTGCCCGCGGGCTCGGGTTCGTCGAACACGTACAGCCAGTCGCACAGGCGGCGGCGCAGCGCTTCGGTTTCGCCGCGCTTGCCGTCGGTGGTGATCACGAACGACGCCAGTGACAGCGCGTACACGACGCGGTTGCGCGCCAGCGCGTGCACGCCGGTATACGGCGCGTCCGGGTGCACGAGGGACAGAAGCAGCATCTGCCTGCGGGCAATGGCCGCGGCGCTGTCCTCCTCGTCCTTCTTCGCCATCAGGTCGCCCGCCAGCGCGCACACGACCTTGCCGCCGCACTGCACCGCCTCTGCCTCCGCCAGACGGCACGCGCCCAGCTCGCTGGACGTCACGATGCCGAAGCCCTCGCGCACCAGCGCGCGCACCAGCGTGCGCAGACCATCCTCGGCCTTTTTGGACATGCGCACGCCCGAAATACCCAGAATGCCCACCAGCGGCATGGACAGAATCGACGCGTCGCCGCACATATACATTGCCGCCGGCGCGTCATCGCCCAGCCGCGTCGCCAGATTTTCCGGATACGCGGAGTCGTACAGCGTCAGAAGCTCCAGATTCTGCTCATAAAAGCGCTCCATGGCATAGGAAAGCGGCATGGTGCGGCACAGCAGCATGCACAGGCGGTAGGCTTCCGCCTCGGGCACCTTCAGAAGGTTCATGATGCCGGAAACGTCCAGCCCGATCAGGTCGCCGATGCGCCGCGCACCGCACGCGGCCACCCTTGCCCGCAGGATGGAAAACTCCGCGCTGGACAAAGGGCGCACCAGCTCGTCCTTGTTCGCCGTCAAAGGCAGCGTCAGGAGCATGGCGGTAAAGGCGTCGTCATTGTGCCGCATGGAATCCTGCCTCCTTCCAGATTTCAGCCCGGCGGATCAGCCGGATCGAATATAATCGAAAAATCCCCGCGGGGAGCATTCGGACATATCCAGAAATTCGGTTCGTTCGAATATGTTCTCAAGGTAGTGCGCGTCCGAGGAATGCAGCCGCTTCAGCGGCGGGATTCCCTTCTCGGGAAGCGGCAGCTCCGGCGCGACCTCCACCGCGTCAAACGGAAGTCCCGGCGGCAGGAAGCCCAGCGCGTTCAGAATGCCGTTCGCGCCGCGGTTGATATGCGCGGGAACCGCCAGCGCGCCGCGCGCGCGCAGCCGCTCCGCCAGCGCGTCCACGGACAGCGACAGGGCTGAAATCAGAAGCTTTTCTTCCTCCCGGACGATTTCGTCGTCTTCGTTCATGAACGCCTGCCGCCCGAACAGCGAAACGCGATTCGGAATCGGCGGCAGAAATTCGTATATCTCGCGCGAAAAGTCCTCCGCCTCCTCCACCGTGAGGAAGTAGGCGAGAAGATGCGCCTCCTCGCGCGTGGTCAATTCCATCGCGGGCAGCAGCGAAACGCCCACCGCGTCCGCCACCGCCTTCACGGCGCGCAGCTGCCCCGCCGTATTGTGGTCGGCCACGGCGATCATATCCAGCCCCTTCAGACGCGCCATGTTGACGATGTTGTTCGGCGTCATGTCCATGTCCCCGCACGGAGACAGGCAGGAATGCATATGAAGATCGACGGCAAGCTTCACGGCCGCGTCACCGCGCGCCGACGCCCAGCGCGTGCATGCGGCCACTGATTTCATACGCCGTAAGCGGCGAGGACAGCATCGCCACGCCCTCCTCGGCGGCCTTGGCGGCAACCGCGTCCTCCACGCGGATGCCCTCGGGAATAATCACGCAGCTCATCTCATGAAGCGTCGCCACGGCGATGACATTCATGTGCGTCTGCACGGTTACCCACGCCATATGCTCCCGGCCGTGCGCCATTACCCAGCTGAGCAGGTCGCAGGCGTATCCGGCGGAAACCGGATTGTCAAGGCCCGTCTCGCCGGTAAGCGCCCGGGCTTCAATGTGAGGCATAAGCTCGCGTACATTCATTTATCTCGTCTCCTTGCACCGTTTTCCATAAGGTACGGTTATTTTTCTCGCGTCAGTTCACTGATTTCCACCATCTGCTTGGCCATGTCGCTCACGCGCTCCTTGAGCAGGAACAGGCAGTCCATTTCGCGGGCGTAGCCGCGCACGATGTCCTCCGCCAGCGCCTGACAGGTGGGCGAACCGCAGGAGCCGCAATCCAGACCCGGCAGCTTCCGGTGAATCTCCTCGATTCTATCCATTTTCTTGAGCGCCTCTGAGAAATCCGCGTCCAGCTTCAGCGTTTCCACGGGCAAAACCGGCCTGTCAAAGGCGAGCTGCGCTTCCGGCAGCGCGTCCTCCGGCAGCGCGTCCCCGCCGCCGTCCGCTCTGGACATCTCCGCGACAAGCCTGCGAATGCGGTTTCGGGCGATGAACGCGTTTTCAAACACGATCGGCCCGCCGATGCAGCCGCCGTTGCAGGCCAGACCCTCGAAATACCGAAGGTCGGGCAGACGGTCGTTTTCAATGGCCTCCAGCACGCGGCTCACGTTGTCGATGCCGTCGACAGCCAGCGCCTCATCCTCGTTCAGCGCGGTGCATTCGCCCCCGGAGCGCGCCCAGCCGATACCGCGCGGCGAGCCGTGCCTCGCGGCCAGATCGGTCTGCTTCTCCTTCGCGGCGGCGTCCTTTTCCCGGCGAAGCTGGCTGCTCAGCAGCCCGTACACCTCCAGTATGGATATGGCTCCGTCGGCGGCGGATTTCCCGTGCCCGATGGGCGAACGAATCGCCGTGGCCTTGGCGGCGCAGGGCGTAATAAAGAAGCAGCCCACGTCCGCCGGATCCACGCCGTTTCTTTCGCAGAATTCCCGGCGCGCCATGGCCGCCGCCGCCTCCATCGGAGAGCGGACGTCGACGATGTTGTCCAGAAGCTCCGGAAAGCGCACCTGAATCAGGCGCACCACCGCCGGGCAGGCGGACGAGATCAGCGGATGCGGCGCGTCGGGGCGCTTCAGGCGCTCAGACACCGCGCGGGTGACGACGTCCGCCCCGCGGGCCACGTCAAACACATCGTCAAACCCCATCCTTATCAGGCCGCGCAGGATGCCGTCGATATTCTTCAGGTTCTTGAACTGCCCGTACAGCGTCGGCGCGGGCAGCGCGATTCTGTAGCGAAACCGGCGTATGGACGACAGCGGGTCGGTAATCGCCACCTTGGCGTGATGCGTGCACACGCGGATGCACTCGCCGCAGTCAATGCACATCTCATCCAGAATGCGGGCGCGGCCCGCGCGGATGCGGATCGCCTCGGTCGGGCAGCGCTTCAGGCAGTTTGTGCAGCCCACGCATTTTCCCTTATCCAGCCTGACCGAGTGGAGACTGCTGGCCATGAGAATCCCCCCTTACGCGATGTGTTCGCCCAGTATAAACCGCATTTCGATATGCGTGCCCACGCCCACCTTTGACTCGATGTGGAATCGGTCGGCGTTGCGCGACATGTTCGCAAGCCCCATTCCCGCGCCGAAGCCCATCATGCGCACATCGTCCGTGGCCGTGGAATATCCCTCGCTCATCGCCAGATCAATGTCCGGGATGCCGGGGCCGTCGTCATCGGAAATCAGCGTTACCTCGTGCGCGTCGACGATCAGCGTAAGCCTTCCACCCATGGAGTGGATCACCAGATTGATTTCCGCCTCATAGCAGGCGATGGACAGTCTGCGAACCACACCGGAGTTTACGCCCAGCTTCTTCAGCAGGCGCTTGATCTGCGCGGAGGCCTCTCCCGCCGTCTGAAAATCCATCGCGACGACGGGAAATTCTTCCCTCAGTCCTATCATGACAAATCAACCTTTCGTTCCATCCCGAAGCCCATGAAGATACAGTATGCCGCTGGCGATGTACAGCGTAAGCGGCGTCGCCAGCACGGTGATCCCCGTTTCCCTCGCCATGGCCATCGTCTCCGCGCCCGGCTGCTTTCCCCGAACGAAGATGACAAGGCGGATATCCAGCATGTCCGCCGTGCGCATTACCTGCGGGTTAATCAGGCCGGTGAGCAGCGCCATGTGCTCCTTGGGGAAGGCCAGCACATCGCTCATCATATCGCTGGCGCAGGCGCAGGATACCTCTAAGCTTTCGTCGCAATCCTCCGTCAGCGGCTTCGCGGACAGCAGTTCCATGATCTCGCAGATCCTCATCAGGCATTTCCCCTTCCAAAAAGCAGATTGGCTTCCTCTTCATATTATAACTGATTGCCGCTGTAATTTCAATCTCGGATGCGCATTTCTTGCAGGAATTTGAGCCCTTTCGACAGTTTTGCATTTATACAGCGCCTGTATATTCATTTTTTACTCATAATTACACATTTAATGATAAATTTGCACTCGCCACGCATTTGGTCTTGCAATTATCGGGCATCTGTGCTATGATGCTGTAGAACCGCATTTCAAAGCGGGAATGCCCGGCCGACCGAGCCGGAAAAAAAGGAGGCATGAACGATGAAGAGAGCTCTCTCGATCGCGCTGTGCGCGCTGCTCATGACAGCTTGTCTGACAGGCGCGGGAATGGCGGAGGGAAAGGCGCTGAACACGCTGTATTCGTCCGAGATTTCCACGCTGAACTACCTGACGACCTCTACGACCAAAGACTTCGCGATTTCCGCCAACGTCATTGACACGCTGGTGGAATACGACCGGTACGGCAACATTCAGCCGTCGCTGGCGGAGAAATGGGAAATGTCCGAGGACGGCCTCACGTGGACGTTCCACCTGCGCAGGGACGCAGTGTGGGTCAACGCGAAGGGCGAGGTTCAGGCGAACGTGACGGCGAACGACTTCGTTTCCGCCGCGAAATACCTGCTCGACGACAAAAACGCTTCCAGCACCGCCAACCTGTTCTACAGCGTCATCGCCGGCGCGGAAGCCTACTACAAGAGCACCGTGCCCGCCGCCGAGGGCGAGGCCGCCAAAACACCGGTTGATTTCGAAACCGTCGGCGTGAAGGCGCTGGACGAGTACACGCTTCAGTACACGCTGGCAGCCCCGTGCGCGTACTTCGAGAGCATGATGACCTATGTGTGCTTCATGCCCGTGTACGGCCCGTTCTTAGAGGAAAAGGGCGACCGCTTCGGCGTGGCCGACGACGAGAACTCCATCCTGTATTGCGGCGCGTATATCCTCAGCGAGTTCAAGCCGCAGGAGGTGCGCGTGCTGTCCAAGAACCCGGCGTACTGGGACAAGGACAACGTGAAGATCGACACCATCCGCTCAACCTTTAATAAGGAAGCTTCCTCCATCGGCGCAGAGATGTATAAGCGCGGCGAAATCGATTCCGCGTCCATCGACGTGACCACGGCGGCCTCGTGGCTGAAGGATCCCGAGACGGAGAAGCTCATTCGCCCCGTGCGGCAGACCAGTTTCTACAGCTATTTCTACTGCCTGAACTTCGACGCGAATTTCGACGAGGCCTACGAGCCGGAGAACTGGACGAAGGCCGTCAACAACGAAGCCTTCCGCAAGTCGCTGTATCACGGTCTTGACCGCGTGAAGGCGATGCTGATCACCGAGCCCGACAACCCCGAAAGCATCATCTTCAACACCATTGTCCCCACGAACTACGCAACGCTGGACGGCATCGACTACACGCTGGTGGGCGACCTGAAGGCCATCACGGAGCTTGGAACCGGCACGTTTGACGCGGAAAAGGCGCTCGCCTTCAAGGCGCAGGCCATTCAGGAGCTGACGGCCGCCGGCGCGACGTTCCCCGTCAAGATCCTTCTCAAGTACAACCCGCGCGTGAGCGGCTGGGACAACGAATGTCTGGTCATTGAGCAGCAGCTGGAAGCGCTGCTCGGCACGGACTACATCGACGTGATCGTCGAGGCGGGCCCGGCGGACGGCTTCCTCTCCGAGGTGCGCCGCAGCGGCAACTACGCGCTGCTCAAGTGCAACTGGGGGCCGGACTACGCCGACCCGCAGACCTTCACCGACCCGTTCAGGAAGGGCAACAACTACAGCTTCATCGACAAGAGCGCCGACACGGAAGCGCTGGACTACTACTATGGTCTGGTGGAAGCCGCGAAGGCCGAGGCGTTTGACCTCACCGTCCGCTATGAGACCTTCGCCAAGGCGGAAGCGTTCCTGATCGATCACGCCTACGTGATTCCCTTCGGCTTCGGCAACGGCGGCTACGTCGCCTCCCGCATCGACCCGTTCACCTCTCAGTTCGCGCCCTACGGCTTCACCAACGAGCGCTACAAGGGCTCCGAGATTCTGTCCGAGCCGATGGACACCGACGCCTACTTTGACGCCTACGATCAGTGGATCGAGGACCGCGCGTCTCAGACGAAGTAAACTCCGTTTTTGCGCCCGGGGCGGCCGCACAGTCGCGCCGCTCCGGGCTTTCGCGCGTTCTGCGCGCCCGGAAACACGCCCGGAAGGTTGTGAAATCCTTTGCTGAAATATGTTTTGAAGCGGCTGCTGTCAGCCGTCTTCACGCTGGCGATTATTCTTACCATCGTGTTTTTCCTGCTCCGGCAGATGCCCATCGAGGGCTATTTTGATAATTTCGACAAGATGAGCGAGGCCGCCATCCAGTCCAAGCTGCGCCAGATGGGTCTGAACGATCCGTTTTTCGTGCAGCTTAAGCGTTTTTTCGCCGACCTGCTTCACGGCGACCTCGGCGCCTCCGCCAAGTACCGCGTCGGCGAGTCCGTGGCGGTCATTATCAGGCAGAAGGCCCCCATCTCCATCGAGTTCGGTCTCGTTTCCATGCTGATCGCGCTGGTGCTCGGCGTGCCGCTGGGCGCGGCGATGGCGCGTTCCAAGGTCTGGGATCGGTTCGGCACCGTTTTTATCGTGCTGATCAACGCCGTTCCTTCGGCGATTTATTATATCTTTATTCAGATGTACGGCACGCAGCTGCTCGGCACGAAAATGCTGTTTGACAAAACCCTGCCCGTCACATGGATTCTGCCGCTGTTCTCCATGGCGCTGGGCAATATCGCCTATTACGCCATGTGGCTCAGGCGGTACATGGTGGACGAAATGACGCACGACTATGTGAAGCTGGCGCGCGCCAAGGGCGTTCCGACCAGGCGGATTATGATGAAGCACGTGTTCCGCAACGCGGTGGTGCCGATGATTCAGTATCTGCCCACGTCGCTTCTGTACACCGTGTGCGGCTCCATCTATATCGAGTCGCTGTATTCCATTCCCGGCATGGGCGGCCTGCTGGTCGAGGTCATCAGCCTGCAGGATAACCCCATGGTGCAGGCGCTGGTGATGATCTTCTCGTGCATCGGCATCGTGGGCCTGCTGATCGGCGATTTGCTGATGGCGGCCGTCGATCCCCGGATCAGCTTTGTGAAGAAGGAGGGATCGCGCTGATGAAAAGCATGGCAGACCGCGCCGCGAACCGCGTGGAAGCGGGCGCGCAGGCGGATGAACGCTTCGGCTTCGCGACCTACGATCCCGACGCCGCCGAAAGACGCGGCTATTCCGACTATTCCTACTGGGGCAGCACGCTGCGCGCCTTTCTGAAAAACCGCGTCGCGCTGTGTCTTCTGCTGCTTCTGGTGGTGCTTCTGGCGTTCACGTTCATCCAGCCGTACCTGCCCGGGCAGTACGACGCGAACCGGATCAACAACTATCCGGCCACGGGGCTTCAGGTGAACAACATGAACCCGTCCATGCACAACGTGAGCGGCACGGTGCCCGCGGACACCCTTCTGCGCTGCACCGAGGTGAAGGGGCTGGACGGCTGGTACTCCGTGACGAACGAAATTCTGACCATCCCGAAGCGGACGGACTTCACCGTGCTCGAATACGGCGAGGAATGGTGCCGCGTGTCCTACAAGGGGCAGGAGGGCTTTTTGAAGAACCAACGGCTCAAGCTGCCGGACGACCCGACGCAGACGCCCTACGAGGCGAAGTGCAACTTCCCGATCAGCCTGTTCTTTGAAAGCGCCGACTACACGAACGACGACACGAACTCCGGCGGCTACGTTTATGTGCGCCGCGCGGACGTGAACGAGCCGGAAAACGGCATGGTGCGCACGAAGGCCGAAACGAAGCTGTACGCCTTCCCGTCGACGCACGGCTTCCTGTTCGGCACCAACTCCATCGGGCAGGATCTGTGGGCGCGCGTGTGGAGCGGCACCCGCACCAGCCTGTACATCGGCTTCATGGTGGCGCTGACCGAGGCGCTGATCGGCATCGTCGTGGGCGTGATCTGGGGCTACGTGCGCGCGCTCGACCGCATTCTGACCGAGGTCTACAACGTGCTGGACAACATCCCGACCACGATCGTGCTGATTCTGATCGCCTACATCATGAGCCCGTCGGTGAGCACGCTGATCTTCGCCATGTGCATGACGCGCTGGATGGGCATGGCGCGGTTCATCCGCAACCAGATCATCATCATCCGCGACCGCGATTACAACATCGCCTCCCGCTGTCTGGGCGCGGATTCCCGGCAGATCATGATAAAGAACCTGCTGCCCTATCTGGTGTCGGTCATCATGCTGCGCATGGCGCTGGCCATTCCCGGCGCAATCGGCAGCGAGGTATTCATCACCTACATCGGCCTTGGTGTGCCGCTGGACACGCCGTCGCTGGGCAACCTGATCAACGAGGGACGCAAGCTGTTCGCGGGCGCGCCGGCGCTGCGCTATCAGCTGTTCTTCCCGACGATCATCCTGTCGCTGGTCACGGTGTCCTTCTATATCATCGGAAACGCCTTTGCCGACGCGGCCGATCCCAAAAATCACGTGTAAGAAAGGAGCGTTCGCATGCCTGAACCCATTTTGTCCGTTCGAAACCTGAACGTGAAATTTTCTCTGCGCGGCCAGACGCTCCACGCCATCCGCGACGTGTCGCTGGACGTGATGCGCGGCGAAAGCCTTGCCATCGTCGGCGAAAGCGGCAGCGGAAAAAGCGTATTTGTGAAGTCGTTCATGGGACTGAACGACAAAAACGGCTGGATCGACTCCGGCGAAATCCTCTACGAGGGCAAAAACCTCGCCGCTCTGAAATCCGAAAAGGAATGGGGCGCGATTCGCGGCGGCGAAATCGCCATGGTCATGCAGGACCCCATGACGAGCCTGAACCCGTTGATGACCATCGGCGCGCAGATTCTGGAGGCCATCGAGCTGCACCAGCGCCTGCACGGCGCGGAAGCGAAGAAGGCCATGCTGGACATTCTGCGCGACGTGGGCATTACCGACCCGGAAAAACGCGCGCGCCAGTATCCGCATGAATTCTCCGGCGGCATGCGCCAGAGGGTGGTCATTGCCGTGGCCGTGGCCTGCAAGCCGAAAATCCTCATCTGCGACGAGCCGACGACGGCGCTGGACGTGACCATTCAGGCGCAGATTCTGAAGCTCATCAAAAACCTGATCGCCAAGTATCACCTGACGGCCATCTACATCACCCACGATTTGGGCGTGGTCGCCAACGTGGCGGAGCGCATCTGCGTGATGTACGGCGGCGACATTCTCGAAATCGGCACGGCGGAGGAGGTCTTTTACGACCCGCAGCACCCGTACACGTGGGCGCTGTTGTCGTCGCTTCCGCAACTGGGCGTGAAGGGCGAAAAGCTGTTTGCCATTCGCGGCACGCCGCCGAACCTGTTCGGCGAGATCAAGGGCGACCCGTTCGCGCCGCGCAATCCCTACGCGCTGAAGATCGACTACGAGGAGCGGCCGCCGTTTTTCGAGGTCTCGCCCACCCATAAGGCGCGCACGTGGCTGCTCGATCCCCGCGCGCCGAAGGTGGAGCGGCCGGAAATCATTCGCAAGCTCTCCGAAAGGAGGTTGACGGAACATGGCTGAAAAGCTGCTGGAAATCAGGCATTTGTCCGTGCGCTTCGGCCGCCGCCGCAAGCCGTTCACGGCGGTGGACGACGTGAGCTTTGACATTTACCGCGGCGAGACCTTCGGTCTCGTGGGCGAAAGCGGCAGCGGAAAGACCACCATCGGCCGCGCCATCATCCGCGTGTGTCAGGCCTCCGAGGGCGAAATCCTGTACCGCGGCGAGCGCATCAGCGGAAAGATTCCCAAATCGCTCGACCGCGCGCTGACGCGCAAGATTCAGATGATCTTTCAGGATCCCATGGCGTCGCTGAACGAGCGCGCCAAGGTGAGCTACATCGTGTCCGAGGGCATTTACCGCAGCGACGGAAAGCGCGAGCGGGCGGAGAAGGTCAGTCAGGCACTGCGCGACGTGGGTCTGCTGCCCGAGTTCGCCGGGCGCTTTCCCCATGAATTCTCCGGCGGTCAGCGCCAGCGCATCGGCATTGCGCGCGCGCTGGTGATGCAGCCGGAATTCATCATCGCCGACGAGCCGATCAGCGCGCTGGACGTGTCGATCCGCGCGCAGGTGCTGAACCTGCTGAGCGACCTTCAGAAGGAGCACGCGCTGACGTACCTGTTCATCTCGCACGACCTGAGCGTGATGCGCTTCATCTGCGACCGCATCGCCGTGATTCATCTGGGCAAAATCGTGGAGCTGGCGGACACGGAGACGCTGTTTGAGCATCCGCTGCACCCGTATACCCGCGCGCTGCTCTCCGCCGTGCCGATGCCGGATCCCATCGGCGAAAAAAACAAGCACCTGCTGGTGTACGACCCATCGTGCCACGACTATACGACGGATAAGCCCGCGTTCGTGGAGATCGAGCCGGGGCACTTCGTCTACGCCAACCAGAAGGAACAAAACGAATACAGGGAGATGCTTTCGTGAAGTACGAAGAAGCCGTAAGCCGCTGCTGGGCGGAAATCGATGTGGACGCGCTGCTTGAAAACTACCGCACGGCGCGCGGCATGCTGGCACCGGAATGCGAGCTGATCTGCGTTATGAAGGCGAACGCCTACGGCGTGGGCGCGCGGCAGGTCGCGAAGCTTCTGCGCGCCGAGGGCGCAAAGACCTTTGCCGTGGCCTGCGTGAGCGAGGCCGAGGAGGTTCTGGACGAGGTTCCGGACGCGGACGTGCTGGTGCTCGGCCTTGCGGGCGCGCTGGAAGCCGAGCGCGCCATTCGCCGCGGCATCCTGCTGACGGCGTTCTCCGAAAACAGCGCCGCGACCATCGCCGCCGCGGCCGAGCGCGCCGGGAAGATGGCGCGCGTGCACGGGAAGATCGAAACCGGCCTGCATCGGCTGGGCTTTGATCCCGCGGACGTGAACGCGCTGACCGCGCTGGCGAAGCACCCGCTGGTGCGGCTGGAGGGCGTGTTCACCCATCTCGCGCTTCGAAGCCACGAAAGCGACGAAAGGCAGTTTGCCGCCCTCGACCGCGCCTGCGCCGCGCTGGACGCGGCGGGCGTTCGCGGATACCGGAAGCACGCCTGCGATTCCATCGGCATGGTGCGCTACCCCGAACGCCATATGGGCGCGGTGCGCACCGGCGCGTGGCTGTACGGCGTGTGTCCCTACCGCTACGAGCACCCGGAGCGCTGCCGCCCCGTGGTCACGCTGAAGGCGCGCGTTGCGCAGCTTCGCACCCTGCCCGCCGGAGAATGCGTCGGCTATGACGACTCGCATCCGCTTTCCCATGACGCGCGCGTCGCGACGCTGTCCGCCGGTTATGTGGACGGCTTCCCGCGCTTCAACGGCAAGGGTGAGGTCTGCATCCACGGCCGCCGCGCGCCCGTGCTCGGGCTCGTGTGCATGGATCAGATGATGGTGGACGTGACCGGCGTCCCGGACGCGCAGGAGGGCGACGAGGCCATCCTGCTCGGCGGCCCGATCACCGTGGATGAATACGCCGCCACCGCCGCCATGAACCGCAATGAAGCCCTCAGCCGCATCGGAAAGCGCGTGCCTCGCGTGTATCTCCAAAGCAACGCGGAACCCGTCATCCGCATGCCCTGACCCACCCCTTCTTATGAAAAAGCGACCGCCGTTTCAAACGACCGTCGCTTTTTCATTTTGCCCCCCGCTTTGGGAATGGGAATGCGAGAGGGTTCCGACCCTCTCGCGCTCTCCCGTGGGACTGGGATTCGCGGCTCCTTACTTCTTTTATTTCTTCCCACGAACTCGCTGCCGAGGATGCGAGAGGGTTCCGACCCTCTCGCGCTCTCCCGTGGGACTGGGATTCGCGGCTCCTGCTTCTTTCGTTTCTTCGCACGAACTCGCCGCCGGGGGAGCGAGAGGGTTCCGACCCTCTCGCGCTCTCCCGTGGGGCTGCGATTCGCGGCTCCTACTTCTTTTGTTTCTTCGAACAGACTCACCGCCGAAGATGCAAGAGGGTTCCGACCCTCTCGCGCTCTCCCGTGGGACTGCGATTCGCGGCTCCTACTTCTTTTGTTTCTTCGAACAGACTCGCCGCCGGGGGATGCGAGAGGGTTCCGACCCTCTCGCGCTCTCCCATGGGCGCCGGGGGATGCGAGAGGGTTCCGACCCTCTCGCGCTCTCCCATGGGACTGGGATTCGCGGCTCCTTACTTCTTTTATTTCTTCCCACGAACTCGCAGCCGGGGATGCGAGAGGGTTCCGACCCTCTCGCGTTCTCCCGTGGGACTGGGATTCGCGGCTCCTGCTTCTTTCGTTTCTTCGCACGAACTCGCCGCCGGGGGAGTGAGAGGGTTTCGACCCTCTCGCGCTCTCCCATGGGGACTGCAATTCGTGGCTCCTTACTTCTTTTATTTCTTCCCACGAACTCGCCGCCGAGGATGCGAGAGGGTTCCGACCCTCTCGCGCTCTCCCGTGGGGCTGGGATTCGCGGCTCCTACTTCTTTTGTTTCTTCGAACAGACTCGCCGCCGGGGGATGCGAGAGGGTTCCGACCCTCTCGCGCTCTCCCGTGGGGGCCGCGATTCGCGGCTTTCTACTTCTTTCGCGTCGCCGTTCGTTTCCCCTTATTCTTCCGGCATGAGAACGGTCAGCGACTGGGGCGGGACGGTTACGGCGGTGGATTCGTTTTGGGGCTGCGCGGAATCGCGTTTTGCGGAGAGGAAGTCCGTCTGGATTACGGCTTCCGGCAGCGTCACGCGGATTTCGCGGTCGGCGGAGAGGTTATACACGAGGTAGACGGTTTCGTCCGCGCAGGTTTTGCGCAGGACGCACGCGTCGATTTCATCGCCGAGGTCGATCAGCTCCGCCGTGCCCTCCGAAATCGCCGGATGGGCGGCGCGGAGCGCGAGCAGGCGGCGATAGAACGCGTAAATGGAATCCGCGTCCGCTTCCTGCGTTTCCAGCGCGCCGAAGGCGTGCTTCTGCGGCTCCATATCTGCGGGACCCTTCGTCATGCCCGCGGCGGACGCGTCCTCCGACCAGTACATGGGCGCGCGCTTGTTTTCGTCCCTGCCCGCGCCGGACATGCCCAGCTCCTCGCCGTAGTACACGAACGCCGTGCCCGTCATCGTCAGGTTCAGGCAGGCGTACAGCTTGATTTTCGCTTCGTCCTTGCGCATGAAGCCCGCGATGCGGCCAATGTCGTGGTTGGAGCCGAACGGCGCGTCCTGCGCGCCGTTTTCCGCGAGCGTCGCCTGCCACGAGATAAGCGCGTTACCGTACGCGGACGCGGAATTCGCCCTGCCGCGGCCGATCAGCGTTTTCGCCGTGCGCCCCTCCGGGCCGGCGAAGGGGAAGTTGAACAGTGCGTCCACGCCGCTTTCCCAGTACGCCGGGAACTGCACGGCGCTCGTCCACGCCTCGGCGACGACGAACGCGTCCGCGCGGCGGCTGTGGATGAAGTCCGTGATCCAGCGCAGCGCCTCGGCGTTTCCGCTCGCGGAGCCGGTGTAGTGAATCACCGCGTCGAGCCGGAAATCGTCCGCGCCGTGCGCGAACCAGAAGTCGACGGCGTTCTCAATTTCCCGGCGCACGTCTTCGTTTTCCAGCGCCAGATCCGGCATGTGCCCGCCGAATACGCACTCGTAGCCCCAGCCGTTGCCCAGCGTCTGCCAGTCTTTGGCCGCGCGCTCCATGGGCTTGAAGTGATAGTAATTCACATATGGATTATGCGCCCGGCACGGCACGCCGCCCGCGCAGCTGCCGTCCGCGCATGGCTCGACGGTCAGGCTCTTCGCGGCGCTCCGGAACCACGGGTGCTCGTTGGAGGTATGATTGATCACCAGATCGAGCATCACCCGCATGCCGCGCGCGTGATATTCCCCTGCCAGCGCGTCGAAGTCTTCCAGCGTGCCCAGCGAGGGATCGACGGACTGATAGTCCAGCACGTCATACTTATGGTAGCTCGCGCCGGAGAAAAACGGCGTAAGCCAGATTCCGTTCACGCCGAGCGACTGCAAATACGCCGCCGACGCGGTCACGCCGGCCAGATCGCCCACACCGTCGCCGTCCGTGTCGCGGTACGACGACGGGAAAATCTCGTAGTACACGCCGCCCGCGTTCGCCGTGCCCGCGGTCAGCAGAAGAAGCGCCAGCAGAAGCGCCGATACCCGTTTTGCCATTCCAATCCTCCCTCTCGCATGCGTCTGTACGGATTATAGCATACCGCCGCATTCGCGTCAATTCGCGCGCGCGCACGTGTATTTGTGTATGGACTGAAGTCGGATTCGCACGCAAAATATTTGGCGTTTCTGTGTCATTAGTTTACAGGTTTGTTCATAAAGTCGTAAACGAAAGAAGTGAAAAAAACGGGAACTTATGGTACAATAGGAGAGTCAAATAAGCGCTTTGATCGAATGAATGGAGGTTGAAAAATATGAAGAGGAAACTGATGATCGTTCTGTCCCTGCTGTGTATTCTGGCGCTGACCGTTCCGGCGTTCGTGAGCGCCGAAACCGTGAAAACAGCCGTAAACGGCGGCTCCCTGCGCCTGCGCAAGAAGGCCACCACCAGCTCCGCAACCGTCGGCTTCGTGCAGGACGGCGACCATATCGACGTGCTCTCCAAGGGCAGCATCTGGTCCAAGGTTGAAACCAATTCCGGCAAGGTCGGCTACATCAAGACGCTCTACATCAAGGGCGCTGGCAGCGCCTACGCCAGCGGCACCACCTACACCGCCCGCAGGGCCGGCAAGACCACCGCGGCCGTACATATGCGCGGCGGCGCGACCACCTCGAGCGGCATCATCAAGACGCTGGCCAAGGGCACGAAGGTCACCGTTCTGGGCAAGAACGGCAACTTCTATCTGGTTTCCACCAGCAACGGAACCCAGGGCTTCGTGAGCAAGAAGTACATCTCCACCAGCGGCTCCAGCTCCACGACGCCTTCTACCAGCAGCAAGTACGCCCGCGTGACCGGTAAGGTCGTCAACATGCGTTCCGGCGCCGGCACCAAGTATAAGGTCATCACCGCGCTGACCAAGGGCACCCAAGTCAAAATTCTGAACACCGGCAATTCCAGATGGTGGAAGGTCAGCTACACCGGCAACGGCAAGACCTATACCGGCTATATGTCCACCAGCTACCTGAAGAGAAAGTAAGCAATCCATTCGCGAAAAAGGGCTTCGTCTCCTCCGCTTATCCGGAGGGCGAAGCCCTTTCGTTGTGATCAGGGGAACCCCCTGTCTGCGGGTACGCGGATCTACTCCATCGAGCCCGCATGCCTCTTCCTGCAGCCCCATGGGAGAGCGCGAGAGGGCCGCAGCCCTCTCGCACCCCCCGCGCCCCGGGCAGGGTTATTCATCCACCTTCACCAGCGTCATCTGCATCTGATCGCCGTTTTCATTCGGCCCGGTGAACACCAGCGCGATATGCACCAGCCGCCACACGCCGTCCGTGCAGCGGGACAGACCCACATAGCTGAGCTGCCGCTCCCCGGCGGCAATCGCCGCCAGCTGCTTTTCGCGCGCGAACAGCCCCATATAGGTCTTCCGATCCTCCGCCCGGTAGAACTCGTAGCTTTGCTCGATCAGCTCAGACAAAACCCCTCTTCCCGGAATCTGTCCGAATCCGCACTTCAGAACCTCATAGCGGTTCTGCGTCAGATTTGCCGCAAGGCACACGTCGTACATCGACGTAATCGCCGTGTACATGTGCTTCAGGCTGGCTTCGTCGGGTTCATAGGTAGCGCCCAGTCCGGATTCTCCGCCGTGGCGATACCCCGCCTGCTCCATTTCCGGCGTGTAGAACGCGCAGTGGAAATGCCTGTCGCCCTTGATGCAATACAGCGCCTTGTCCGCCTTGCGCAGAAGCATCTCGTAGGTATCCATTCCGGTGTTGCCCATCGCCGCGCCCATCGAAACGCGCAGCCTGGTCTCGTCCTTCTCGCCCAGGCGAATGTTTCCAATCCGCTCGACCAGCGTTTCCAGCACCTTTTCCACGCGCATGCGGTTATGCGTGTTGCGCAGAAGCAGAATGAACTCGTCGCCGCCGTACCGTCCCACAATGTCATTGGGACGGAAATACGTCTTGAGCAGCGTCGCCAGCTCGCGGATGGCGCGGTCGCCCTGCATGTGCCCCATGCTGTCGTTGATCGTCTTCAGCTTGTCAATGTCGGTGATTACCAGCGTGAGCGCCTCGTTCCTGCTCACGCGGAACACGCGCTCGATCATCGCTTCGGCGGTCGCGCGGTTGTACACGCCCGTCATGCCGTCCTTTTCGGCGCGCGCCAGAATGTCCAGCTCCGCCAGCTTCTCCTCGTGAATATCGCGAATCATCACCGACGCGATCGTGTGTCCGGTAAACCCGTCGATCACGCCCTCGATCGACGCCCTCGCCCAGCGGATGCTTCCGTCCCCTGTGCGGATGCGCGCCTCGATCTCGTTCGGATTGCTTCCGTTTGTAATGAACGCCGCCGTGTTGTCGCGCACGAAGAACTCGAACACGCGCGCCTGATCCTCGGGAACCACATAGGTGGTCACCATTCGATGCGCTTCCCTGTCGTAATTGCGCGCCCACTGCCCGCGATCCACGGGCAGCAGACTGCCGTCCACGGTGATCAGGCGGCGATCCTCGATGTCCAGCTCCATATACAGCCGCTCCCAGCCGGGAATCGACTTCATCTGGCTGCGGAAGCGCAGATAGGAAAGCTCCTTTTCATACGCGTCGGTAATGTCCTCCGCGCTGAACACCGCCTTGCGCGGCCGACCGTCGATGTCCAGCACCGAAACGAACTGAATCCGCTCCCAGCGCCACTCGCCGCTGGCAAGGTGCGTGCGCATAATCGTTTCCTTCTGCTTTTCGCCGTTCCTCAGCGCCTGCATCAGCTGGTTGAACGCGGCGGCCTGCCCGCCGTATTCGTCCCTCGGGCTTCTTTCCATGCAGGTAGAGAAGTGCGCCAGCGTTTCCGGCAGCGCGTGACTGCGCGCGTACGCCGTCGGCAGCGTGATCGTGTCGCTCACCACGTCGTACAGCGCCACGGAGCCGCCCGTCTGCACCATCGCCAGATGCGCGGCCTCCTCAATGACGTGCAGCCTGTCCTCAATGTCCTCTGAATAAATCGCGTAAATCAGCGCCTTGTCATCGCCCACGCGCTCCATCTGTGCGTTCAGATACAGATGCGTATAGCCGCCGCTGCCGTTTCGAATCCGCAGCGGCATGTCCAGCGCGCGCCGCCCCGCCATGCCCTCGCGAATCTTCTCCCACATGCGCGGCCAGTCCTCCGGGTGAACGAACGCCCGCGCGTCGTTCATGTCCACGCCGGCGGGAGCGCCGCCCAGCATGCGCAGAAGCGACTGATTCGCATAGCGCAGGCGCAGCTCGTCTCCGTCCACCTCATACATCCCCGCGCCGCAGGGCAGATGGTTCAGAAGGTCGCGGCGAATGTCCTCCGCGCCCATTTCATCGGTAATGTCGGCAAAATAGCCGTTCAGATAGCGCGTGCCGTCCGCGTCCCGGGTCGTGCGGTAAAACGCGCGCACCCACGCATAGCTCCCGTCGCCGCGCGCCAGACGCGTCTGCATGCTGAACGTTCCCTCGCGCTTCTGCGCCAGCACCAGCAAATGCCAGAACTGACTCGCGTCGTCCTCCTTCATGCCCCACAGCGCGTTTTCGCCGTACTTGCGCAGAAGCTCGCCGCGCTCCATCTGAACGATGTGCGCGAAGCCCTCGTTGATATACACAGGCTCCATGCGCCCGTCGTCCAGACGAATGCGCATGAATCCGCCGGGCGTATCCTCCATGATGCGCGCCAGCAGCGCCCGCTCGGATGTAATCTGTTTTTTGAGCCGGCTTCGCTCGAGAATCACGGTTACATAGTCGACCAGCGACGCCAGATGATCGGCGCGGTGGGGATGCCGCAGGGAATCCTCCACGTTGACGAAGCCGTACAGCTTCCCGCCCATGAATACCGGCGCGGACATGATCGACGTGATTCCCTGCCCGCGTATAAGCCTGATTTCGTCCTTCCAGCTGCTGCCCAGCCGGTTCACATCGTCAACGAGCACATATTCGTTGTTTTCAAACGCGCGGCTCCAGTGCGGGATGGTCGCCAGCGGCACGCGCTCCAGCGGCTCCCGCGGGTTCGGATCGTCCGCCCCGCGCACGGCGCAGGCAAGCGCGGCGCATTCCTCCGACGCGTGAATCTCATACAGATACGCGCGCCGCGCGCCAAAGTACGCGCACGCGTTTTCCAGCACGGCGCGCAACGCCTTTTCATCGTCGTCCTCCGAGAAGATCTTCCGGGCGGTGCTGTTCAGCATTCGAAGCAGCTCCACGCGATCCTCAAAGCTCCGCTTCGCCTGCGAGTGCCCGCTCACGTTCACCACGCCCAGGAAATACCGGCTCCCGCCCAGCGCGCGCACGGACAGGCGCAAATGCGAGATGGACGGCGGCAGACGGCTGAAATGCGCTTCTCCCTCCGCCATTTCGCCGCTCCGCTCCGCCTTCTCAATCAGCCGGTCGATCGCGCACGCCTCCGCGTCGGTAAGCCGCCCGCGAACATCCTCCCGACACGCCTCCTCCGCGGTAAAAAAGCCGCCCAGCTCCTCTATAAACCTCTGATTTACAAGCTGAATCTGATAGGCGCCGCCCTCGTGCGTAAATACGCAGGCCGCCCCCATAAACGTCTGAAATAGAACCGCAGCCGTCGAAGCCGGGTTCAGAAAATCAAGCCCATCCAATTCGTACGTCTCTCCGCCCATCGTGGCCTCCGCATCCGTCTCAAGCCGGATACCATAAGTATACCATACGGAAGCGCACTTGTATAGCAAAAATTGTGTGTGAAAACCTCTGTTATTCTGCAACTCTTCTCGTTTTTTTCACCGGCTTCTATTGTCTCACCCCCCACAGGCGCTGCCTCTGCCTGTCCCTGCTGGTAACCCGCAATGCGTACGTTCCATTCCTCGCTACCATTAAGGTGCTCCCTCAGGCGACTGAACACCCTTCACCTCCGCCTGCGTAAATGACGCCCATCGTCTATCCTGATCCCAAACGAAGCGCAGACCGCCATGGAACGCTTCGCGAGATTGTATATACAACGTTCGTCCCGCTTCGATCGCGCACCCATAACCGTCCCCATCGAAGCTCCCACGGAAGATGAAAAGATGTCTCGTCTTCCCTCCGCTCACATCACCTGCTGCTTCTGCTTCCATCCCCCTCAACCGCCTGCATATCAGGAATGGATCTGACGATATGGCTCGCAATTGTATCACCCTTTACGCAGCAGACAACACCTCTCCCGTCATCAATGGTGTAGTCGGCAGATATATGCCCAATCCAAGATCGGCATGCGAATTCCCGAATCGGTTTATCATATCCCGTGTAGTCTTTGGATCGTTCTCGCCAAACAAGCCTGCCCTGAGCGGAGAACTTTCTCCGCACCCGATTTATCATATCTGACTTCCA
>SFHK01000046.1 GCA_004556395.1 Clostridiales bacterium
CAAGCCTACGCCGCGAGCATCGACCCCTCCGGCGAAAGCGCCCTTCCGCTTGAGGACGTACCCTTCGCCCCGGCGCAGGGCCGTCCCACCGGCGGAGGGCATGGCTGGGGCGGCGGCGGGCACGGCGGCGGTGGCGGCGGCGCGCGGCCGGGACAGGCCACCACCTCCAGCCACGGGCGCGGCAGCCTGAACGACACGCCGTACTGGGGCGTTCCCCTCGAAGCAGACGGCGCGGAGTCCCGCGTGCTGACCCTCGGCGGCGAAGCGCTGAACCTGACCGTCACTTCAGAGGAAGGAACCTTCACGGCGACCCTCTCGGGCGACACGCTGACCCTCGCGCTGAGCGGCGACGAAACCGCGCTCTCCATCGGCGGCGACGCGCTGGAAACGCTCTTCGCAAGCGGAATCGATACCGTGTCCATCGAGTACCCCGGCGGCCAACTCGCCATTCCCACCGCAAACTGGCTCTCCGGCAGCGCCTACGATCGCCTTCGTGCCCGCGGCACTACCCCCAACCTGCTGACGCTGAACATTCAATTCGAATCCCCTGACCCCATTCTGACCGTCCGGACGGAAACCGAAGCCCTCCCCGTCGACGGCCAGACCCTGACGCTCGCGGAGGGAGGGAGCACATCATGAACGTCAACCGCATTTCACGGACTCTCTCCCGCGCGGACATTCACGAAAGGCGCACGCATCATGAGCGCCGACCACGCTCTCGCGCGTTTCCCCGCGCGGACGCTCGCGGAAGGAGGGATTGCGTCATGAACGTCAACCGCATCTCCCCTCAAGCGTTCTCCCGCAGAAGTGAAGCGTGCGTTCTCGCGCTGTCCCCCACGCGGCCTTTCACGAAAGTCGCGCGCATCATGAGCGCCGACCACGCTCTCGCGCGTTTCCCCGCGCGGACGCTCGCGGAAGGAGGAATCGCGTCATGAACGTCAACCGCATCTCCCCTCAAGCGTTCTCCCGCAGAAGTGAAGCGCGCGTTCTCGCGCTGTCCCCCGCGCGGACTTTCACGAAAGGCGCGCGCATCATGAGCGTCAACCACATTCTCGCGCGTTTCCCCGCGCGGACGCTCGCGGAAGGAGGAATCGCGTCATGAGCATTTCTCGCATCTCTCCGCAGGCGTTCTCCCGCAGAAGCGGAACGCGCGTCCTGAAATCCGGACGAGTTCCCGCGCAGTCCCACGCGCGGACATTTTCAGAGAGCGTGCGCATCATGAGCGCCGACCACGCCCCCGCGCGGACGCTCGCGGAAGGAGGGAACGCGTCATGAGCCTCTCTCGTATTCCTCCGCAAGCGTTCTCCTGCGGAAGCGGAACGCGCGTCCTGAAACGCGGACGAACCCTCTCATTCATTCTCGCGGCGCTCCTGCTCTTCTCCGCCTGCGCCGAAGCCGTCGCGAGCGACGCGACCGTGACGGCCGGAGCGCTCGTTCCCGTTTTCGCCGCGGCGGGCGGCGCGCTGGAAAGCGTATCCGTACAGGTTGGGCAGCTGGTTCACGCGGGCGACCCCGCGGCGCAGGTAGAGGTTACGCGGGTATACGCGCCGATCGACGGCACGGTGAACGGCCTGTTTCTGGAGCCGGGCGCGGACGCGTCCGCCGGGCTGTATCTGGAGCCGAAGGAAACCTACGCGATGACCGGCTCCACCGCCTACGCCGACGCGGCGGGCAAAAACGCGTGGCTGCGCGTCGGCAGCGCGGTCACCCTGTCCTGCACGCGCGACGCCACGCACATCGGCGCGGGCGTGCTGCTGTCGGTGGACGGCTCAACCTTCTCCGTCCTCCCCACGGCGGGCGAATTCTACGTCGGCGAAGCCGTGAACGTATACGCGGAGACGGAAAGCGGCACGACCCGCATCGGCCGCGCGACCGTGGCGCGCGCGGAGCCGGTAAGCGTGACCGGCAAGGGCACGGTCACCCGGCTGCTCGTTTCAGACGGCGCGCGCGTGATGAAGGGACAGGCGCTGTTTGAGACCGTTTCCTCGCGGAGCGGAACCCCCGAAACCATCTGCCCGACGGACGGCGTAGTCACCGAGGTTCTGAAGAAGCCCGGCGAAACGGTCTCAGAGGGCGAGCTTCTATTCTGTCTCGCGCCCGAGGACGGCTTCATTCTCACCTGCTCGCTCTCGGAAACCGAAGCCGCGTCCGTCTCCGTCGGCGATCCGGCGCAGGTCGTGTTCGCCTTCGACGCGGACGAGCTTCCCTATGAAGCCGCCGTCCTCTCCGTCTCCTCCTCCGCTGCCCAAGCGGACGACGTCCCCCGCTATGAAGTCCGTCTCCGCCTCCTCACCCGCCCCGCCGCCCTGCGGCTCGGCATGACCGCGACCGTTTACTTCCCGTAATCCCGCTTCCAAACCATGACAAGGAGGATTTCCCATGAAAACGATGCTTCGCGCGTCTGCGCTTCTGCTGATTCTGTGCCTGACCGCCGTTCCCGCGCTCGCCGCCGGAGAGGTCTCCTTCGAGGGCACCGTCGCTTCCGATGCCTCCGTGCGCGTCGCCGCACCCATCGGCGGCACGGTCGACACGGTGAACCTGATCGCCGGACAGCGCGTGACCGAGGACGACGCGGTGCTGTCGCTCGCGGGCACAAAGGTCTACGCCGCGCAGAGCGGCACCGTGACCGGCGTGTTCGCCGCGGCCGGAGACGATCTGGACGCCGTCGCGACCCGCTACGGCGCGGCACTGTACATCGAACCGGAATACGGCTTCACCGTCTCCGCCACTACCGACAAGGCCTACGACAGCGCCGCCACCCGGCTGGTACACATCGGCGATACGGTCTACCTCACCGGGAGCGCCACATCGAAGCTGCGCGGAAGCGGCGTCGTCACCGCCGTGAACGGCACGAGCTACACCGTCGAGATTCGCGAGGGCGAATTCCAGCTGAACGAAAGCGTGCGCGTGTACCGCGAGGAAACGCTCGCGTCCACCTGCCGCCTTGGAACCGGCAGCGTCGCGCGCGTGGATCCCGTCGCCGTCACGGCCACGGGCAGCGTGCTCAAAATGTGCGTGAAAAACGGCGACGCCGTGCGCGCCGGAGACGTGCTGTTCGAGACGCTGGACGGCACGTGGGACGGCCTGTACGCCGCCGGCACCGACGTCGCCGTCCCGACCTCCGGCATCGTGGAGAGCGTGTCGGTTTCCGCGGGCGACGCGGTCAGGAAGGGCGACACGCTGGCCGTTATCCATCCCGACGGCAGCCTGTACGTTTCCTTCTCCGTGCCGGAAACCGACCTCGGCAGCGTGCGCGAGGGTGACGCGGTCGAGCTGGAATTCGTGTGGAAGGACGACGAAACCGCCCGCGTTCCCGCCACGATCACGTGGATTTCCCACATGAGCGACGCGTCCACAGGAGAAACCGCCTATGAAGCCCGCGCCGCCTTCACCCCCGACGCGGACACCCGCCTCGGCATGAACGTGATCGTGTACCTCACCCAATCCTGATTTTCGCCGGCTTCACAGACAGGGCAGACCCTTCGCGCGAGGGTCTGCCCGAATTGCGCTTGAGGAAACGCGCCGCCTGTGCTATAATCCTATTGAATAAATGAAATCGAGCGGAGTGACGGATTTTGCCGGGAAGTAAAATGGAGCACAGACTCAAGCGGAACACGCTGACGAAAATCGTCGTTCTTTACCTTTCTCTTTTTCTCGTCTTTGGCGTCCTGTTTATTTCCCTCTATTCCTCCTGCTACCGGATTTTGTACCGGGACACGCTGAGCAAAAGCGAAAGCCGCCTGAACGCCGGTCTGGAAGCGTTTCGCGACGACCTGACGCGCATGATGCTGCTGGTGAACGATTATTCGGCCACGGACGAATACCTTCTTCTGCGCGCCGTGAACAACCCCGCCACGGTGCAGAATTCGCTGGCGATGAATAAGGCCTGCGAAAAGCTGCACTCGATTCTGGACATTGAAAACTCCTACGTCAAGCAGGCCTATTCGCTGTTTCTGAACAACAACCTCTTCCTTTCCGACCGCACCTCCTCCATGGACTACGGCCAGAGCTTCGGCATCCTCATCCGCAGCAAATCGGGAACCCTGTCCGCGCAGGACTGGAAGCGGTCGCATTTCGATTCCATCCTGCCCATCCGTCTTTTGAACGGCTCGGACATTTCCTCCGCCTATCTTCCGGAGGACACGAACCTTCTTCTGTGCGTGGTCAAGACGGACAACGTGACCCGCAAGGCGTCCGACGTTGTGGTGTTCATGATCGACGCGGACGCGCTGATGGAGACGCTCATCGATCCGGACATGCTGAAATCGTCCACCCTGCGCCTGACGGACGGCGAAAACGCGCTTCTGTGCAGCAGCCGCGGCCACGTCGACCCGGGCGAAATCTCCCTGACCATTCAGGCGACCGACAGCGCCTTCGATCTGCACGCCGAGCTGACGGTTCCCAAGAGCTATTTCAGCAACCAGCTCAAGAGCCTTACCTCCATCGTTCGAATCTACATGTTCGTCGGCATTTTGGGCATTTTCGCGCTGCTTCTGGTGCTGATCGTGTGGCAGTACCGGCCGCTGTCCGGGCTGATTACGCTGTCCGCCCGGTATGGCGGCGAGGGCGACGCTTCGAACCTGTACGACTACATCGGGCGCACCGTGCAGGATGTTATCAGCGCCAAGAACGACGCGGATCAGCGTCTGGCCATCCTGCACAGCGCCGCGAAAAACACGCTTTTGCACAATTCGCTGCGCTTCGGCTGCTACACCAACCAGAGCAAGCAGGAGCTGACCGAGCTGCTCGGCGAAATCGCCGACGGCTATCTCGTGGCAATTCTGCATTCGGATTCCGCTTCCGACAGCCTGCTGAACGACACGGACGCGTTCCTGCGAAGCCGTCTGGACGCGCAGTGGATTTCGGTTCCCGAAGACCCATCAGAGGAAATCCTGCTGCTGCGAAGCGAACCGGAGTCGGCGGACGGGCTACTTTCCATCCTGCAGGCGCTGGCGGCGGAAATGGCCGAGCAGGCGGGCGGGCTTCAGATCGGCGTAAGCGAATGCGCCCACGGCGTGGAAAGCCTGCACAAGGCCTACAAGCAGGCGCGGCTTTCGCTCATGAGCCTTGAAAACCAGGCGGATTTCTCCACCATGCTGGCCTATCGCGCGGAGAAGAAGACCTCGGACATGGAGTCCGTCACGCCGGAAACGCTGGTCAAGCTGAACGAGCTGATTCTGAGCGGAAACGAGGACGCGCTGAGCGCATACTTCGACGCGATTGAAGAAGAGCTTTCCAAGCACCCGCCCATCGGCATTCACTTCCAGCACGTATTCGGCGCGCTGTCCATCACCATTCAAAGCGCCGCCGACCTGATCGACAATCCCGGCGTTGAAATCTCCGCATTCGTCATGGACGAAGCGCCGCTTTCGGCGCTGGAACGCCTGCGGCAGCTGGCGCTGCACCTGTGCCGGACGGCGGCCGAGCGGCGCAACCGGGGCAACCTCGCGCGCAAGCAGGCGATCGTCAACTACCTGAACCGCAGCTACAGCGACCCCTCCCTGTGCTCGGACGGCGTGGCGGAGGTCTTCGGCATCAAGCGGAACCAGCTGTATCGGATTCTTCAGGAAACCGTCGGCTGCTCCTTCGCCGAATACGTGGAGCAGGTTCGCATGAACGCCGTGGAGGAGCTGCTTCTGAACACTGATCTGAGCATTGACGAAATCGCGGAGCGCGCGGGCTTCGGCGCGGTGAACACGCTGTACCGCGTTTTCAAGAAGCACAAGGGCGTTCCACCCGCCACATGGCGCAGGGAAAATCAGGCAAAACAGACAAAATGAGATACGCTGAACAAAATGAGAGGCCAAAAACGTGCAAAGTGATGGCCTCTTTTCGTTTTGAGACTACCATTTTTCCCTTGCGTCTGCTATGATAACGCCATCCTGCGCAGGGAATACAGCATTGGAGGAATTCACATGAAGCATACCCGTCTGCTGGCCATTTTTATGGCTCTGTGCCTGCTGGCCGCCGCGCTTCCCCTCGCGTCCGCGGAAGAGGAAGTCATCACGCTCACCATCGCCCGCAAGACCGACACGCTGATTGAGAATCTCGAAACCAACGAAACCACGAAGGCCATTGAAGAGAAGTTCGGCGTAAAGCTGAAGTTCCTCGAATACCCCTCCGCCGACGCGCAGGCCAAGCTGGCCGTCGTCATGGCCTCCAAGTCCAACGTTCCGGACATCATCAACTTTGAGCTGGACTATGTGACCGAATACAACTACGCCATGCGCGGCCTGCTGCTCCCGCTGAACGCGTATCTGGCCGACCCGTCCATGACGAAGAATCTGGACAGCCGCGTGGACGCGGAAGCGAAGGAAGCGCTCCTGAAGATCGTGCGCATGCCCGACGGCAACAACTACGGCCTGCCCTCCTATGAGGATTCCATGTGGGGCCGCGCGTGGTATCACGCGTGGATTAATCAGGAATGGCTGGACGCGCTCGGACTGGATATGCCCAAGACCACCGAGGATTTCCGCGCCGTGCTGGAAGCCTTCGTTTCGCAGGACCCCAACGGCAACGGCGTGAACGATGAAATCGGCCTGCTCGGCTCCACCTCCTCCAACGATCAGAAGGTCGTGAACTTCCTGCTGAACGCGTTCACCTACGCCGACCCCAACGCGAAGTACTTCGGCGTGAAGGACGGAGAGATCTACGCCGCGTTCGTGCAGGACGCTTTCAAGGAAGGCCTTGAATACGTGCACAGCCTCGTCGAGTCCGGCCTGATCTACGCCGGCAGCTTCACGCAGGATCAGACCCAGATGCGCGCCATCATCAATCAGGACGGCGACTACGTCGTGGGCTCCGTGACCGCGGGCAGCGCCGGACACTGGAACGGCGTGTCCTCCAACCCGAACCTTCGCAAGATGACCGAGCTCGAGCCGCTCACCGGCCCCGACGGCGTGTGCTGGACGCCCACCTCCGAGCCCTCCTGCGCGAATTACTGGTACATCACCAGCGCCTGCGAGCATCCCGAGCTGGCGTTCGCCATCGGCGAGAGCTTCTATGACTTTGAAACCAGCCTCACCCAGCGCTACGGCGTGAAGGAGGTCGACTGGACGAACGACCCGGCGAAGATGGACAACTACTTCTTCGAATACGGCGTGACCGGCGAGGATCGTATTTTCGCCATCATGAACGACAGCGCCTGGACGAACGTCAACAACGTCACCTGGCGCAACACCACGCCCCACATCTTCGACCACGCGCTGGACATGAGCTGGGCCATTGAGACCGTTGAAAACTACGAGAGCGGCGTTTCGCTGGTCTTCCGCCCGGACTTCTACGTGCGCTACGTTCCCCACATGAACAACGAAATCATCGGCAAGCTGAACTACACCGCCGAAGAAGCCGAGCGCATTGCGGACATCAGCACCGCCATTGATTCCTACGTGAACGAGTCCATCACCGCCTTCATCACCGGCATCAAGGACTTCAGCGAATGGGACGCCTATCTGGCGGAGCTTGAGAAGATGCACCTTGAGGACTACATCGCGGTGCAGCAGGCCGCCTACGACCGCAAGCATTCCTAAGTTCATAGCGTCACAGACCCTTGTTACGGCAGGAATGAATCCTCTTCTTTCCTGCCGTAACCCTTAAACCTAAAAAAGGCGAGGCATACAGACCATGATCACCTCCAAACAGGTTCGAAAGGCGGCCGCGCGCTGGCAGCTCTATCTGCTTCTGGCCATTCCGCTTGCGTATATCATCATTTTCCATTATGTGCCCATCGGCGGCCTGCAAATGGCGATGAAGGCCTTCGACCTTCGCTATGGCATCGCGCGCAGCCCGTGGGTCGGGTTCCGGTATTTTGAAAAATTCCTCGATTCCTTCCAGTTCTCCCGCATCCTGTCCAACACACTGACGCTGTCTTTCTATTCGCTGTTCGCGGGCTTTCCGCTGCCCATTCTGCTGGCGCTTCTGCTGAACGCCGCGCCACACCAGACCTATAAAAAGCTCATTCAGACCGTGACCTACATTCCCCACTTTATCTCCACCGTCGTCATGGTCGGCATCCTGATGCAGGTTTTCAACATGCGCTCCGGCGTGTACGGGATTCTGTATTCCGCCTTCACCGGTTCCGCCGCCCCCGACCTGTTCGCCAGCCCCTCCGCGTTCCGGCATATGTACGTCTGGTCGGGCATCTGGCAGAATCTGGGCTGGGATACGATCATCTATCTGGCCGCGCTGATGAACGTCGACCCGGAGCTGAACGAGGCCGCCCAGATTGACGGCGCAAACCGCTGGCAACGCATGTGGCATATCGACCTGCCCACCATCCTGCCCACGGCCTCCATCCTGCTGATTCTCGCCGCGGGAAAGGTGATGAACGTCGGCTTTGAAAAGGTCTATCTGATGCAGAACGACCTGAACATCTCCACAAGCGAAGTCATCTCCACCTATGTATACAAGATCGGCATGGTCACCGGCGGCGGCGATTTCTCCTATGGCACGGCCATCGGCCTGTTCAATTCCGTGGTGAATTTCATCCTGATCATCCTTGTAAACGCCATCTGTAAAAAGCTGGGAGGGAGCAGTCTATGGTAACGCATCCGACAAGGCCCGCCGGCATCCGCATTCCCCGCAGCGACCGCGCGTTTTATATCGCGTCCTACGTCGTTCTCACCCTGCTGTTTCTGAGCGTCCTTTACCCCATCGTCTTTGTCATTTCCGCGTCCTTCTCGGAGGGGCGCATGGTTTCCGCCGGCAAGGTAATCCTGTGGCCCGTTCATCCCTCGGTCGAGGGCTACGCCGCCGTGTTCCGCAACCGCCGGGTTCTGCTCGGGTTCGGAAATACCCTCACCTATACGCTGCTGGGCACGCTTATCAACGTGTGCGTGTGCATGATGTGCGCCTATCCCCTGTCGCGCCGCGACCTGCCCTGCCGCAACGTCTTCATGCTGATCTTCGCCTTCACCATGTACTTTGGCGGCGGTATGATTCCAAACTACCTGCTGATGCGAAACCTCGGCATGCTGGACACCCTGTGGGTCATGATTCTGCCGGGCGCGCTGTCCGTGTACAACATGATTCTGGCGCGTACCTTCATGCAGACCTCCATCCCCGGCGAGCTGCTGGAAGCGGCCACGCTGGACGGCTGCAGCGATTTGCGCTATTTCCTTCAGATCGTGCTGCCGCTTTCCAAGGCCATCATCGCCGTCGTGGCCATGTATTCCGCCGTCGCGCACTGGAACACCTACTTCAACGCCATGCTCTACCTCGACAGCATGGAAAAAATGCCCCTGCAGATCATCCTGCGGGAGATTCTGCTCGCGAACCAGTTCGACGCTTCCATGATGGTCGACCCCGAGCTTCAGGAAGCGCGCGCAGACCTCGCGGACGTGCTGAAATACGCGCTGATCATGATTTCCACTGTCCCCATCCTGCTGGTGTATCCGTTTATTCAAAAGTATTTCGTTCAGGGAATGATGATCGGTTCGGTGAAAGGATGAGCCTATGAACGCCTTGACAAGCCCCATTCTGCTGCGCGGCGACGACGTTACCGCCTACCGCGATCCCGCCGCCGTGCTGCTGAGCGGCGTCTGCTACCTGTATTTCACCTATGTGGACAACCGCCCCGGCGGACCGTGGCTGTACCTCGCGGAACGAAGAACCCGCGATTTCGTCCACTGGAGCGACCTTCGCCTGCTTACGCCGAAAAATAAAGCGCTGAATTATTCCAGCCCCGGAAGCATCGTGCGCGACGGCGCGGACTGGGTGATCTGCTTTCAGACCTACTGCCGCGAGAACGGCGAAAAATACGGCAACGCCAATTCCCGCCTGTATACCATGCGTTCGCGCGATCTGGAACGCTGGTCAGAGCCCGAGCTTCTGCGTGTGAAGGGCGATTCCGTCCCGTTTGAATCCATGGGGCGGATGATCGATCCCTTCCTGCTGCGCGCCGACGGTCAATGGTGGTGCTTCTTCAAGCAGAACGGCGTCAGCTACGCAACCTCGCCCGATCTCCGGCACTGGACATTCGTCGGCCACACCGACGCGGGCGAAAATTCCTGCGTGGTTCCCTTCGGAAACGGCTGGCGCATGTTCAGCAGTCCGGAAAACGGCCTTCGCGTGATGGATTCGGACGATCTCGTCCACTGGCGCACCGCCATGCCGAACCTCACGCTCGGCCAGCGCGAATGGCCGTGGGCGGCAGGCAGAGTTACGGCGGGTTTCGTGACGGAGAACACCCAGTTCCCAGACCTCCCGCGCTATCTCCTGTTCTTCCACGCCTCCCGCGCCCCCGAAAGCCTTGAGTTCGACTCGAACGCTTCCATCGGTCTCGCCTACAGCGACGATCTGAACGAGTGGTCGTGGCCGGGAAAAGCGCCATAAACAACCATCCGCGCCGATTCGCAGAGAACCGGCGCGGAGCTATTTCTGTTCGCAGGGATACGCTATTCCATTTTCTCAAAATCCGCCGCGCCATGCTTGCAGAGCGGGCACACGAAGTCCTCGGGCAGGGTTTCGCCCTCGTATACGTAGCCGCACACCTTGCAGACCCAACCGGTCTTCTTTTCCGCGGCGGGAGCGGGCTTCACGTGCTCTCGATAAAAGCCGTAGCTCATCGACGGCGCGTCGCTCAGCACCGCGCTTTCCTCCACGTCGCCGACAAACAGCGTGTGGTCGCCGCAGTCCACCGCCTGCGTCACGCGGCAATTGAAGCGGGCGTTGGCGTTCTCCGTCAGGTAGATCAGGCCGTCCACGCCGCGCGCAAAGGCCGTGAAGCCGGCAAGCTTGTCCTTGTCGCGTCCGGACTGGAAGCCGAAGCGCTCAAACAGCGCCAGCGGCGCTTCCTCGGTGAGCACCGAAACGGCGAAGCGGCCGGTTTTCGCGACCATGTCGTGCGTCAGACCGCCCTTGTACACGGCGATGGCCAGACGGCCGGGGCGCTCCTCCACCTGCATGCAGGTGTTGATGACGCAGGCGTTGTCCCTGCCCTCCTCGCGGGCGGACAGCGCGAACAGGCCGTAGGTCAGCCGGAACATCGCCGAAGGCTCCGTCTCGCCCTCGAAGCTCGCCGCGGACGTGACCGCCGCGGCCGGCATCGTGGCGCGGATGGCCTCCACCATGCGGTCGATCTCCGGCAGCTGACTGTCGGCCAGCGCCGAGCGGATCGTGACTTTCTCGTCCAGAATTCGAATGTTCCCGCACTTTTCCAGAATCGCGCGCATCTGATTTCCGCTATGCGGCGCCCACGAGCCGTTCTCAATCAGCGCCACGGTGCGGTTCTGGATGTTGTGCGCCGCCAGATCGCGCAGCGCCTCCTCCATGCGGATGAAGATGCCGCCGTTGTACGTCGTCGACGCGAACACCAGATGGCTCCACTTGAACGCCGCGGACACCACGTCGCTGCCCGGCCGCACGGATACGTCGTACATGTCCGTCTCAATGCCCGCGTCGCGCAGACGGCAGGCCAGAATCTCCGCCGTGTTCTCGGTGTTGCCGTAAACGGAAGCGTAGGCGATCATCACGCCGATCTTCTCCGGCTCATAGCGGCTCCAGAGATCGTACTTCTCAATATACGCACTCAGATTTTTGCGCCACACGAAGCCGTGCAGCGGGCAAATCATGGAAATTTTCACCGAGGACGCCTTCTTCAGAAGCGCCTGCACCTGCATGCCGTATTTGCCCACGATGTTGGTGTAATACCGCCGCGCCTCGTCCAGATAATCGCGGAAAAAATCCACCTCGTCGGCAAACAGCGCGCCGTTCAGCGCGCCAAAGGTGCCGAACGCGTCCGCGGAAAACAGAATGCCGTCCGCCTCGTCATACGTCACCATGACCTCCGGCCAGTGTACCATCGGCGCGAGCAGGAAATGGAGCCTGTGCCGCCCGGTCTCCAGCACGTCCCCCTCGCCGACCGCCCGCGCGTTCGCCACGGGCCCGTAGAACCGCGCGATCATGTCCAATGCCCGCGCGGTGGCGATCACCTGCGCCTCCGGATAGCGCAGAAGCAGCTGCGAAAGCAGCGCCGAATGATCCGGCTCCACATGCTGTACCACAATGTAGTCCAGCGTCCGCCCGCCCAACGCGTGCGCCACATTCTCAAAAAATACCTTCTCCACCGCCTTGTCCGCGGTGTCGAACAGTACCGTCTTTTCGTCCTTCAGAATATATGCATTGTAGGAAACGCCCTCCGGCACGGAGTATACGCCCTCAAACATGGCCAGCCTCCGGTCGTTCGCTCCCACCCAAATCAGATCCTCGGTAACCTTTCGCGTGCAATACATCTCTTTCCCCTCCTGACATCCACGATCATACCATATCCTGCCCGCCCTGTCACGTGATAATTGCAACAAAACCAGTTTTCATTCTCACGCCCGCACGCAGACCCCCCCAACGCGTCTCCGCTTTTCTCTTCCTCCATAGAAAACCATTCCGTCCCCATCAAATCCAAAGTCCCCCCATCAGAACACCCTCCGGGAGAGCGCGAGAGGGTGTGAACCCTCTCGCACCCCGTCCCCCGAGGGGATGTAGGGGAGCGGAGCGCCCCACGCCCTGCGCCGTCGAAAACAAAATCTCTCAAAAGAATAGCCCGCATCGTCGGAAACCAAGCCCTCAAAAGAACAGCCCCCGGGAGAGCGCGAGAGGGTCGCAGCCCTCTCGCACCCCGTCCCCGAGGGGGTGTAGGGGAGCGGAGCGCCCCACGCTCGCGCCGTCGGAAACAGCGTCCACAAAAGAACAACCCGCATCGTCGGGAACCCAAATCCACGCCAGAACAGCCTCCGGGAGAGCGCGAGAGGGCCGCAGCCCTCTCGCACCCCGTCACCCGAGGGGGTGTAGGGGAGCGGAGCGCCCCACGTCCGCGCCGTCGGAAACAAAATCCCTCAAAAACAGCTTGCATCGTCGGAAGCTTCAATTTCCGCCAGAACAGCCCCGGGAGAGCGCGAGAGGGTCGCAACCCTCTCGCACCCCGTCACCCGAGGGGGTGTAGGGGAGCGGAGCGCCCCACGCCTGCGTCGTCGGAAACCAAAGCCATCAAAAGCACAGCCTGCTTCGTCGGAAACCAAAATCTTCATCAGAGCAGCCCCGGAAGAGCTCGAGAGGGTGTGAACCCTCTCGACTTCCAATCGATCCCGGCGACCTGTGCGGCGGGATCGCGCTGATTTTTTCGGAGGGGAGCTTGCCCCCCGGAGAAAAAATCGCTTCCTTGCAGATTCCGCGCCCGGAAATCCAAAGGATTTCAGCGGAATCTGAGAAAGGGTGGCGCGGAGGGGAATCCGTCCCCTCCGCCCCGGGTGAGCTCGAGAGGGCCGCAGCCCTCTCGAATTTCAATCAAAAGGATTTCCGCAGGAAATCGTCTCCGCTTCCGAGGGGGTGGCAGTGGCGGGGGAGCTTGCTCCCCCGCCCACACGTCCTACGGCAGAATTCTCATCGCCCCCGCAAGGCTCTCGTCGCCGTTGCGGAAGGGGCGCATGGTAAACGTCAGCGTCTGCGTTTCACGCAGGTACAGTTTATATTTTTCCTGCGGCTCGGGACCGCAGCTGTTCGAGCCGATGCCGCCGTGGCGCCAGTCGATGGAAACGACGGTTTCCTCCAGCGCTTCCAGCTCCGGCTGGTGCTTCGCTTCGTCGAGCATCTGGTCGGTATAGTTGTGCGCGGTGAAGGAGAAGCCCTCGTCCGCGGCCTTTTCGCTGATGAACAGGAGACCGAAGCCCAGCGCGTCGGTCAGCGCGAAGGCGCGGGTATCGGCGTGCGCGCCGTTTTCCTGCGGGCGCACATAGGGCTCGTGAGTATCGTCCACCGTCATCTGGTACGTGCCGATATAGGCGGCGGCGCGGATGTCCGGATAGCTCTCGATCGGCCCGCGTCCGTACCATTCCACGCGGTCGTACGCGCCCGGCACGTGCAGCTGCACACCCATGCGCGGCAGCGGCGGCAGGGACTCGCGCAGCGGCGTATAGTCGACGGACAGGCGGACGTCGCCGTTTCCGAAGATCGTCCACTTCGCGACCGTCTCAATCAGCGGCAGCCGGTTGCAGGCGGAGTACACATGCGTCGCAGTCACGCGCACGCATCCGGGGCGCACGGTTTCCGCCTTGAAATCGCGCAGCTTGGGCAGCAGGCGGTCAAGGCCGAATTTCTTCCACGGCTCCATCACGTGCTTGTCGTTGTCGGTGGGCGCACGGAAGAAGTTCGCGCGCGGCGCGCGCTCGATCAGCTCGTTGCCGTCCACGACCCACGAAATCATTTCGCCCAGCCGCGTGTCGAACCACACGTCGAAATCCGCGCCCTCGACGGACAGGATGCTCTCTTCCTCGTCCTCCAGCACGTTCAGCGCTTCCATATCGGAAATGAGCGCCGTTTCGATTTCGGGCTCGCTCGCAAGCCGCATCTGCGTGCGGGCGACCTCGTGCCCGGCCCTTACCCATTTGCGGTCGAGCGCCTCGGTAACAGTGACGTCCAGATACGCTTCGCCGGACGCGGGAACCTCACAGGGCAGCGCCACGGTCTTCTCGCCCATGGGCGCAAGGCCGGAAATGTCCAGCCGACCGCTTTCCACGCTCACGCCGTCCACCATCAGCCGCCACGCGGCGTTCAGGTGATCAAGCGAGGTGAAGGCGTACAGGTTGCTCACGCGCAGCCTTCCGTCCTCGGTAAGTTCAAACTTGACCGGCTCAAGCGCCTTTTTGAGCGCCCACAGACCGGTATGCGGCGTGCGGTCGGGATAGTTCAGTGCGTCCACGCAGAAGTTGCCGTCGTTGGGCGTGTCGCCGAAATCGCCGCCGTAGGCATAATAGGTATCGCCGTCCTCGGTAAGCACCTCCATGCCGTGGTCGACCCACTCCCACACGCAGCCGCCGATCAGGCGGGGATATTTGTAGATGGCCTGCCAGTATTCCTCCAGCGAGCCGGGGCCAAGGCCCATGGCGTGCGCGTATTCGCACATGAAGTACGGGCGCGGATCGTCGGACTCGCCCTCGCGGATGACCACCTCCACGGCGGGATACATCACGCTGACCACATCGGAGGACTGATGGTTCTCGCGGTCTCCCTCATAGTGAATGGGACGGGAAGGATCCAGCTCGCGGATGCGGGCGTACATGGCGGCGTGGTTTTCGCCGTAGAACGACTCGTTGCCCAGCGACCACATGATGATCGAGGGATGGTTGCGGTCGCGGCAGACCATGCGCTCGGCGCGGTCGACATAGGCCTTCTTCCATTCGGGCGAGCCGGAGAAGTCGAACACCATTCCCTCGTCGCCGGTCATCCATCTGCCCATCTGCGCGCCGTGGCACTCAAGGTCGGTCTCGTCCACGACGTACAGGCCGTACTCGTCGCAAAGGTCGAGCCAGCGCGGGTCGTTGGGATAATGGGACGTGCGCACGCAGTTCACGTTCATCTGCTTCATCAGCTGAACGTCGCGCAGAAGCGATTCCATCGGCGTCACATGACCCAGCTGGGAATGCGTGTCGTGACGGTTCACGCCCTTGAGCTTGATGGACACGCCGTTCACAAACAGCTGGCGATCGCGGATCTCCACCTTTTTAAAGCCGATCATCACGCGCGCGGCCTCGATAACCTCGCCGCCGGAAAGCACGTTCACCGCCAGCGCGTAGCGGTTCGGGGTCTCCGCCGTCCACTTCTTCACGGCGGGCACGCGCACTTCGTATTTCACGGTTGCTTCCGCGTCCGCGCAGCCGGTATGCACCGCCTTTTCGCCGTCATAGAGCGTGAAGGCGAGCTTCGCGCCCTCGGGAGACGTAACGTCCGCGCAGACGGTCAGAAGGCCGTCCTCATAGCTTTCGTCCAGCGTCGCGTCGGCGCGCAGGTCGCGAATGTGGGTCTGGGGCACGCCCAGCAGATACACGTCGCGGAAAATGCCGCTCAGGCGCCAGAAGTCCTGATCCTCCAGATACGTCGCGTCCGACCACTTGTGCACCTCAACGGCCACAAGGTTCTCGCCCTCGTGCACGAAATTCGTGATCTCGAATTCGGCGGGCATATGGCTGACCTTGCTGAAGCCCACCTTCGCGCCGTTCACATACACATAGAACGCGCCGTTCACGCCGTCAAAGTTCAGATACACCCGTCCATCCTTCCACGTGGAGGGCAGATAGAACCAGCGGCGATACAGACCCACCGGGTTGTCGTCCGGCACAAAGGGCGGGTCGAGCGGGATGGGATAGACCACGTTCGTATACTGAGGGATGTCGTAGCCGCTCATCTGCCAGTTGCCGGGCACGTCCAGCGCGTCCCAGTCCTCCACGCCGAAGCCCACGGCCTCGAAGCCGTCCGGACAAACACCCTCGTCGGAATAATAAAAGTCCCAGCTGCCGTTCAGCGATTTATAATACGGGCTGAATGCGCGCTGCGCCTTCTTCGCCTGCGCCTCGGTGGCGTAGGGAAACAGCGTAACGCGCGCCGGCTCGCGGCCGATCTGCGTGATTTCCGGGTTCTGCCAGTCACAGTTTCTGTTCATGCGAATTTTCCTCCCATAATGGCGTAATCGGATGTTCCTCCGTTATACCCTTTCAAACGCGTTCAGCGCCTCTTCCATTTTTCGAACGCCCTCGGTCGCGCCGGGCTTTCCAAGCGAGCACGCGGCGGCGACCGCGCCGTACCACAGCGCGTCCTTCAGCGCTTCTCCGCGATACGCGCCCAGAAGCGCGCCCGCGCAGAACGCGTCACCCGCGCCCACGGTTCCCTGAATATAGCCCTGCGGCAGCTTCGCGCTGCGCACAAAAACTTCGCGATCGTTCTCATCCAGCCCCCACGCGCCCTCGGGCGCGTGCACGACGATCCAGCGGGACACGCCCATGCGCCGAATGGCGCGGAGCGCCTCCCACACGCTTTCCTCGTCGATTTCGCCGCCCGGCGCGCGAAGCGCAAGCCCCGCCGTCTTCCCGGCCTCGATTTCGTTTACGATGAGGTAATCGGTATACTTCAGCGCCGGCGGCACCAGCCTTTGAAACCGGTCGCCCGCTTCGCTGACCACGTCCACGCTGGTCAGCGCGCCCGCCGCCTGCACATTGTGCAGAAGCCGCGCCATTTTCGTTCCATATTCGTCGTCCGGCGCGTCCAGCGCGTCCAGAAGCAGGATATAGCCGATGTGAAACAGCTTCACGTCCGAAAGCGCGTCCGCCTCCACGTCCGTCTCACGGAAATCCGCGTTGGAGCCGCCGAAGGTAAGGAACGTGCGCGCGCGCCCCCGCTCCTCGGTGAGCACGTCGGTAAACGAGCTCTGTCCCCTGCGGCGAACGCGAGACGTGTCGATGTTCGGGAACGCGCCGAACGCGCGCAAAACCTTGTCGCCGTCCGCGTCCGCGCCCGCCACGCCGAAGACGCGCACCGGAAGCGAAGGATCCAGCCGCGCCAGATCCATGCCTACATTGCACGCCGCGCCGCCCAGCGATTCCTCTACCGACAGGATGCCGGTCAGCTCATGGCGCGCGGGAAACGTGCGCAGAAGCTTGATTTTGTCGATGATCATGTTGCCGGCCACGGCAATGGTGTTCCTCATGACGGTGTTCCCTTCCCTGCCCTGTCAGGATTCCAGATCGGTATTGCCGAAGTTCAGCTGAAGCAGCCATTCCGGCGTGCCGCCGCGCGCCGTCGCGCGCTCGATATGCGTTTCGTGCGCGCGCAGACAGGCGGCGTTGGCCGCGATGCGCGAAAGCAGCAGCCGCACGACGCTTTCAATCTCGCTGCCCTCGCTGTAATCGGCCAGCACGGCATAATCACAGCGACCCTGCAGAACCATATTGTCGCTCAGAGACGTTTCGCCCTCCGCGTGCACGGCGATGGACGTTCCGCCCCGCGTGCGCGTCATCTTCATGCAGGGCACGTCGGTCAGGCCGTCGCCCACGTAGATCATATTGGCGAACGGCACGCGGCGCTTGTATTCGGGCGTGAACCCGTTCAGGTCGCGGTCGTTGGTGATGTTCAGGATGCCCTTGTTGATGCGGAACAGGTGCTGCGTCTTTTCCGTGTAATTCACCGACGTGGCCGGCCATTCGGCCAGACCGTCGTCGCCGTACACGAACGAAGCCGCGAAGATGGCCTTGAACGCGCCGGCAATGCGCGAGCCCTCGATGATTTCCCTGAGCCCGGAGGAGATGATGTAGTGCTCCACCTCCACGCCCAGTTCCGCGCCGATGCGGTTCACGCGGTCGAACCACGTTTCCACGCCGGGAAAGAACGCGACCTCCGTGCCCAGCCGGTTCAGCGACTCGCGGGTGAGCATGCGCGTGCCCGCGCTGCGGCGCTTCATCATCAGCATGTAGGCGAGCACGCTGTCCATGTTGTACTTCAGCTGTACCTCGCGGCACTCCGCCCAGAACACGTCCGGCTCCACGTTGATGCCGGGCAGGAAGCTGTACTCCTGCATGTCGCGGGGCGAGAGCGTCTTGTCAAAGTCGTAAATGAGCGCGGCAACAGGCATATCAAAACCCCCTTCGTGTATGCGGACGAGGAAGCAAGCTCCCCCGCCGCTGCCACCCCCTGTGGGAAGCGGATACGATTTCCTGCGGAAATCCTTTTGATTGGAAGTTCGAGAGGGCTGCGGCCCTCTCGAGCTCACCCGGAGGCAGAGGGGACAGATTCCCCTCCGCACCGCCCTTTCTCAGATTCCGCTGAAATCCTTTGGATTTCCGGGCGCGGAATCTGCAAGGAAGCGATTTTTTCTCCGGGGGGCAAGCCCCACTCCGAAAAAATCAGCGCGTTTCCACCGCACATGTCGCTGGAAACGATTGGAAGTCGAGAGGGTTCACACCCTCTCGAGCTCTCCCGAGGGGCTG
>SFHK01000109.1 GCA_004556395.1 Clostridiales bacterium
CAACTTCATTCTACCAGATGACGCTGACCTTGTCCCTTGTTTTGGGGACTGTTTTCAATCCTCCTGTTCTGGAATTTGCGCAACTTATTGTACCTTATCTAGCGCTGGTGGATAAGGTGGTCATCCAACAAGACGGACACATGGAGTTCTGCTTCAGAAACGGAATGCTCGGAATTCGCAATATGCGCGAACAATGCTTCCTGACCGCCGCGATTCAGAATATCAAGAGGATGGTCTCCTCTTTCTTCTTAGCTCTCTTCTGCCTTTCTCTACAACAAAACCCCGCCTTTGCTGATTGGCGGGGTTTGTCAATGGTCTGATGGTGCGGTTCAAATGCGAACCGCACCATCCGTCCGTCTTGCGCTCAACCCAGCTTCGCAAGGTATTCCTCCGCGTAATAAACCGCCGTCGCGCCATCCGCCACGGCGGTGACGATCTGGCGCAGCGCCTTTGTACGAACGTCGCCCACGGCGAACACGCCGGGAAGACTGGTTTGCGTGGACTCGTCCGCGATGATGTAGCCCGCGGCGTCCAGCGCGAGCTGTTCACGGAACAGCTCCGTTTCCGGCGCGCGGCCGACGCTGACGAAGACTGCGTCGCAGGGAAGCTCGCGCGTCTCGCCCGTTAGAACGTCCCTGAGCAGAAGCCCGGTGAGCCTGTCGTTTCCGAGAAAGGCCGCGGCCTCGCTGTTCCAGCGGAATTCCACATTGCCCGCCCGCGCGAGCGGTTCGTGATAGACCTTCGTCGCGCGCAGGGTATCCCGGCGATGCACGAGGAAGACCTTCCCGGCGATGCGGGAGAGCGTCAGCGCGTCGGCCGCCGCGGAATTGCCGCCGCCGATGACGGCGACCGTCTTTCCCCGATGGGCCATGCCGTCGCAGGCCGCGCAGTAGTGCGCGCCCCTGCCCTCGAAGGCCGATTCGCCCGGAACGCCCAGATTCCTTGGGCGCGCGCCGGTGGCGATGACGACGGCTTTCGCCGTAAACTCGCCCGCGCTGGTAATGACGGTCTTGTTCGCGCCCGCAAGCGCCGCACCGGTCACCTCGGCCAGCAGCGTCCGCGCGCCGAAGCGTTCCGCGCCGCGCCGCATTCTTTCGCCCAGCGAAAAACCGTCGATTCCCTCGTCAAAGCCGGGGTAGTTGTCGATCTGTTCGCTCAGCGCCATTTGTCCGCCGGCGGACAGCTTTTCCAATACCAGCGTTTCCAGTCCCGACCGGGCGGCGTAGAGCGCGGCGGCGTACCCGCCGGGGCCGCCGCCAATGATAAGCATATCGCCAGCTTGCATACGCGCCTCCTACCGGGAAAGGGCTTCCCGGATAAAGGCTTCAATCTCCGCCTTGGACTTGGGCGCGACGATCGAGCCCAGACGCTGCCCGCCGCCGTACAAAATCAACGTGGGAATGGTGTCTACCTGTTCCCGGCTGGCCAGCCCCGGCTCCTCGTCGATATTTACCTTCACCGCGCGCAGAACTTCCGCCTGCTCCGCGGCGAGCTGGTCAAAGGCCGGCCCAAGCCGGCGGCAGTAGACGCACCATGGCGCCCAGAAATCCACCAGCACGGGTCTGTCCGACTGGACGACCATTTGCTCATAATTCTCAACGGTAATTTTCTGCTCGTTCACTTCGATTCTCCTTCGCCTTTGTTGGATATTTTCGTTCATTCAAACAGATTCAGCAGCTCGCCGTAGCCCTCCTGCTCCATCTTTTCGTAGGGGATAAAGCGCAGGGACGCGCTGTTGATGCAGTAGCGCACGCCGTTGGGGCTTTCCCTGTCGCCGGTGAACACATGCCCAAGATGGGAATCTCCCGCCCGGCTGCGCACCTCCGTGCGGCGCATGCCGTGGCTGTTGTCCGGCAGCTCCACAACGGCGGGCTTCTCGATGGGCCTGGAGAAGGCGGGCCAGCCGCAGCTGCTCTCGAACTTGTCTGTGGAGGAAAACAGCGGTTCGCCGGTGACCACGTCCACGTAAATGCCCTTTTCGAACTGATTCCAGAATTCGTTCTGGAAGGGATATTCGGTGGCGCTCTGCTGGGTTACGCGGTACTGCTCGTCTGTGAGCCTGTCCCGGATGACCTCGGCGGCGGGCTTGCGGTAATCGCCCGGATCGATCCTGAGCCTTGAGAACAGCTCGATCTCCGCCCGGGGGATATGGCAGTAGCCGCCCGGATTCTTGTCCAGATAGTTCTGATGGTATTCCTCCGCCGGGAAGAAGTTGACCAGCGGGCCGATCTCCACCACAAACTTCGTCCTGCGCCCGCGCTCCAGCGCGGCGATGCGCTCCACGGTTTCCTTCGACTCGTCATCGACATAGTACACGCCGGTCTGATACTGACTGCCCACGTCGTTGCCCTGCCGATTCTCCACCGTTGGATCAATCACGTAAAAGTACGCCAGCAGCAGCGCGTCCAGACTGACCCTTTCGGGGTCATAGGTCACCTTCACCGTCTCCCGGAAGCCCGTTTTGCCTCCGACGACGGTTCGGTAATTTGCGTCGGCCTCGCCGGTGCCGTTGGCGTAGCCGCTTACCGCGTCCGTTACGCCCGGGATGGACTGCATCAGCTTTTCCAGCCCCCAGAAGCAGCCGCCGGCCAGATAGATCACGTTTTCGTTGTTTTGCATGGCTTCCTCCGTCTCCTTCATCATCGCTTCCTCCGCCGGCGCGGCCGCCGAAAGCAGCAGCGCCGCCAGCAGAAGGGCAATTCCTCTCTTCAGGTTCACGATTCGTCTCTCCTTTCCGGGTCAGGCGCGAACGCTTTCCCGTCGTCCGTCTGCGATAGGTATGAGAAAGCGGCGCAGAGCTGTCACCCTGCGCCGCTCCGGGAGAATTACATGTCGCCCTTCTTCATCATTTCCATGTCCTTCATCAGAACCTCGTCGATGATGGACTGGAGCGCCTTCATCTGAGCCTCGTTGTTGATGCCGCCCAGAATCGCCTCGCCTACCACGTTGCCGTTGCGATCCACAACCACGGTGGTCGGGAACGCCATGATGCTGTAGGTAAGCTGTCCGGCTTCGCTATCCACCGGGAAGTAGATGTTCTGATACATGGCGCCCTTCTTTTTGAGGAGCTCCTTGGCTTCCTTGATCATGTTCTTGTCGCCGCCGATGGTGTCGGCGTTGATGCCGATGACCGCGCCTCCCTTTTCCTTGAGCGTCTCGTTCAGCGCGTTCAGCTCGCCCAGTTCCGCGATGCAGGGCGCGCAGCCGGAGAACCAGAAGTTGACCACGGTCACGGAGTTGTTCTTGAACAGCTCGTTGGTCACGGGATTGCCGTCCAGATCCATGCCCTCGAAGGCGGGGAACATCATCGACATATCGTCATGTCCGCAGGTGCACTCTTCCTTGCACACGCCGTCCTTCATGCAGGATTCGCCGTTCATGCACGCGCAGTCCTCGCCGCACATGGTCTTATCTTCCATCATATCGCCGCCCTCGGCCAGCGCGGAAACCGCGCCCAGCGCCAGCAGCATCGCCATGAGCGCCGCCAACCATTTCTTTCCGTTTTTCATGTTTCTTTCCTCCTACTATAATAAAGTCGTATCTACGCCAACCTTCGGTAGAGACAAAACGATTTGGAAGGGGAAGGAGCGTAGCGACTGAGTCTTCCAAATC
>SFHK01000047.1 GCA_004556395.1 Clostridiales bacterium
TCGGCGAAGGTTTCGCGCGTGCCGAGGTCCACGCCCTCGTTCAGGCCGAGGCCATAGACCATCAGCGGTACCTGCTCGCGGGTATGGTCGGTGCCGGGGTAGGTGGGGTCGCAGCCGTGGTCGGCGGTGAGCAGCAGCATGCCGTCGTCGCCCAGCCGGCCGAGGATTTCGGGAATATAGGAATCGAACGCCTCAAGGCACTCCGCGAAGCCGTCCACGTCGTTTCTGTGACCGTACAGCGCGTCGGTGTCCACAAGGTTCACGAACATCAGGCCGCGCCAGTCCTTCTTCATGAAGTTCAGCATGCTGGCGATGCAGGCGTCGTTTCCGGCGGCGTGGTCGGACTGCGTAAGCCCGCGGTGGTTGAAAATATCCTCAATCTTGCCCACGCCGATCACGTCCATGTGGCTGCGCTTGAGCACGTCCAGCATGGTGTCGCCGAAGGGGTCGACGGAGAAATCGCGGCGGTTGCCGGTGCGCACATAGTGTCCGGCGCTGCCGATGAACGGGCGGGCGATCACGCGTCCCACGCAGTTTTCGTCCTTCAGCAGGCGGCGCGCGATGCGGCAGATGTGATACAGCTCGGACACGGGCACGACGTCCTCGTGCGCGGCGATCTGGAACACGCTGTCGGCGGAAGTGTACACGATCAGCTTGCCGGTGACATAATGCTCGTCGCCCAGCTCCTGAATGATCTGCGTGCCGGACGCGGGACGGTTGCCGATCACGCCCAGGCCGGTTTCCTCTTCAAACTTCCTGATCAGCTCCTCCGGGAAGCCGTTCGGATAGGTGGGAAAGGGCTTCTTCAGCGTCAGCCCGGCGATTTCCCAGTGTCCGGTGGTGGTGTCCTTTCCGGCGGATTTCTCGGTCATGCGGCCGAAGCAGCCCACGGGCTCCTCGTCGTCAATGCCGAGAATGCGGCCCAGACCCAGCTCGATCAGATTGGGAATATCGGGATGCTTCAGATCCCACACATGTTTGAGCGTGTTGGAGCCCACGTCTCCGTATTTCGACGCGTCCGGCGCAGAGCCGACTCCGCAGCCATCCAGCACAACGGTAACCGCACGTCTGATTTTCTTCATATCATTTCAGCCCCTTCCAAGCGTAGTATGTCGGGCGCCGGGTCGTTTCATCCTCCGGCGGAAAATTGCTATCACGCACATTTCGACACGCAGCGCGCAATTCCTGCCGGATACTTGATATTTACAAAAAATCATAGGAAAAATGCGCATGAGTGCCCGGCTGTATGTTATATTTTCCGCAGCGTATATTCAAACGCTGCGGAATCGATTATAATGCATACTGAAAAGGTCGGATATCACAGTGGGAGGAATTCACATGGCGGAGGCGCTGCTCAGTCTTGAGGGACTGGTGAAATCCTTTGATCAGACGAGGGTTTTAGACGGGCTGAGTCTGACGGTGGGCGAGGGCGAGTTCGTGACGCTTTTAGGGCCGTCGGGCTGCGGGAAGACGACGACGCTGCGCGTCATCGCCGGGCTGACCATGCCGGACGAGGGGCGCGTCGTAATCGGCGGCGAGGACGTGACGCTTCTCGCGCCGGAAAAGCGGCCGGTGAACACGGTATTTCAGAATTACGCGCTGTTTCCGCACATGAACGTGGCGAAGAACATTTCCTACGGCATGCGCATCAGGGGCGCGACGGGGCGCAGATGGAAGCCGCGCGTGCGCGAGCTTCTGAAGCTGGTGCAGCTGGAGGGCTACGAAAAGCGCATGCCCTCGGAGCTTTCCGGCGGGCAGCGGCAGCGCGTGGCCATTGCGCGCGCGGTAATTCTTTCGCCGTCGCTGCTTCTGCTGGACGAGCCTTTGGGCGCGCTGGATCTTTCGCTGCGCCGCCAGATGCAGACGGAGCTGAAGGACATTCAGAAGCGGCTGGGCATCTCGTTTGTCTACATCACGCACGATCAGGAAGAGGCGCTCAACATGTCCGACCGCATCGCCGTGATGCGCGGCGGGCGCATCGAGCAGATCGGCACGCCCGAGGATGTATACGAGCGTCCCGAAACGCGCTACGTGGCCGAGTTCATCGGGCAGGCGGCGCTGTTTGAGGGCACGGTGGACGCGGGCGGCGCGAGCGCGACCCTGGCCTGCGGGCAGGCGCGGCTGGCGGCGGAATCGCTGTTTCCCGGCGAGAAGATCGTCATCGGCGTGCATCCGGAGCGGCTTCGCTTCTCCGAATACCCCGCCGTGGGCTTCAAAATTCCCGCCGTGGTGCTCGCGCACCGCTACGCGGGCAGCATGATCCACACCGAGCTTGCGCTCTCCGGCGACGGACGGCGTCTGACCGCCGTATCCGCGGCGCTGATGAGCGACCTGCCCGCGCCCGGCGCGCACGTGCACGTGTACTGGGACGAGCGGCACGCCTCGGTCATTCGGGAGACGGTATCATGAAAAAGCGTGGAATTGGCATGCTCCTGCCCCTCTGGGTCTGGACGCTGCTCTTCGTGGTGTTCCCGATGGGCTACATCCTGCTTCTGAGCTTCGTATCGGGCGACGCCTTCGGCATCCGCTACGTGTTCACGCTGGACAACTACCGCCGGCTGCTGTCCGCCGATCTTCTGGCCTGCGTCGTTCGAACGCTCAAAATGAGCGGGCTTACCACGCTCTTCGCGCTCTTAGCGGGCTATCCGTTCGCGTATTTCATGGCGCGCGCGAAGAAACGCTGGCGCACGACGCTTTTACTTCTGATCGTGATTCCCTTCTGGACGAGCGCGCTGATGCGCATGTTCGGCTGGCGCATCTTTTTTGAAAGCAACGGCGTGTTCAACGGCGTGCTCAAGTGGTTCCACGACCTGTGGTACGGCTTTCTGCGCCTGTTCGGCGGCTATGCGGACGGCATGCCGAAGTATCGCCCGGTGAAGCTTCTGTACACGCGCGGGCTGGTGCTGTTCGGCATGGTATACACGATGCTGCCGTTCATGGTGCTGCCGATTTATTCCTCGGTGGAAAAGCAGGACGTTTCGCTGCGCGAGGCCTCGCGCGATCTGGGCGCGAACCCGTTTGTTTCGTTCCTCACGGTGTCGCTGCCCCTGTCGCTGCCGGGCGCGATTTCCGGGTGCGTGCTGGTGTTCGTGCCGTCGATGGGTCTGTTCTTCGTGAACCAGATTCTGGGCGGCGGCAAGGTGAACTATCTGGGCGACCTGATCGACTACTACATCAAGGGCGGGCGCGACTGGGCGCTGAGCGCCGCCATGTCCATGACGATTCTCGTGCTCACCTTCCTGTCCATGGCAATCTACCGCCGCTTCTCCGGCGGGGACGAAATGGGGGTGTTCTGAGATGAAGGGAAAGAAAAGGCGCGGCCGCTTCTCGTGGGTTCCGAATTTCTACCTGATTCTCGTGCTTCTGATTCTGTACCTGCCCACGTTCGTGGTGGTGGCGTACTCGTTCAACCAGCAGAAGGACGGCCTGAAATGGACGGGCTTCACCACCGAATGGTACCCGAAGCTGTTTCAGACCCGCCAGATCATGGAGGCCATGCGCAACAGCCTGATCGTCGCCGGCGCGAGCTGCCTGATCGCCGCCGTCATCGGCACGCTGGGCGGCGTGGCAATGGCGCGGCGCAAAAGCCGCCTTTCGGGCGCGGTGGAATCAATTTCCGCGATTCCGATCATGCTGCCGGAGATCGTGCTGGGCCTTGCGTTTCTGGTCACGTTTTCGCTGTTCGGCATCGAGCGCGGGCTTCTGAGCACGGTGCTGGCGCACGCCACGTTCTGCATTCCCTATGTGCTGATTCTCGTGCGCAGCCGTCTGGCGGGCCTCGACCCGGCCTATGAGGAAGCCGCGCGCGACCTTGGCGCGTCGCCGATGAAGGCGCTGCTCACCGTCACCGTGCCGCTGATCGCCCCAGCCATCCTTTCGGGCGTGTTCCTCGCCTTCGCCATGTCGCTGGACGATTTCGTCATCAGCTTCTTCGTGAAGGGCGCGGAGTCGACCACCTATCCCGTATACGTGTACGGGCGCGTTAAAACCAGCGTCCCGCCCACGGTAAACGCCATGTGCACGGTGATGCTGGGCGTGACGCTTCTGGCCGTCGCGCTTTCGCAGCTGTTCAAAACCCGCAAACGGTAAGTGCAAAGGAGGCATTCATTTATGAAGAAAACCGTATCCGTTCTGCTGGCGCTCGCACTGGCTCTGTGCGCCTGCGCGCCCGCCATGGCGGACTTCGAATCCGCCAACCGCGTCGCCGCCGAGGCCGCCGCGAAGCTGCCCGAGGACGCGCGCTTCGTGAACATCTTCAACTGGACGTACTACATTCCCGACGAGGTGCTGGAAGAATTCGAAAGCGCCACCGGCATCCGCGTGAACTATTCGCCGTTCTCCTCCAATGAGGAAATGCTGGGCGCAATCGGCTACGCACTGGGACAGTACGACCTGATGGTCTCCAGCGACTACGCCGTGGCCGCGCTGATCGAAAACGGCTACCTCACGCAGATCGACCCCGCCCGGCTGGAAAACTACAAAAACATCAACCCTGCGTTCATGGGACAGTACTTCGATCCCGACAACGCCTACTCCATCCCCTACACCAGCGTGTTCCCGCTGATCGCCTACAACCCGGACGAGGTGAGCGTGGAAATCCACAGCTTCGACGCGCTGTGGGATGAGAGCTTCAAAAACAGTCTCGTTCTGGTGGACGAAATGCGCACGATCATCGGCATGACCGCGAAAACGCTGGGCTACTCCGTCAACGAGACCGACCCGGCGCATCTGGCTGAGATTCGCGAAAAGCTCCTGCGGCTGAAGGACAACGTGTGCGTGTTCAACTCCGACACCTCCCACACCGCGCTGATCGGCGGCGACGCCACCGCGGGCGTGATGTACGGCAGCATGGTCGTCGCCGGACGCGACGTGATGGACATCGCCGTGGCCTACCCGGAGGAGGGCATCTCCTGCGGCATCGACAACTACGTGATCCCCAAGGACGCGCCCCATCTGGACGCCGCCTATATCCTGCTCAATTACCTGCTGGACGGCGAGGTCGCCGCGACGGCCTACGAGCTGATCGACTACGCCAGCTGCAACTCCGCCGCCGCCGAATACCTCTCCGAGGAATACCTGAACGACGACTCCATCAACCCGCCGACCGCCCTCGCCGAGTCCGCCGAAATCATCCGCACGCTCGACGAAGAAACGCAGAAAATCTACGTCGACATGTGGCTGGCCTTCAAAAACTAAATCCCCTTCCCCCGCCGCGCGGTCGGAGCCTTCACCGACTCCGGCCGCGCTTTTTGCTTCAAAACGCCGCGCCCCGTTGCCGGGCACCCCTCCAAGAACCAACGCAAACGATACAGGCCGCCCTCCGAGACGCGCGACAGACTCCGCCGCTAACCAAAACGCGCGTCACTCCATTGCCAACCCCTCTTCCCACCTCCACCGCGACCGCCGCAGGCCGCTCGAGGGGGTGCCGGGGGAGCGACGCTCCCCCGCCTCCGGGAATCGGAACCGCTTCGGCGGGTTTTGCGTAGGATGCGCGGGAGGGGGTTTTCATGCCTTTCATTGTATGCAAATTCGGCGGTTCCTCGCTGGCGGCGGGCGACCGCTTTCTGCGCGTGCGCGACATCATCCGCAGCGATCCGTCGCGCCGCGCCATTGTCGTTTCCGCGCCCGGGCGGCGCGATGCGAAGGACGAAAAGATTACCGATCTGCTCATCCGCTATTTCGAAACCGGCGACGAAGCGCTGTGGCGCGCCGTAGAGACGCGGTTTCTGGAAATCGGAGAGACAATCGGGGCAGACGCCGCGCCGCTTCTTCAGGAGACGCGCGAAGCGATTCTCCGAAAACCCAGCGCGGCGTTCGCCGCCGGACGGGGCGAGTACCTGTCGGCGCGTCTGCTGGCGCGGCTTCTGGGCTTTCGCTTTGTCGACGCGATGGACTGCGTGCGCTTTACCGAGGGCGGCGCGCTCGACCGGGCCGCCACGCGGCGCGAAATGCTTCACTGCCTGTGCGGCGAGCCGTTCGTGCTGCCCGGCTTCTACGGCGCGGACGCGGCTCGCCGCGCGTTCGTGTTTCCGCGCGGCGGCGGCGACATCACCGGCGCACTCGTGGCCGCGAACCTCGGCGCAGACGTATACGAGAACTGGACGGACGTGGACGGCGTATACGACCGCGACCCCGCCGTCGATCCCCGCGCGCGCAGACAGCGCCGCCTGACCTACGATCAGATGGAATCGCTGGCCACCGCCGGCGCGAACGTACTGCACCCGGACAGCCTGCGTCCCGCGCGGGAGGAATCCATCCCGGTGCATGTGCGCAGCAGCTTCCTGCCGCGGGCGGGCGGCACGTGGATTACTTGAGAAAACGCAGCCGCCAGTCCGTTCTATACCTACGCACGCAGCCGTCCCCCGCCGCGCACGTCCCGCGTCCCGCACGGCAGGAATCCATCCCGGTGCACGTGCGCAGCAGCTTCCTGCCGCAGGCGGGCGGCACGTGGATTACCTGAGAGAACGCTGCCGCCGTCCGTTCTATACCTACGCACGCAACCGTTCCCCGCCGCGCACGTCCCGCGTCCCGCACGGCAGGAATCCATCCCGGTGCATGTGTGCAGCAGCTTCCTGCCACAGGCGGGCGGCACGTGGATTACCTGATATAATACGGTTGCCGCCGGGCGCGGATTTCTCTCCATTCGTTTACATTTTCTGTATGGAAGTCCCGCGCCGGCGGCTTTTTCGCGCTCGTTTTTACCAAACGGAAACCTGCGCTTATCCGTGCGAAAACGCGCCGGGCGTCATGTTTTATTTGGGTTGATTTTTCCGAAAACGTATTGCCTGATTTGGAGATTTTGACTATCATTAATAGGGAGTCAAACGGCCGCACGAAAAGAGAGGATCGTTTCATGAACATAAAAGTATATTATGTAAGCCCGAAGGGCTGCGCACAGGAAATCGCCGAGGCGATTGCCCGCGAGTGCCGGTGCACGAAGGAGCCCCTGATGCCCGCTTACCCGCCCGAGGGCGTGGCGATGATGTTCATCGGCTGCGAGGGCAGCAAAGCCGACAAGGTAACGATGGACTTCATTTCCTCCCTGAATACGAACCGCGTGCGCAACGCCGCATTGTTCTCCTGCAGTCCCCGCCGCGACAACGTAGCCATTGAGGAAATGCGTCAGGCGCTGGAAGCGCGCGGCGTGCGCGTGCTGAAGGGCTCCATGGCTTTCCCCGGCAAGGGCTTCATGAGCGGAAAGCGCCCCGGCCCGGAGGATCTCGAGGCCGCGCGCAACTACGCGCGCGAGTGTCTGAACAGCGTCAGCAGATAATCCCGTTTACAGGCAGACGGAAGGCAGCCGTTTTGGAATACGCCGGTATTCCAGAGCGGCTGCCTTTCGCTTTGCCCGAATCATTGACATGGCGCGGCAAAATCAAGTATAATATCATCAGGTGATTTACGTATGGAAATAAACGAGCTTTGCGGAATTCTGGAATCCATTTTATATGTGGCGGGCGAGCCGGTGCGCATCGACACGCTGGCGCACGCCCTGAATCTGACGCAGATGGAGCTGGAGCCGGCCATCGAGCAGCTGCGGGACAACTGTCTGCTTGAAAAGCGCGGTCTGCGGCTGAACCGGCATGGCATGGAAATTCAGATGTCCATCAACCCGGAATACGCCAAATATGTGGAGATGCTTTTGCAGCCGGTGCAGAAGCAGTCGCTTTCGCAGGCGGTCATGGAGACGCTTTCGATCATCGCCTACCGCCAGCCGGTCACGAAGGCCGACATTGAGGCCATTCGCGGCGTGAAATGCGATTATTCGGTGCAGCTTCTGCTGGCGCGCGGGCTGATTCAGGAGTCGGGACGGCGCGAGACGCTGGGTCGGCCGATTCTGTATACCACGACGGACAAATTCCTGGAGCATTTCGGTCTGGAAGGGCTGTTCGATCTTCCCAGGGAAAAACAGGAAAGCACGGAGGAGGTACCCACGTGAGACAGCATATCGACACGATTCCGGTGTGGGACGCGTACAAGACGGACTGCGAATGTCCGCTGTGCGTATTGGAGGAAACCAACGAAAACAACTATGTGGACGCGTTCATGGGCGGCAGCGTGATGGAGCCGGACGTGCGCGTGGAAGTGAATAAGAAGGGCTTCTGCGGCCGTCACTTCAAGATGATGCTGAACAACAACAACCGTCTGGGCGTGGCGCTGATGGCGCACACGTACCTGAAGGAAACGATGGCGCGGCTGGGCGAGGTTTCCATGTCGGTGAACGAAACGCCCGCGCGCGCGGGTCTGTTCGGCCGCAGGGCTCCGCAGGCGGGCGCGGATCTCAGGGAGATTACCGACACCTGCATCCTGTGCGACCGGCTGAACGCCACGATGGATCGCTACGTCTACACGCTGATCTACATGTGGAAGCACGAAAGCGCGTTCCGCCAGACGCTGAAGGCGAGCAAGGGTCTGTGCCTGAAGCACTACGCCGCCGTCGTCCGGCAGGCGGGCGGGCAGCTGAGCGGCGCGGAGCTGCGCTCGTTCATGACGGAGCTGAACAAGGTGGAGATGGACAACCTCGCCCGTCTCGAAAAGGAAATCGAATGGTTCACGCTGAAGTTCGATCACAAAAACGCCGACAAGCCGTGGGGCACCAGCAAGGATTCGCTGGATCGCACCGTTCAGAAGCTGCGCGGCAAGTGCGTGTAAGGCGGCATACGCCGGGGAGAAAATCGCATGCCTGAATTTCGTTTTCCCGTCATCGGTCATGGCGGAGACTATAATCCCGATCAGTGGCTCGACCGTCCGGACGTGCTCGAGCAGGACGTCGCGCTCATGCGGGAGGCGCGCTGCAACCTGATGAGCGTGGGCATCTTCGCGTGGTCGGCGCTGGAGCCGCGCGAGGGCGAATACAGCTTCGCGTGGCTTCGCGGCGTGCTCGACCGCCTGCACGCGGCGGGCGTATCCGTGTTGCTGGCCACGCCCTCCGGCGCGCGCCCGGCGTGGATGAGCCGCAAATACCCCGAGGTGCTGCGCGTGGAAAACGGGCATCGCAATTTCCACGGCGGCCGCGAGAACCATTGCTACACGTCGCCCGTCTACCGCGCGTTCGTCACCCGCATGAACACGCGCCTTGCCGGGGAATTCGGCGCGCATCCCGCGGTCGTGGGCTGGCACATTTCCAACGAATATTGCGGCGAATGCCACTGCGAGCTGTGCCAGAGCGCGTTCCGCGCGTGGCTGAAGCGCAAATATCAGACGCTCGACAGCCTGAACCACGCATGGTGGACGGCGTTCTGGAGCAAGACGTTCACCGACTGGGAGGAAATCCACTCCCCCGAGCCGAACGGCGAAACGCAGCTGTGCGGGCTCACGCTCGACTGGCGGCGCTTCGTGTCCGACCAGACCGTCGATTTCGTGAAATGCGAAACCGCGCCCATCCGCCGCATCGCGCCGAACCTGCCCGTGACGATCAACACCATGGGCTTCTTCTACGGCCTCGACTATCCCAGCTTCGCTGACGTGGTCGACTTTGTCGGCTACGACAGCTATCCCATGTGGGGCTCGAAGAGCGATTACGACGTGGCGCTGGAGACCTCGTTCACGTTCGATCTGGTGCGCGGCTTCCTGAACAAGCCGTGGTCGCTGATGGAATGCACGCCCTCGCAGGTAAACTGGCACGAAATCTGCCAGCTCAAGCGCCCGGGCATGCACATGCTTTCCTGCGTGCAGGCGCTGGCGCACGGCTCCGACACGGCCATGATGTTCCAGTGGCGCAAGAGCCGCGGCGGCCCGGAGAAGTTCCACGGCGCGGTCGTCGGCCACGACATGACGAACCGGACGCGCACCTTTAAGGAAGTAAAGGCCACGGGCGAGCTGCTCGAAACGCTCTCCGAAATCGTGCATTCCGAAACGAAATCGGACGTGGCGCTGATTTTCGATCAGGCGAACCGCTGGGCGCTGGACGGCGCGCAGGGCCCGCGAAAGGACAAGGACTACTTCGGCGTGACGTTCGACCACTACCGCGCGCTGTCCCGCGCGGGCGTGAACGTGGACGTGATCGACATGGAGAAGCCGTTTGATTCCTATAAGCTTCTCGTCGCGCCGTACCTGTACATGCTCAAGCCCGGCGCGGCGGAGCGCCTGACCGCGTTCGTGAACGGCGGCGGCGCGCTGGTGCTCACGTTCTTCAGCGGCATCGTGGACGAAAACGACCTGTGCTTCTTAGGCGGCGCGCCCGGCCCGCTGCGTTCGCTGGCGGGTGTGTGGGCGGAGGAAACCGACGCGCTGTACGACGGTCAGACGCACAAAATGGTCATGAAGCCCGGAAACGCGCTCGGCCTTTCCGGCGCGTATACCTGCGGTTTCCTCGCCGACCTGCTCCACGCCGAAACCGCGTCCGTGCAGGCTGAATACGAGGGCGACTACGTGTCCGGCACGCCCTGTCTGACGCAGAACGGCAATGTCTGGTACATCGCCAGCCGCCCCGAGCCGCGCTTCCTGAACGACTTCTATCAGGCTCTCCTCCCCCGCGCGGGCGTGACCCCGATCGTTCCCAGCCTGCCCGAGGGCATGATCGCCTGCCGCCGCACGAAGGACGGCCGCGACTATACCTTTGTTCTCAACTTCACCGGCGCGGACGCGCCCGTCGCCCTCCCCGCCGGTATCGACCTCGCAGCCGGCCAGCCCGCCGCCCCCAACGCCACCCTCCCGAAGAACGGCTTCGCCGTGATTCGGACGGAGCAGGCAAGGGGATAGGGCGAACGGCATACAATACCGGTATCCCGATTCACTGAATTGGCGAAATCCGCCGCCGCTTTCGCGCGGCGGTGCTTCAGGAGGCTTTCTTGTTCTATTTCACCAAGCCGACGGGCGGCGTGTACGCCGGAAAAAAGCTGCTTCAGCCGCCGCCCGTCGTTCGGTTTCCCATTGACGCGCCGCTCCGGCTGGCGTTCATCGCCGACCTGCACGTGCGCCGCCAGGCGCTGTTTATGGCGGAGACGGCGGCGGAGGTTGTCGCCGGGCTGAAGCCGGACGCTGTGCTGGTGGGCGGCGACATGGCGGAGTGCGACGAGGGCGAAACGCGCGTGTTTTCAGCCTTCCGGGACGCGCTGGGCGACACGCCCATCCTCGCCGTGCCCGGCAACAACGACGACGTGCGCTTTGACCGCACGCGCGAGACGCTCCGAAGGGAAATTGAGCGCTTCGGCGCGCGTTTGCTTCTGAACGAGTGCGCCCGGCTGACCGTGCACGGCGTAAAGCTGGAAATCGCGGGCGTGGAGGACGGTCTGCGCCACGAGCCCGACGCGCGCGGGCTGTTCTCCGAGGAGCCGGACGCATACCGCGTGCTCCTGTCCCACGCGCCGCACGCGTTCCTGCTGAAGCAATGCCGCCCCAACCTGATGCTCAGCGGCCACACCCACGGCGGGCAGTGGAACCTTCTGGGACTCACGCCCTACAGCCTTCCGTTTTACGAGCATAAGGCGCGCTATACCCACCTTTCCGGCGTCCGAACGATCGACGGCGTCCTCTGCGCCGTGACCAACGGCGTGGGCTACAGCCGGCAGGCGCTGCGCATCGGCTCGCGCCCGGACGTGATGCTCGCCGAGGGGCGGGAGAAAATATACAAAGGAGAACCCGATGCATGAGAATGAGAGTGAAAAAGTGGGCGCGGCCGGAGCTTGCGGCGTGCCCGTATTATGTGATCGACCCGGAGGGCGCGCGCGGCCGCTGGGCGGCGCGCTTTCCGAAGGCGCAGCCGATGTATCTGGAGCTGGGCTGCGGCAAGGGCGTTTCCACCTGCCGGATGGCGCTGGAGGATCCCGCGCACAACTATCTGGCGGTCGATCTGATCACGTCCGTGCTGGGCGTGGCGCGCCGCAACGCCGAGGAAGCCTACCGCGGCGTGCGCGAAGTGGACAACCTGATCCTGACGAACTTCCACATTGAATACATCTATAAATATCTGTCCGGGCAGGATCGGGTGGAGCGCATCTACATCTCGTTCTGCAACCCGTGGGACAAGCGCCCCAAGCAGGCCAAGCACCGCCTGACGCATCCCCACCAGCTTCGGCAGTATCGCGCGTTTCTGGAAGACGGCGGCGAAATCTGGTTCAAGACCGACGACGACCGCCTGTTTGAGGACTCCGTGGAATATTTCAAAAACACGGGCTTCGAAATCGCCTACCAGACGCGCGACCTGCACGCCAGCGGCTTCACGCCCAACTATGAGAGCGAGCACGAGAAGATGTTCGACGCGAAGGGCGTGCCGATCAAGTTCCTGATCGCCGTCAAGCAGCATCTGGACGGCGAAGTCTTCCGCGAATACCGCCCCGGCGAAGACCCGCCGTATATCTAAAGGAGGGTTCTTTTATGGCGATCAGGCGAATATCCCCGCTTCTTCTCCTTCTGCTGCTGGTAAGCCTTCTATCCCCGGCGCTCGGCGAGGAAATGCGATATACCCTCGACGATTTCGCCGTGTATCTCGAATGGCAGCCGAAGATGACTTTCGCGGACGAATTTCTGACCACCGTCACCCTCGAAGTCTTCGAGGAAGGACGCTTCCCCGAAGCCGCCCTTCTGGAACGCTTTCCGGCGCTGGCGGCGCGAGAAGGAACCGGCGGCGAACGCTACCTGACCTGCCCGCTGGCCGACGGAAGCGCGCTTTTCCTCTTCATCGACAACGGCAGCCTGACCTCCGTCTGCCGCATGCTTCCGCGCTGCACGGTGGAAGCGTTCGCGTCGATCGCGGAGGGCGCGTCGCCGGAGGTCGTCGCGGCCGTCGACCCGAATACCACCGCGAACCCCTTCCTCGGATGGGGCCCGGCCACCTATCACTGCCTTGCCGACGGCACCTTCCGGCAGATTCGCTACCGGCAGACGGATTCCTCGAAGGGCTTCGTCGTGGATGAAATCATGGCCATCCCGCAGGAGTACTGCCTGTGCATCCTGCGCGCGCTTCGCACAGCCGACATGCCATAGCCTTCCCATTCAAAAACCTCCCGGACAATTCACGGAGCGTATCGGTACCGACACGCTCCATTTCCCCCGCCAACACGCTATGCAACGGCGTACAGCCCCCTTGGCTCTCCCTTTGGGAGAGCTGTCACCGCAGGTGACTGAGAGGGTCTTGCCGCCTTTTTTGAATCAAAAGATCAAAAACCGTTCACGGAGAGTATCGGTACCGACACACTCCATTTCCCCCACCAACACACTATGCAACGGCGTACAGCCCCCTTGGCTCTCCCTTTGGGAGAGCTGTCACCGCAGGTGACTGAGAGGGTCCTGCCGCCTTTTTTGAATAAAATCAAAAACCGTTCATGGAGCGTATCGGTACCGACACGCTCCATTTCCCCCGCCAACACACTATGCAACGGCGTACAGCCCCCCTTGGCTCTCCCTTTGGGAGAGCTGTCACCGCAGGTGACTGAGAGGGTCCTGCCTCCTTTTTTGAATCATAAGATCAATCTGTGCACACACACCACGAAAATCCCTGTCGATCTCCCAGTTGGAGAATCGCAAAACCTCCAAACCAAGAGCCATCAAGAATTGAGAACGTTCCGCATCATAAGCAAGCCCCTGTGGTTCATAATGCTGAGATCCATCCAATTCAATGACCAGTCTGGCCGAAGCACAGTAAAAGTCCACGATGAATCTGCCGATAATCCGCTGTTTGTAAATCTTTACCGGATATTTGCGCAGAAAAAGATACCAGAGCTTCCGTTCGTGGGGCGTCATCTCCCTGCGAAGCCGCCGGGCATTTTCTAATTGGGAATTGTCTTTTGGTATAGGCATTGTTTACCCACCTCCGTTTACCCTCTCCGTCCTCGCTGCGCTCGGCCACCTCTCCCAGAGGGAGAGGCAAGGGGCGCGCGCGACACACCAAAACTGCGCTCGGCCACCTCTCCCAGAGGGAGAGGCAAGGGGCGCGCGCGACACACCAAAACTGCACTCGGCCACCTCTCCCAAAGGGAGAGGCAAGGGACGCGCGCGGTTCACCAAAAGGTGCTGCGCTCGGCCACCTCTCCCAAAGGGAGAGGCAAGGGCGCACACGGTTCACCAAAAGGCGCTGCGCTCGGCCACCTCTCCCAAGGGGTGAGGCAAGGGACTCACGCGGTTCACCAAAAGGTGCTGCGCTCGGCCTCCTCTCCCAAGGGGTGAGGCAAGGGCTCACGCGGTTCACCAAAAGGTGCTGCGCTCGGCCACCTCTCCCAAGGGGTGAGACAAGGGCGCACGCGGTTCACCAAAAGGCGCTGCGCTCGGCCACCTCTCCCAAGGGGAGAGGCAAGGGCTCACGCGGTTCACCAAAAGGTGCTGCGCTCGGCCACCTCTCCCAGAGGGAGAGGCAAGGGCGCACATGGCACACCAAAAGATGTATAGAAGCGCGCCCTGAAATCGGTTAACCAACTTCTACTGTTCTTAATTCATCAAGCTTCTTTGCCCGTTGATATGCCAAATCTAAAAACGATTGAATCGATAGCTGCTCATAGTCCCAATTCATGGGTTCCAACGTTGTAGCGCCTTGATAGCCGCTACGAGCGATCTTTTTCATAACCTGCGCCCACTCTATGCTTCCATCAAATGGCAACAATTTATATCTCTCTTCAAAGGATACATCATAACCCACGACATATCCGAAGCAATCATATATTCCTACCATTTCAGCCACCCGCAACTTCAAATTTATCGATCCGCTTCTATCTTATCACACGAAATCAAATGATGCAAGAACAGGAACAGCAGATCGTACCGCTGTTCCTGTTCGGTCGGAAGTCTTTTGAAATGAAATCGTTTACCTGCCCAGCATGGCCGCGCCGATGATGCCGGCGTCGTTGCCCAGCGTCGCGAGCGCCACGCGGGCGTAGGGCATGGTCTTATAGAAGACCATGGACGGCAGGCGGCGGTTCACCGCGTCGAGCAGGAACTGACCGGCGTGAGACACGCCGCCGCCGAGCACGATGACCTCGGGGTCGATGAAGTTGATGATGTTCACCAGACCCGCGCACAGGTAGTAGACATAGCGCTCGAACACCTCGTTCGCCGCTTCGTCGCCCGCCTTGGCCGCGTCGATGACGGTCTTGGCGGTAATATCGTCCAGCCTGCCGTTCACGCTGGCGGCGATCCGGCTTTCGGGATGCTTCTCGGCGGCCTCGCGGCCCATGCGAATCAGCGCGGTGGCGCTGGCGTAGCGCTCCCAGCAGCCGCGGTTGCCGCAGGTGCACAATTCGCCGTCGATCACGGTGATCATATGACCCAGCTCGCTGCCCACGCCGTTCGTGCCGGAATACACCTTGCCGCCCAGCACGATGCCGCCGCCCACGCCGGTGCCCAGCGTGAGGAACACGCTGTTTTCAATGCCCGCGCTCACGCCCGCCACGGACTCGGCCAGACCGGCCACCGTCGCGTCGTTGCCGATATAAATGGGCTTGTTGATGGTTTCCTGCATCCACTCGATCACAGGCACCTCGTGCCAGTACAGGTTCGTGCAGAACGGCACGATGCCGGTGCGCGGGTCCTGAATGCCGGGCAGGCCGACGCCGATGGCCTTCACGTCGTCCAGCGTATAGCCGCCCTTTTCAATCACTTCCAGAGACAGCTTCGCCATGTCGTCCACCACGGGACGCGCGCCGCGCTCCACAAGCGTGGGGCAGGTCGCCTTGCACAGAATTTTGCCCTGCTCGTCCACCAGACCCGCCTTGATGCTGGTTCCGCCCAGATCGATGCCTACGTATACCATATCGTTTTCCTCCCGTCAATCCTCGTCAAGATCGGAATAATCCGCGTTTTCGTCAAAGCCGTACGGGCGCGTTTTGATGCCCGTCTGCCGCCGGAGAAGCTCCTCCGCGGCGCTGTAGCCCATCTGCTTCAGGCGCAGGTTGCGCGCCGCCACCTCCAGCACGATGGCGATGTTGCGCCCGGGATGAATGGGCAGAAGCAATGACGGAATGCTCACGCCCAGAATGGTGGTGGTGCGGTTGTCCAGCCCCAGCCGGTCATAGGAATGGCCGTCCTGCCAGAGCTCCATGTGCACCTCCATGTCGATGGATTTTTCGCGAATGATGGACGCGACGCCGTACATGGTGTACACGTCGATGATGCCCACGCCGCGAATTTCCATGAAGTGGCGCGTGCGGTCGGGCGCGGTGCCCGTGAGCCGGTGATCGTTCACGCGGCAAATTTCCACCACGTCATCCGCCACCAGCCGGTGCCCGCGCTTCACCAGCTCCAGCGCCGCCTCGCTCTTGCCCACGCCGCTGTTGCCGGTGATCAGCATGCCCACGCCGTACACGTCCACCAGCACGCCGTGCATCGTGCGGCGCGGCGCGAGCTCCGTGTTCAGATAATTGATGATGGCCATTTCCAGCCGCACCGTGTTTTCCTGTGTGCGGTACACGGGAATGCGCCGCTCCCGCGCGCAGACCAGCATGGCCTCCGGAATGGACAGCCCGCGGCACACGATGACGCACGGCAGCGCGAAGCTGAAAAACGTCTTGAGACGCGCCGCCAGCGTATCCGCGTCCAACGTGCTCAGGTAGGCCATTTCCACCTTTCCGAACAGCTGCGGCCGCTCGTAGGCGAAATAATCCCAGAAGCCGGTCAGCTGAAGACCCGGACGGCAGACGTCCGATTCCTCAATGGGCAGCGTGCCGTCCTGCGACGGAACCACAACCTCCAGCCCCAGCGCGGTCACCAGCTTTTTTTCGGAAATCAAGCTTACACCCCGATTCTGTCCTCGGCAATCAGCCGCTCGATCACCTGCGCCACGCCCTGCTCGGCGTTGGACGGCGCGATTTTAAAGCGCGGCGAGGCCTTTTTCAGCGCTTCCTGCGCGTTGTCCATCACATAGCTTTCGCCCGACCACAGAAGCATGTCCAGATCGTTCTGGCCGTCGCCGAAGGAAATGGCTTCCTCCGCGGTCAGCCCCAGATGCTTTGCGAGGAACGAAAGCGCGCCAGCCTTGCCGGTGTTCACGTCCACGCACTCGATCAGGTGCTTCTGCGAGCGCATGATCGTGGCTCTGCCCGCGAACTGCGCCTGCAGGCCGGGCAGCGCGGCCTCCGCGCCCTCCGGCGTGTCGATGATGAGCAGCTTCATCGGCGCTTCGTCCATCGCCTCGGACACCGGCCGGTTCACCACCGTGGCCTTCACGCCGGACAGCCGCTCGTACGCCGCCGTCTTGTCGTTGTATTCCGGCGCGATATAGCCGCCGTGAACGAACGCGTGCAGATACATGCCGCGCTCCTCCGCCGCGCGGGCAATGTCCCGCGCCAGATCCATGGGCACCGGCGTCTGATACAGCGTTTCGCCGGTTTGAAGATTCACGACCGCGCCGCCGTTAAAGCAGACCGCGGGCGCGTTTACGCCGATTTCGTCTCCAATGTGCTTGAGCGCCGCCGGCATGCGCCCCGACGACAGCACGATTTTCGCGCCGCGCTCCATGGCGGCTCTCGCCGCGCGAACCATGCGCGCGTTCAGCGTGCCGTTCGGGTCGAGCAGCGTGCCGTCCAGATCGACGGCGATCATACGGTATTTCATATCCTTATCACCCAATTTGTATCTTACAACAAAACCCGAAAAAATGCAACGAAAAAACGCGCTCCCGCGGAGATTTTCGGTTTCTCCGCGGGCTCGATTTACAGCTCCAGCGAATTTTCATTCAGAAGAAACTCATACAAACCGAGATGCAGGATTCCATCGTCGTCCGTCCACGGCTTCATGGAGGACTTGCTGATGATGATCTTTTTGAAAAAATCCTTCGTGTGCTTCAGCGGCCGAATCTCCGTCTCCATTTTGGTTGGGTCGTTCACATTCAGCGCAGACTGAATATAGTATTTCTTCGTTCCCCGGTTTACCACAAAATCGATCTCGCACTGCTTTCTGGATTGCCCGGCCTCAGAGCTTTCCGAAACCTCCACCACGCCGACGTCCACGGAAAAATCCCTGCACAGAAGCTCGTTGTATATGATGTTTTCCATGATATGCGTTTCCTCCTGCTGCCGGAAATTCAGCCGGGCGTTGCGCAGGCCGACGTCGGCGCAGTAGTACTTCGACGGATATTCAAAGTATTTCTTCCCCTTCACGTCATAGCGCTTGGCGTTGCTGAACAGGAAGGATTCCATCAGGTAGTTCAGGTAACTGGAGATGGTCGTGCTTGAAACCGCGATTCCCTTTACCGTCTTCAATGTGTTGGCAATTTTGCTGGCGTTGGTAAGCGAGCCGATGGACGAGCACAGATCGTCCGTCAGCTCCGCGAGCACATCCGGAAGGGCAATGTCATAGCGCTCGGTAATGTCCTTGAAGTAGACCTCCGTAAACAGGCTTTGCAGGTACGCCATTTTATCCGCGTCTGTCTTTCTGGATAAGACCAGCGGCATCCCGCCGTATAAAGCGTACTCTTCGTATGCTTCGGATTTGTCTCCGCCGACGGCGGCATAATACTCCTTGAACGAGATGGGATAGACGCGTACCTCATCCCCGCGCCCGCGAAAAACGGTCAGAACATCCTTCGTCAGCATTTTCGAGTTGCTGCCGGTCACGTAAATGTCCACGTTGCGAAGCCTCATAAGGCCGTTCAGCACGTTATACAGCCGGATGGAATCCGGATTTTT
>SFHK01000048.1 GCA_004556395.1 Clostridiales bacterium
CGCGGAATTTGCGCTGGTCGCCGTCGGACAGGATTGGATTCTCATCCGCAATGAAGCGAAAGGCTTGGAAGCCTACGGCCTTGCCGCCGACTTCGAAATCCTCTTCCCCGCCGCCGCGCCGACTGACGAGCCTACGCCCGAACCCACGGACGAACCGACCGTCGAGCCGACGGACACGCCGGAGTACCTGACCGAGGAATATACGGATGTTTCCTCCGATAATCTGACGGTGCGCGTAATCGCCGCGGAAACGAACGTCTATATGGACGACGGCCGCACGGCGACGCTTCCGAAGGGCGCAAGCGTCCGTCTGGTGGCGGAAGGCATGAACTGGCTTCGCGTCCGCAACGACAAGGGGCTGGAAGCCTACGCCCGCTACGCGGACTTCGAAATTCTCGAGCCCACTGCGGAGCCGACCGAGGAACCCACGCCCGAACCGACAGAGGAGCCGACGCCCGAGCCCACGCCGGAACCCACGCCCGAGCCGACCGAGGAACCCACGCCCGAGACCACGCCGTACACCGACGAGTGGATGCAGGACAAGAAGCGCGTGAAGGCCTTCGTGAAGGCGCTTGTGGATGGCGGCTGGCTGGATTCCGAGCTTGCCACGGTCGACATTCAGGACGAAAACGTGCTCAACGCCATCCGCGATTTCCAGCTCTGGTATGAGGAAAACGTGGGCGAGACGCTGGAATCCATCTTCGACGACGAGGGCAACTTCATCGGTACCATCGACGAGGACACCTACGAAGCCATCATGTCCGGTCTGTATTCCAACAAGTAATTCCCCGGTTTTTCCCTCCGGCACAAGCCCGTGCCGGAGGGTTTGTTTGTATATTCATCGTAAATTCCATTGCCTTTCGCGGCTCATCGCGGTATAATGAAGGTTCACGACACATCAGGAGGTGGCACCATGTCGGCATACACGCATCCTGCATATCGGGAAGAAAAAGAACATCTGAACCGCACGCTGAAGGCAGTGGACGCGGAACTGACGCTCGCGGAGACCGAAAAGCAGTCGGCCGAGGCCGAGTTGAAATACGCCCGCGCCTTCGACCCGGACAAGCTGCCCATTCGCGAAATTCTGTTCGTAAAGGCCGTGCAGACGGAAAAGAACATGGTGCTCGCGCACCGCAAGCCCTATTTCACCCGCATCAATTTCACCGAGCACGGCAAGGGCGAGCGCGTTTATTACATTGGAAAATACGGCGTGATGGATTCCTCTTCGCTGGAAAGCGTCGTCATCGACTGGCGCGCGCCGCTGGCAAACCTGTATTATTCCGGCCAGCTTGGCCACGTAGAATACACCGCGCCCGACGGAGCCGTATCGGGCGAATTGACGCTCAAGCGGCAGTTCGACATTCTGGACGGCGAAATCCTCTCCATCTTCGACACCGACATCGTGTCTCAGGACGCGTATCTGCAATCAGCGCTGAACGCCATGAACGGCGAGCGCCTGAAGGAAATCGTCACCACGATTCAGGCGGAGCAGAACTACGTCATCCGCTATCCCCTACGCCAGTCGCTGGTGGTGCAGGGCGTGGCCGGTTCCGGCAAGACCACCATCGCGCTGCACCGCATCGCCTATCTGCTGTACGCGTTTCGCGACCAGCTTCGCCCGGAAAACATGCTCATTCTCGCACCCAACCCGCTGTTTCTGAACTATATCGCGGGCGTGCTGCCCGATCTGGGCGTGGAGCGCGTCAATCAGACCACGTTTTCGCTGCTGATGCTCGACCTCTTAGGCAAATCGCTCGGGAAGCTGGATCTTTCCGACCGCACGGAAGCCGTGCTCAGCCTGCCCGCCGGGGAGCGCGAAGCGTTTGCCGCCGTCGCCCGCTTCAAGGGCTCCCTGCGGCTGAAGCGCATGCTGGCGGAATTCTTCCGGCGCTATGAAGCGGACTTCGCGCCCGAGGACGGCATCGCGTTCGGCCCGGTGAAGCTGTATGGCAAGGAAGAGCTGGATCACTTCCTGCTTGTGGACGAAGCGCCCTTCCCGATGGCGCGGCGCGTTTCGGAGTTTGAAAAGCAGCTGAAAAACCGCGTCGGTTCGGCCGCCCGCCGCCTGCAGAACTGGTTCCGCGACGAATGCGACCGCCGCGCCGCGCTGCTGCGCAAGCAGGTTTCCGACCCCGCGGAGCAGAAGACGCGCCTTGCGCGGCTGTATCAGAGCCGGGACGAGCGCATAAAGCAGATTGACGATGAGGTGAAACCCTTTATCAAGGCCACCCTCGCGGCGCTGCCCTCCACGGAGCCGCTGGCGCTGTATCGCGCCTTCTGGGAGGACGCGCTCGCGCACGCGAGCGATCCGACCGTCAGGGCCGCCGCCGAGCGCACGCTTTCGCGCATGAACGCGAAGCAGCCGCTGGAAGCAGAGGACGTCGCGCCCATCGCCTATCTCGCCACGCGCCTTCTGCCGCTGAAGCGCATTGATATGCGCCACGTGGTCATCGATGAAGCGCAGGACTTCAATCTCTTCGAAATCTCGCTTCTGTCCGATCTGATGCCCGCCGCCACGTTTACCATCGTCGGCGACCTGATGCAGGGCATTCACGGCTGGCGCGGTCTGCACAGCTGGGACGAACTGAACGGCATCCTGAAGGGGACCTGCGCGCGGCATGAGCTGATTACCAGCTATCGAAGCACCGTCGAAATCATGGACACGGCGCTCACCGTCGCCCGCAACCGTCCGGTCGCCGGGCAGACGGAGGCGCGCGCCGTCATCCGGCACGGCGAGGCGCCCGTCTTTCTGCCGTTCTCCGGCGAGGACGAGCAGGCGCAGAAAATCGCCGATCTGATTGACGAGTGGATGAAGGCCGGCATGCGCGTGATCTGTGTGATCGAGCGCTACGCTTCCCGCGCCGGCGCGCTGGCCGCGCGGCTTCCCGCCCGCCTGAACGCGCGCGTGCTGAACACCGAGGACACGGAGTACACCGGCGGCGTATACGTCGCCCCCGCCTCGGCCGTGAAGGGTCTGGAATTCGACGGCGTAATCTTCGCCGACGCGGGCGAAAGCGCCTACCCGGACGACGACCTGAATGCCCGGCTGCTCTATGTCGGCCTGACGCGCCCGCTTCACCGGCTCGCACTTCTGTATTCCGGCGCGCGGACGAAGCTTTTGAATTGACAAATTCTTTATATCACGCACACAAAATCTGTGCTATAATAGACTGGCACGCCTGTTTAGCGAAAGGGCGCAGCATACAGGAGGGACTCCGGATTGAAATTTGAATCAAACAACCGCTCGTCGGGTTCGATCGACGGGGACTGGATCGGCATTGCCATTCTTCTGATGATTCCCTATGTGCGAATCATCGGCGTATTCATGCTGCTGAAAAAAGCGCGCCGCATGTTCGGCCTGAGCGACCGGCTGATGCGCTGGGTTTATCTGCTGGCCATCCTCGTGCTGTGCGGCTCCGTCGGCGAAATTTTCGGAAGCCTGCTCAAGTTCGTGCTGCCGGTGAGCGGCGTGGTGGCGCTCTTCCTCGTGGTCGCGTGGCTGATGCGCCAGCGCGAAGGAAAATACGGCGATTACATCGCCTGCATCGGCGACAGCGCCAGCTACAGCCTTGACGCACTGATGAGCGAAATGGGCGTCGACGAAAAGCGGCTGCGCCGCGACATTGCCGGCATGAAGAAGAAAGGACTGCTGTCCGCCGAAGCCTACATCGACGAAGGCCGCCGCCTGCTGATTCTGCGCCGCGAGGGCAAGCCCGCGCCGGAAGCCGCCAAGCCGCGCCCCTCCGAAGAGCCCATCGACGCGGAAGCGAACGAATACCGCGAAATCATTCTGGAGATCCGCGCGCTGAACGTGGCCATCGACGACGAAGAGGTTTCGCGCAAGATCGACCGCATCGAGGAAATCACCGCCAACATCTTCCATCTGGTGGAGCAGAAGCCGGAGCGCAAGGCGGACATTCAGACCTTCATGGAGTATTACCTGCCCACGACGCTGAAGCTGCTGCGCCAGTACGCGCGGCTCGAGCATCAGCCCTCCAGCGGCGAGAACATCGCGTCGTCCCGCGCGCGCATCGAGAGCATTCTGGATAAGCTCGTCGCCGGGTTCGAAAAGCAGCTCGACATGCTGTTCAAGAGCGACGCGATCGACATCACCAGCGACATCAAGGTGCTTGAAAAGATGATGGAGATGGACGGCCTCACCCGGTAATCCTTCAGAAAAAAAGAGAAGCGCCCGCGCGGATCGCTCGAAAAAGAGCGGCGCACGGGCGTTCTTTCATCAGTACGTGACCTCCGTCGGGGGCTTGCAAAGCTTGCAGGCGCTTTTTCCAGCGTTCAAAGCCTGCTGCAGCGTCACGCGCGGGGTCTTGCCTTCATAGACATAGCGGCAGCCCGCCAGATGGTAATACAGGCCGTTGTCGTTACAGTAGACCATGAACGGCTGCGGAGTAGGCGTAGGCTCGGAAATCAGCGAGCTGGTTTCCTGCGCGTCGATCACCAGCTGCGCGGTGTCCGGCACGTCCGCAGGCTTCAGCGGACCCAGCATCTTCCGGTCGTTCCGCTCCGCCACGATTTCGATGCCGCCTGCGTCCTGATAAGAGGAAATCGGCTTCAGCACCACGAGCGCGCACGCGATCAGCGCCGCAAACGCCACGGATACCGCCGACTTCAGCCATTTCGGCCAGCCGCAGTCGTCCGTCCACATCAGATACAGTCCCACCGGAAACGCGAAAACAATCAGAAGCGCCAGCTTCAGACTGCCGTTCGACTCCCGTATCCAGCTGTATCCGCCGCGCGAACGGCGAGCGTATTTCTTCTTCATTCGTTCTTCCTTCCAGTATACAGGGTTCCATGTTCATTGTAGTCTTTTTCGCGCCGCTTGTAAAGTGCCTTTTGATAAAAAAACGCCTTGCGTTTTCATGGCAACATGCGCTATAATGGGTTGAAACGCACAAAAACATACAACGGAGGAACCACATGGACAAACACGCACTTGCGCTTGCAGCGCAATATCATATGCAGCCCGCGCACGCGCAAAACGTGATCGAGCTGCTCGACGGCGGCGCGACCATTCCCTTTATCGCCCGCTATCGCAAGGAAATGCATGGGAACACCGACGACCAGACGCTGCGCGAGTTTTCCGAGAAGCTCGCGTCCCTGCGTGGGCTGGACGCGCGCCGGGAGGAAATCGCCAAGGCCATTCAGGCGCAGGACAAATGGACGGACGAGCTGGCGCGCGCCGTAGAGAGCGCGAAGACGCTTTCCGAGCTCGAGGACATTTATCGCCCCTACCGTCCCAAGCGCAAGACGCGCGCGTCCGTCGCCCGCGAAAAGGGGCTGGAAGGGCTCGCGACGCTGATTCGCCTGCAAAGGAAAGGCAGTCTTTCGGAGATCGCGCAGGCATACGTCAATCCCGAAAAGGGCGTAGAAACGCCCGCGGACGCGCTTTCCGGCGCGAGCGACATTCTCGCCGAGGATTTCTCGGACGACGCCGCCATCCGCGCGCGCGAAAAGGCGCTGATTCGCCGCAAGGGCGCGCTGCGCTCCCGCACCGCGAAGGAGGGCGACAGCGTATACCGGCAATATGCCGACTTCTCCGAGCCGATTCGCCTGACGCAGAGCCACCGCGTTCTCGCCATCAACCGCGGCGAGAAGGAGGAATGGCTGAAGGTCTCCATCGAGGTGGACGAAGCCGAAGCGCGCGCCGAAATCGCCGCGCAGGTGCTCGTTCCGGGCGGCAATTATCGGGAATTTCTGGAAAACACGATTGAGGATGCATGGACGCGGCTCCTGTTCCCGTCGCTGGAACGCGAAATTCGCGCCGAGCTGACCGACCGCGCCAACGAGCAGGCCATTCGCATGTTCGCGCAGAACCTGAAGCCGCTTCTCATGCAGCCGCCCCTGCGCGGCCGCGTGACGCTGGGCTTCGACCCTGCCTACCGCACCGGCTGCAAGCTGGCCGTGGTGGACGAGACCGGCAAGGTGCTCAAAACCGGCGTGGTCTACCCCACCCCGCCGCACAACAAAAAGGAAGAAGCGGCGAGAACGCTTTCGGATATGATTCGCCGCTACCACATCACCGCCATCGCCATCGGCAACGGCACGGCTTCCAAGGAGTCGGAAATCTTTGTTTCCGAGCTTCTGAGGGATTTCCCCGGCGTGGGCTACATGATGGTCAGCGAGGCGGGCGCGTCCGTGTATTCCGCGTCCAAGCTGGGCGCGGAGGAATTTCCGGACTTTGACGTGTCGCTGCGCTCCGCCGTGTCCATCGCAAGGCGGCTTCAGGACCCGCTTTCGGAGCTGGTGAAGATCGATCCCAAGGCCATCGGCGTGGGACAGTATCAGCACGACATGCCGCCCGCGCGGCTGGACGAAGCGCTGACGGGCGTAGTGGAGGACTGCGTGAACGGCGTAGGCGTGGACGTGAACATCGCCTCGCCCTCGCTCCTGAGCTACGTTTCCGGCCTTACGCGCACGACGGCGAAGAACATCGTGGCGTACCGCGAGGAAAACGGCGCGTTCCTTTCGCGCAAAGCGCTTCTGAAGGTGCCCAAGATCGGCCCGAAGGCCTTCGAGCAGTGCGCCGGCTTCCTGCGCGTGCCCGCCGCCGCGAACATACTGGACAACACCGGGGTGCACCCCGAAAGCTACGACGCAGCCGAGAAGCTTCTGAAGGCCTGCGGCTTCACACTGGCCGACGTGAAAAACGGCAAGGTCGACGGCCTGACCGCCCGTGCGGAGCGGCTGACCATCCCGAAGCTGAGCGAAATGACCGGCGCGGGCGAAATGACCGTGCGCGACATCCTGCGCGAGCTGGAAAAGCCGGGCCGCGACCCGCGCGACGAGCTGCCCCCGCCGATGCTCCGCGCCGACATCATGGATATGAACGACCTGAAGCCCGGCATGGAGCTCACCGGCACCGTGCGCAACGTGATCGACTTCGGCGCGTTCGTCGATATCGGCGTGCATCAGGACGGCCTCGTCCATATCTCCCAGCTCGCCGACCGCTTCATCCGCCACCCCTCCGAGGTCGTGCGCGTAGGCGACGTCGTAAAAGTCACCGTTCTGAACGTAGACCCCAAAACCGGCCGCATCTCCCTGACCATGAAAAAGCGCTGATATTCCTTTTTTATAGACAGGATTTCGCCGCCCGCGGAATCCTGTCTTGCTCTCCCCTTTTTTAATGCGTCCCGGCACAAGAGAAATCGGCGATTGACGAACGGGCGATTGCGGGGTATACTGGACACAGAAAAGGATATGGAGAGAAACGGCATGGATTTTTGTGCGATGAATGAACGGATTCTGCCGCCGGACGAAGGGGCGGCGCGGCGGGCGCGGGCGCGGCTGAACGAGATTGCCAAGCCTGTGGGCAGTCTGGGGGCGCTGGAGGACGATCTGGTTGCCGTTGCGGCGCTTACGGGCAGCGAGAGGATCAGCCTGAAGCCGCGGGCGGTGCTGGCCATGTGCGCCGACAACGGCGTGGCCGCGCCGGACATCGCCATCACGCCGGTACGCGTCACGCGAACCGTGGCGGAGATGATGGCGCGCGGAGAGAGCAATGTGTGCCGCATGGCGCGTCTGGCGGGCGCGGAGGTTTTTCCCTATGACGTGGGCATGTTCACGCGCTCGGATGAAGCCGGGCTGGGAGGGCCGCACATCTCGGACGGGACGAAAAATATTCTGTCCGGCCCGGCGATGACGGCGGAGCAGGCGGAGGCCGCGCTGACCTTCGGCATGGAGCGCGCGGTGGAATTTGCCCGTCGGGGGTATCGTCTGCTGGCGACCGGCGAGATGGGCGTGGGCAACACGACCACGTCGGCGGCGATGGCGGCGGCGCTTCTGGGGCGTTCGCCGCGAGAGGTAACCGGGCGCGGCTCCGGGCTGAGCGACGAAAGCCTGCGGCGGAAGATTGAGGTAGTCGAGCAGGCAATCCGCGTGAACGAACCGGATGCGAGCGACGCGTTTGACGTGCTGCGGAAGCTCGGCGGCTACGACATTGCCGCCATGGCGGGCGTGTTCATCGGCGGCGCGCTGGCGCGCGTTCCGGTGCTGGTGGACGGCGTAATCAGCGCCGTGGCCGCGCTGACGGCGGCGCGCCTGTGTCCGCGCGCTCGCGTTTGCATGCTCGCCAGCCACGTGTCCGCGGAACCGGCGGGTCGGCTGCTGCTGGAGGAATTGCAGCTGAAGCCGCTCATATGCGCGGGTCTGCGGCTGGGCGAGGGTACCGGCGCGGTCGCGGCCATGCCGATGCTCGATATGGCGCTGGAAATCTACAATAATATGCTGACGTTCTCGGACATCGGCATGTGAGGGGTTTATAATGATTACACTCATTACCGGCGGCTCCGGCTGCGGGAAGAGCACCTACGCGGAATCGCGGATGCTTTCCTATTCCCTGCCGCGCGTGTACGTCGCCACGATGATTCCCTGCGGCGAGGACGCCGCGCGGCGCATTGCGCGCCACAGGCAGCTGCGCGCCGGAAAGGGCTTTGAAACACTGGAAAAGGGCGTGGACGTTGGAGGTCTCCCCCTGCCGGAGGGCGCGAGCGTGCTGCTGGAATGTCTGGGAAATCTGGTCGCGAACGAGATGTTCGAGCCGGACGGCGCCGGCGAAAACGCGGAGGAGCGCTGTCTGGACGGCATCCGCTCGCTGGCGCGCCGGGCAGCGAATCTGGTGATCGTGACCAACGAGGTCGGCTCGGACGGCCGCGAATACGGCGAAGGCACCGAGCGGTATATGCAGATCATGGGACGGCTCGGCTGCCGCATCGCCGAAATGGCGGACGAGGTATGCGAGGTCGTCTGCGGCCAGCCGGTCTGGCTGAAGGGAGGCCGGGCATGAAGGCGCTTCGTTCGATCGTGACCGCGTTTCAGATGTTTTCGCGCCTGCCGACGCCGCGCGTGAAGTGGGAAGACGACAACATGCGCTATATGCTGCCCGCGTTTCCGCTGGTCGGGCTTGTGATCGGCGCGCTGATGCTTCTTCTGCGCCTTGTGTGCGCGCACTTCCTTGCCCCGTCGCTGCTTCGCGGCGCGGCCATGACGATTCTTCCGATTCTGGTGACCGGCGGCATTCATTTAGATGGCTTCGCCGACACCGTGGACGCGCTGAGCAGCTATGCCGAGCCCGCGCGCAAGCGGGAAATTTTGAAGGATCCGCACGCGGGCGCGTTCGCCGTGATTTACGTGGGCGTGTATCTGATGGCGGCGCTGGCGCTGAACGCGACGATGAAGGATGGTCTGCGAACGTCGGGCGCACTCCTCGGCATGTTTGCGCTGTCACGGGCGGTGAGCGGATTCTGCTCGCTGGCGTACCCGGGCACGGACGGGCGCGGGCTTCTGTCCACGTTCCGCGCGTCGGCGGACAAGCGGCTGTGTCTCTGGCTGCTGGGCGGCTGGATCGTCGTTTTAAGCGCGGCGCTGGTCGTGCTCTGCGGTGCGCGGGGGCTTCTGCTTCCGCTGGCGGCGGGGCTGGCGGCGGCTCGGCTGTACCAAATCTGCACAAAGCAGTTCGGCGGTATGAGCGGAGACCTGAGCGGCTATTTTCTGTCGCTGGCGGAGCTTTTCATGCTGGCGGCGATCAATCTGGGAGGAATCTGAATGATACTGATTACGGGCGGCGTCGCGTCGGGCAAGCGCACCTACGCGCGCCGGACTTTGGGCTATACGGATGAACAGATGGCGGACGCGGTGCTCGACGCGCGGCCGGTGCTTTACAACCTTCAGAACCTTGTGGCGCGCGCGCCGGAGAACGCGCAGGGACTGTTTGACGCGCTGCGCGAGAAGGATGTCGTGATCGTCTGCGAGGTGGGCAGCGGCATCGTTCCGCTGGATCGAAACGAGCGCGAAACGCGCGAGCAGACGGGGCGGTTGGTGAACCGGCTGGCGGCGGAGGCGGAGCGCGTCGTGCGCATGGTGTGCGGACTTCCGCAGGTGCTGAAATGAGGCGCGTATATCTGATTCGCCACGGCCTGACCGAGGGCAACCGTCTCCGGCGCTATATCGGCCGGACGGACGAGCCGCTCTGCGCGGCGGGACGCGCGGCGCTTTCGGCGGCTCCGCTAAAGGGAATTGAAACGGTGTATGTGAGTCCGCTTCTGCGCGCGTGGGAGACGGCGGCGATTCTGTTCCCCCATGCGCGGCAGATCGTTGTGGACGGCCTTCGGGAAATGGACTTCGGCGCGTTTGAAAACCGTTCCGCCGACGACATGAAGAACGACGCGGCGTATCGCGCGTGGGTCGACGGCCTGTGCGAGGGCGACTGCCCGGGCGGCGAGAACCGCCGCGGCTTTGTCGCGCGCACGGTGCGGGCGTTCGAGAACATCTGCGCGGCGGGCGGCGACGCGCCGCTGGTGATCGTGGCGCACGGCGGCACGGTTATGGCGCTGATGAGCGAGCTGGGCGAGCCGAAAAAGGACTACTGGGCGTGGCATGTGGGCGCGGGCGGCTGTCTGCGCTGCGCGCTGGACGGCGGCCGGCTGCTCTACGAAGGAGACGGATTTGACGCATGATTGAAACGACAAACCTCACGAACACGGCTTACGACCTTGAGCGCTACCGGGACGCGGACGACGTGCGCGCGTTCCTGCGCACGTTTTCGCTGGACGGGCTGGAGGTCATGCCGTGGGGCGAAAACACACTTTCCTTCCTGCCGCCGGACGCGGTGCCCGGTCTGCATCTGGGCTATTTCCCCTGCTGGGTCGACTTTTACCGGGGACAGGAGGAACCCGTGCTGCGGGAATTCGGCTCGATGCAGGCGGCGTACGACCGCTTCGGCGGCGAAACGCCGGAAGCGATCGTCGAGTTCTTCCGCAGACAGATGGATTTCGCCGAATCGCTTCATGTAAAATACGTCGTGTTTCACGTTTCGGACGTATCCATCCGCGAAACCGTTTCCTATCGCTTCGAGCACACGGACGAGGAGGTCATCGACGCTTCCGCCGAGGTGCTGAACCGGGCGATGGAGGGACGTTCGTATTCCTTTGAGCTGCTGCTGGAAAACCTTTGGTGGCCGGGCTTCACGTTCACGCGCCCGGAAATGACGCGGCGGATGCTGGACGGCATAGGCTATCCCCGCACCGGAATCATGCTGGACGTGGGACATCTGATGCATACCAATCTCGACCTGACGGGCGAGCGCGACGGCGCGGCCTACGTCCTCCGGCAGATGGACGCGCACGGCGCGCTGGCAAGCCGCGTGCGCGGGCTGCACATGAATTTCGGCGCGACCGGCGACGCGGTTCGAGCCATGCTGCGCGCGGGCGTGCCGCAGGACGGCGACTATTGGACGCGGCTGGGCAACGCATATGAGTGGATTCTGAAAATCGACCCGCACCGGCCGTTTGAGACCCCGGCCGTGGCAGCGCTGATTCGGGAAATTCAGCCTGCGTATCTGACGCACGAATTCATCACCAAAAGCCGCGCCCAGCACGAAGCGTTCCTAAAAACCCAGCGTACGGCCGCGCATCTGGCTTGACAAGACCCTGAATTTCCGGTTATACTCTCCCTGTTACGCGCATAACAGGGAGATGTTTTTGTATGACGATTAAGGAGATTGCCAATTCGCTGAACGTTTCCACCGCCACGGTATCCAACGTGATTCACGGTCATCTGGAAAAAATGGCGCCAGAGACGGCGCAGCTCATCCGTCAGAAGCTGGAGCAATATCAGTACATTCCCAACATGGGCGCGCGGATGCTGGCGAAGGGCGACAGCGAAATCGTCGGCGTGATTACCAATTACCCGAACCGCGAGGAAAAATTCGCGCTGCAGGATCCCTTCGTCAGCGAAATGATCGCGGCGCTGGAAAACTCCATCCGCTCGCGGGGATATTATACCATGCTTCACGCGGCGCAGAACGCCGCGGAGATTCACCGCATTTCGCAGACATGGAACGCCGTGGGGCTGATCGTGATGGGCTTACAGGCCAACCAGTGCCGCGAGCTCATGCAGGCGGCGCGCAAGCCCATCGTGTTCGTGGACTGCTATTTTGACGACGGGGAGCAATATAACAACGTTGGCCTTGAGGACGAGCGCGGCATGCAGCTGATGACCGAGCATCTTCTGAAGCTGGGGCACCGCCGGATTCTCTTCGTCGGCGACCAGCCGACGCTCTGGGGCGTGGACGCGCGAAGGCTGCGCGGTCACAGAAGCGCGCTGGCGGCGGGCGGGCTTTCGTGGTCGGAGGACGCGTATTTCTGCATATCGAAGGATCGCAAGCGCCGTCCGGAGGACTACCGCCGCCTGGTCGACCGTGCGCGCGAGCGCGAATCGACGGTGCTGATGTTCATATCGGACTACTATGCCGTGGAAGCTATGGATTTCTTTCTGGATCACGGCCTGCGCGTGCCGGAGGACATCTCCGTTACCGGCTTTGACGACAACATCCTTTCCCGCGTGATTCGCCCGAGGCTGACCACCGTGCACCAGAACGTTTCCGCCAAGGCGGAGACCGCGCTGCGCGTACTGTTCGGCATTCTGGACAAAACAACGCAGGAACCCTGCGCCGTCAGACTTCCCGCGCGCGTCGTGAAGGGACAGAGCGTGAGAGACCTTCGGTAGTTGTGCCGTTTTCTACAAATTTGCTTGTGAAAATTCGATATTTTTGATGGTTATGCGCATAACATATGGACATTTTCCATGGAATCTGATATTCTTGCTTCGAAAAGGGAAATGGCGATGAACAAGATTCTGCGATGCTTCTGCGCGCTTGCGCTTCTTGTATTGTTTGCGGGCGCGCGTTCTGCAAAAGGGGATGAAACCATGGTCTGCCACACGGAAAAAAGCATGTATGCGCCGGGTGAGACGGCAGTGGTCTGTCTGGAAAACCTGCCGGCGGAAGCGACCGCGCTTCGCGCGCGCCTGTATTCGCTGGAACGCTGCGTGTGGGACTGGCAGCTGCCCGCATCGAAGCGCTTTCCGCTTTCCCTGCCGGACGCGGACGGGCGCGGCTACGCGCTTGAGGTCGAAGCGCTGGACGAACAGCAGAACGTGCTGACCTCGGCCTTCGCGGCGGTGGACGTTTCCTCCTCGTGGACGAAATTTCCACGGTACGGCTATGTGTGGGATTTTACGCCGTCCGCCGATGCGGAGAGCAAGGCGGACGAGATGGCGCGATATCACCTGAACGGCGTGCAGTTTTACGACTGGCAGTACCGTCATCATCGCCCGCTGGCGGACGACCTGTCCGGCTGGCGTGACTGGTCGGGCCGCTGGATCTCCGGCGACACGGTGCGCGCGTATCTCCGGGCCGCGCACGACCGGGGCATGGCGTGCATGGCATACAACATGATCTACGCCGCCAACGAGACCTACCTGACCGACGGGTCCGGCGTACAGGCCGACTGGCGGCTGGTTCGGGCGAACGGCGCGGATTTCACCTGCGATATGGACGCGAAGCTGGGGCCGGTGGGCGTTCTGCAATATTTCAACCTTTTGAACCCGGACTGGCAGAACTACATCTTCGCGCAGGAAAACCGGGTTTTCGAAGCCTTCGATTTTGACGGCTGGCACGGAGACACCATCGGCGAAAACGGCCCCATGCGCACAGCCGACGGCGGCCCGCTGGGCTATGACGCGGACGGAAAGCCGATTTATCTGGTGAAGGACGGCTACACGGCGTTCCTGAACGCCGCAAAAGCGGCCATCGGCGATAAATACCTTGCGTTCAACCCCGTGGGCGCGCAGGGCATTGAAAACGTGAATGTGAGCGCGGTCGACGTGCTGTACACCGAATTCTGGCCATGGGATCGAAACGCGAACGGCCGGCTGTACGACGATTACTACACGCTGCACCGGGCGATTCTGGGCGCGTGCGAGCAGAGCGGCGGCAAATCGCTGATCGTCGCTGCCTACGTCAACTACCGCAATCCGAAGGCCGCATTCAACCCGGCCACCGTGCGGATGCTCGACTGCGTAGTGTTCGCCTCCGGCGGAAGCCGAATCGAGCTCGGCAACGGCGGGAACATGCTGTCGGACGAGTATTTCCCGGCGGACGGCAAAAAGCGCATGGACGACGGACTGCGAAGCGCGGTCGGCCGGCTGTACGACTTCCTTGTAGCCTACGAAAATCTCCTGCGCGACGGGCAACGTCCCGTTTCGCGAACCGTGCGGCTGGAAGGGCTGCCGGTCAGCGCGGACGGACGGAGCGATACCGTGTGGTGCTTCGCCAAGGCGGACTCTTCCACCGAGATCTACCATTTTCTGAACCTGACGGGCACGGACGACGGCTGGCGCGACGAGGAGCAGACGAAGAAGCCGCCCATCGCGCACGAAAACGTGAAAACGCGCCTGTACACGGACTACCCCGTCCGGGAGGTCTGGCTCGCTTCGCCCGACGGCGAATCGCCGCTTCCCCTGCCTTTGGAATTCCAGACCGGACGCGACGCGAACGGCGCGTACGCCGAATTCACGCAGCCCGCGCTGGAATACTGGAACCTGATTTTCCTGCGCTGAAGCGCATGAAAAAATAGAAGGAGGGAACTTCCATGAAAAAGCTGTTTGCTCTGCTTCTGGCGATCGTTCTGATGCTTGGTGTCTGCGCCGCGGCGACCGCAGAGGAGCCGGTCACCATCACCTTCTGGCACACCTACGGCGACGCCGAAACGCCCGTCATCGACGACGTGATCATCCCAATGTTCGAGGCCGCGAACCCGGACATCAAGGTGGAAGCCATTCGTCAGAGCGGAGACTTCAACCAGATGCTCGTAACCGCGCTGGGCACCGGCATGGTTCCCGACGTGGCGCGCGTGGACATCACCAAAACCAGCGCGTACGCCAAGCTGGGCGGCATCGTGGCCATGGATGAAATCGAAGGCTTCGACGCGCTGAAGGACGCCGTGCTGGACGGCCCGCTGTCCACCAACCTGTGGAACGGCCACTACTACGGCCTGCCGCTCAACACCAACTGCAAGGCGGCCGTCGTCAACCTGAACGTACTGAAGGAGCTGGGCTTCGAAACCGCGCCCGAAACGATGGAAGAGTTCGTCGAGGCATGCATGGAGAAGGGCGACGGTCAGTACAAGCTGAACGTTTCCGGTCTGGGCGACTGGGATCTGTATCCCTACTTCTGGCTGTTCGGCGGCGAAGTGACCGACGAGGGCTTCACGAAGGCGAGCGGCTATCTGGACAGCGAGGAAAGCGTGGAAGCCATCAACACCATGCTGCAGCTTCACGCGGATCACGTGTTCACCATCCGCGACGTGGACGGCACGTCCGACGCGTGGGACGGCATCAACAGCGAGTACGCCATGTTCTTCGAAGGCCCCTGGGCGCCCTTCAGCGATGAAAAGGGCATCGTCCCGGCGCTGATCCCCACCTGGAACGGCGAAAGCGCGTCCGTGGTCGGCGGCGAGAACATCGTCATCTTCTCCGGCAGCGAAAAGAAGGAAGCCGCGTTCCGCTTCGTGCAGTTCATGCTCAGCGAGGACGTACAGCTTGAGCTTCTCAAGGTGGGCGTAATCCCCACGCTGAAGTCCTGCGTGAACAGCGACGCTGTGCAGGCCGACCCGAAGTGGAGCGTGTACATGAAGCAGCTGGAAAGCGCGCGCAGCCGCATCCCCACTCCGCAGGCCTCTGCCGTTGAGCAGCTGTGGACGGACGCAATGACCGAGATCTTCATCGAGGGCGCGGACGTGCAGGCCACGCTGACCAAGTACGCCGCCGAAATCGACGTCGAGCTGGCGAAATAAGGCATTCATCTTCGGGGAGCCGGAAAACCCGGCTCCCCGAGCCATACGAGGGAGCGCGGCGGCGCTTTCTTATGAATCGGGGGGATTGGCATGACGCCATTTACCTACAATCCGCAGGCGGCCATGCTTCGCGAGGCGCGGCTTCTTCGCCGCAAGCGCGTCCGGAATCTGGTGCCGGCCGCGCCGTTTGTGCTTCCGGGGCTGCTTCTGGCCTGCGTGTTCGTGTTCTATCCCATGTTCTTCAACATCCGCATCAGCTTTTCCGATTACCACATCGTGGAGCGGACGATCACGTGGGCGGGGCTCAAGAACTATCTGGCGCTGTTCGCCGAAACGGGCGACCGGCTGCTTCTGGCCGTGCGGAACAACTTTCTGTACGCGCTGGTCACCACGCCGTTCATTCTGCTGTTCGGCATGGTGTTCGCGGTGATGGTCAATTCGCTTCGGCGCACGCAGCTTTTCTTTCGCACGTGCTTCTATCTGCCGGTCATCACCAGCTGGGTCATCGTCGGCAACGTGTTTGCCTACATGTTCAACGCCGGCGGCGCGGGACTGGTGAACTATCTGCTGAAGGACGTGTTCGGCCTGCTGCCCGAATACGTTTCGTGGCTGAACCGCACGTGGACGGCGAATCTGGTCATCTGGCTGCTGGGCATCTGGAAGAACATCGGCTGGGCGATGGTGATTTACATCGCCGGGCTCAAGGGCATTCCCGCGGAGCTATACGAGGCCGGCATGCTGGACGGCGCAAGCCGGACGCAGCAGTTCTGGCATATCACCGTGCCGCTTCTGAAGAGCACCACGTTCTATGTGCTGGTGAACATGGTCATCGGCTCCTTCGGCGTGTTCATTCAGGTGATGATGCTCACCAGCGGCAACCCGCGCGGAACCACCAGCGTGCTGCAATACCTGCTGTACGACCGGTCGTTTAACCTGTTTGAGTTCGGACAGGGCGCGGCCATCGGCCTGATCACGGCCATACTGGTGCTGCTGACGACGGTTGTGCTCAACCGGGTCTTCCGCACGGAAGGGGGACGGATGGAATGAAGCAGCTGGGAAAGGCCGCGTTCTGGATGGTTCTGATCGTCAGCGCGGTAATCTTTATTCTGCCGTTCTGGTTCATGCTGTGCAATTCGTTCGAGGAATTCAGCTATGTGCTGCCCAATCCGCCGCATCTGGTGCCCACGCGAATCAGCTTCGCGGCGTATGAACACGTCCTGTCGCAGTCCACGCTGCCCCGGGCGGCGTTCAACAGCGTGGTCATCACGCTTGTGACGACGGGCGTCACGGTGATGATCTCGGCGCTGTCCGCCTACGGGTTCGCGCGCATCGACTTCTTCGGACGCGAGGTGCTGTTCCGCGTGTATCTGTTTGCGCTGATGCTGCCCGGATTCCTTGGCATCATCCCGCAGTTCCTCGTGCTGCAGGGCATCGGCGCGCCGCCGAACGGCCTGATCGGCACGAAGGCCGGCCTGATTCTGCTGTACGTCGGCGCGGGCATCTGCGGAAACACGTTCTTCCTGCGCGCGTCCATGGAGGCGCTTCCCAGAGAGCTGGAGGAAGCCGTGAAGATGGACGGCGGCGGGCATATGACGGCGTTCTTCCGCGTGATGCTGCCCATCGCGCTGCCCGGCATCGGCACGCTGGCCATCTTCTGCCTGCAGGGCACATGGGAGGAATTCTTCTCCGCGAAGGTCGTGCTCGGCGGCGCGCAGGATCAGATTACACTCCCCGTCATGATCCAGTCGCTCAAGGGCGCGCACTCCACCCGCTGGGAATGGATTTTCGCCGCGTCGATTCTGGCGCAGATTCCCATGCTCCTGCTCTTCGCCGTGTTCCAAAAGCATTTCGTCGTGTCCGGTCTGGCGGAGGGCTCCGTGAAGGGATAAAATCATCCTCAACCGCAAAAACGCATAAAAGAATAGCCGCCGGGTGGAAAGCGCACTCCCCTGCCCGGCGGCCTTATGGACTTTATTCAGATGATTGCGGCAAATGAATCTGCCGTCTCTCAGCAAACTTTTCTTTCATGGAAGATGCACCAGCTCCCGTTTCCGGCTTACCCCGGCCCCGGAAACCCCTGAAAGCGTGTTCTCTCGAACCTTCGTGTTTCAGAATAAGCGCTTCTCCCAGCTTCCTACCGTCTCCTTATGAACCCCGGCGCTGCCTACCT